>JBDNHU010000393.1:0-17746 GCA_041688615.1 Mariniblastus sp. | reverse complement strand
CTTGAGCTTGATCGTAAACGTTTTGTTGTTCCAGATACGGAGTGATTCGCAGCAGCCAAGTGGAATACTGCATGGTGGTGGTCGAGTTATGATAGCCCACCGGATAGGAGCCACGCGCCGACTGGTAGTTCATCACCGCCAAACCCAGTTGCCGTTGTTTGTTCTGGCAACTGGTCCGCCGGACAGCCTCCCGCGCCATCTGCACCGCGGGTAACAACAGGCCCATCAGCACGGCAATGATGCCGATGACGACTAGGAGTTCGACGAGAGTGAATCCTCGCTTCATATTACGAGAAACGCAAATAACATGGTCAAGCACTTTGAAATTCCATTTCATCTTGCACGCTTCCGCAGAAATACGATTAGCATGATAAAAGACGTAACAAAAATTGCAGTCGATACAAAATAAAAGTATGTCGTGAACGCATTTTCGTTTGGTCCGAAAGGCGGTTCACCCATTCCGTAGTAAGAAAGGTAGCACTGCTTTTGGCTGGCTGTCTTGTCACTAGTTGAAATACGGATTATCTCATATTCACGGATCGACTTACTAAATGGCTTGAATTCTCTGTAGGTAGACTTTGGAATGATCGAATCACCTTCGTACGAATATCGGACTAAATACTCCTCTTCAGTTGAGTCGCTAGTTTCTCGAAGTTCTAAACAGCGACGATTCACCATGTCGAATACAATCGCCAGCGTTACGGAAACCTCATTCGTATCATAAAAATTCAGCCCTTTCCAAACCACTTCCATTCTGGCGGTACCCGCGTCTCCAGAAACTTGCATCACTCCATGTTGAAACAACTTCGTGTATGGCGTGCGCCAACAAATGTCCAGTCTGTTTGGAGCTGCCAAGACGTCGGGTTCGCCGGGGAAAATTGGTTGTTCCAATTGATTCCGAATATGACTTAACGTGAGATCCTCATTTTCGGAGGTTCCAATGTGGGCTGAGTAATATGGGTTTATCAATACAGCCCCTGGTGTTAATGGAAATTCCAATACGGCTTCGCCGTTGATGTTCGACGGAATAGGGCCCGTCGATTTCGTAAGTACGTGTGTTCCCTCGTAGTCAAAAAACGTCGTCCGGCGGCGGTACCGATTTGGGTCAGAAACCCCTTTATTCAAATAATCGATGGTTACCGGATAAAGGTCTTTGTGACGCAACTCGAGTTCCAGAAATAGTTCTTCAGCATCCCGATAGGAGTATTTTTCTGGAGGCTCCAAAATAGCATTTGTGAGGCTCAAGAGTGAAATCCAAATGCAACCGTGAACAATATTGAGGATGATTACCATGAGACGATAGTCCTTGCGAAGTGAGTTTTCAACTTGGATCCTGAGATCATACTAACTATTCTCCCAACATATTCCATTGCGACTTCGAACCCCTGTCTACCCGAAGAATTAGGAACTTTCGTTCGACATCCGGTAGCACGACCTCCGGCATTTGAAGCCAAACGCGAAAATCGGTCGTCCCGGAGCGCGTGCACTACGCTCGCGGGAGACCACGAATTACCAACTGGTAGTTATTAAAGCTGGCAAGAACAGTTAATTGGCTGGCCCTGCGCGACGTTAACGAAGTCGCAATTTGGTTGGTTTTTGCGGCAATTGTTGGGGCCGCATCCTTGCAACAACCCATTCCGGAACTTCTCTGGACACAAGCCACCAACAGCAATACCGCCGGGATCGTCCGCAAACGCCTGCAACCCAATTAATGCCATACAGCATACAGCCATGGCGACCGTAAAGCCACGAACCAAACGAACCGCAAAATTCATTGCATTCTCCTTAACTAAGTAACCCAATGATATACACTTGGTGCAACCGAGAGCAACTAATGCTCGTCGACGATTACACCACGAACAACACCCCGCACCAGAAACTGTTGGCCACCCTCGAGTTAGTAGACCAGGCTGCTGGTGAATTCCTTCTGCCCACGGAGATGCTCGCCAACTTTGAAGCGAATGGCCAGTTCGCGTCGACTGTTAGCAGGTATCTCCAACGGAATGTCCTCTAAAGTCACGCACGTACAACTCGTGCCACCCCCGACCACTCGGATTGGTTTCGACAAACGATTGTACAGCGTGACGGTCGATTCATAACTTTGTCCCGGAACCAAGTCTGGCAGTTCGCCGATTTGCAATACAACTTCATTGGCTGCGGCACCAGTTCGCCAAAATTGCTGGCCTTGGGATGTTGATAACATGAACAGGCCCAACAACAGTCCCAACCCAACACCAACTTGGGTGCCGATGTCAGGTAACTTTATCCAAGCAGTTGTAACAGGCTGCGGGTTCGTTTTGACTGCAATCCACAAGAAGCACGCGACTGCCCCCAAGTTGTAGACTGGAAGCGACCAAGTGGAGATTTTCCAGGCCCCCAATTGCCAATCACCAAAACACTGGCAACTTTGACCGGTCACCCAAAATGAAATACTGGCGACCAACAAAACACCGTGCATCATCTGCCCAATCCAAGCCGCTTTGCGCCGCGATGGAAGCAATAGCAATGCCGCTGCGGTCCATAATTCAAGCACGATCGAAACAAGCGTCAGCCACACACCACCGATCGCAATGTCTTCCCACAACGGGTTGCTGAAGATCCATTGCAATTTGGCAAAGACGGCCAAGAACAAAACTCCAGCAGCAATGACAAACCACGCTGAAATTAGATAGCGAGATAAAGAAGGAGCCACTCCAAGAGAATTGGAATGCCGAAGAAGCCCGTCAGCAACAACGGCCGCGGATGACTTATCATCTACCAACACACGTTCACCCGTGCTGGAGTCCCCGTGCTGGAGTCCCCGTGCTGTGTTCTGGCCTGCCGAGCCCATCACCATTCCCCGGAAAAGTTGCACCCAAAAACCGACGATTCTTGCAACTGCCAATGTGGGCAATCGCGATCGTTTTGCCCAAATCCTACCAAGTGAATTTGGCGTTGCAAGAAAAACTCTCCGACTTGGCAACTTTCAGGAAAAGAGTCCTTCGGCCGCCAATTCGCTCCGGGGACCCACACTGCGGCTTTTTCCGCTCCACCAAGCACACTTGAAGTCGATCCCCCCGGAATTCTGAACGCACATCGCGGTAGGGACGGCCATTGCTGGCCGCCCCCCGCACAGATCCGTACGAGCGGCTTTCCCGCATACGGCTCTTACCGTTGATAACGACGTCGCGCGGCGGACTGTCTTTTACATTTGTCGAAGTGAAGTATCGTCGCAATCTGCGTGCGGCGAGATCGCCTGAACTGATCCAGCTCATCGACGATCAAACGCAGTTGCATCGTAACGCTTGGATGGATTGGTACTTTGATGGTAAAGTCGCTGATCCACTTCTGGCGATTAGGCGCAGTCGGTTGGTTCGTGCTTTGCGATTTTATCTCGAAAAGGCACGTCGCCATTATTTGGATTCGGCACAATATGAACGTTTCCGACAACAGTTGGATCGCGTGATGACGGATGGAAGTAACTACAAATTCACCGAGCCATCGATTGCTAACCGCGGTTACATCTTTTGCCCTGAATACACCAACAGCGATCCCCTCAGGATTTCCGAAAGTGGCGCGACGACCACCACCATTCTGTTCGGAGCGACGACTATGCCTGATCTTGCTGTTGGAGTAGAACGCTCGCCGACACCGGTTGAACCCACGACGCCCCGTGCGGCGGTTGCGGACAAAGATTCATCGAGCGTTCCCGATTCCGGCGACGAAAAGGAGAGCGTCGAAGGGAGCGATAAAGCGGCAACTCGGCGTTTAGACAACCCAGCCACTGAACAGATACACGAAAACAAGATTGCTCAGACTAAGTCCGTATCGATTCGTTTCGGCGTCGATAAGTCGAGTGATGAACCGGTTGAATGGTCCGTTTCAAGTTACGCAAACCCACATTTGATGATCGTTGGTTTTCCCGGAATGGGGAAAACCGAGGCAGTCATGAATATCTGCCAGCAGTTGAACGCTCAGTCGATTACTCCGATTGTCTTCTCGTATCACCCCGACATCGACGAGCGGTTATCAGAAAAGCTCGCAGACGTGCAGTTGCTCGATCATCAACAACTTGGTTTCAACCCAATGCACTTGGACACAGTTTCGCGAACGGCTCACGTGGACAGTGCGGGAATGTTGCGGGATGTTTTCGCGGCGATGTTTCCTGATCTTGGCGATATTCAGTAGGCTGTGACACCTTTGGTCAACATCGCGAAAATATTTTCCATTTCTTCGGGAGTGGCGTCCTCACAATGGTAAGCGTTTGTGAGCACCGTTGTTGACGGGTGGGTTAGGTTGGTGGATTTCCTTTTGGATTCGAGGAGATCCGATGTTACCAATGTCCAAAAATGAGCGAACTCGACTTTGGCTCGACCGACTCAGACGGCAGGCAGCTTCCCAACTTACAATCGCGGATTTCTGTCGGCTTGATCAAATTTCAGAGGCAGCCTTCTATAAGTGGAAAAGCCGACTGGCACCAAGTGGTGCACCAAGTGGTGACTCGGCCTCAAGTGTTGACTCCGACCCAAAACGCCGCCAAGGTAATCCGGAAGCTCCGCACAGTTTCACCGAACTGATGGACCAATCGACAAACACTCCTCACTCAAACATTCCGACACAAGCAACCTTGTCGGCGCACGCAACGCTGCCCGGCGGGATCATGATTACTTTAGGAACACAACCTGAGGTCGCTGGGATGATTGTGGATCGCCTGCTGCAGCACGTGTTGCCTGCGGCCACGAAGCAGGTGCGGTGATGTTGAATTTTCATCGCAACGCCAGAATCTTTATTCACACCGGAGTTACCGACATGCGAAAAGGTTTCGGCGGGCTGTCGGCGATCGTGCGACAGCAGTTCGCAGCCGACCCAACCGACGGCAGTCTGTTCATCTTTATCAATCGACGCCGCGATCGGATGAGAAAAAAGACGTTTGCCTGGCACTTGAAGGCAATAGCAAACGCAAGCAGAATTCCCTGAAACGCACTACCCAGCTCTACCATCGGCTAACTGTCCGAACCAACGGATTCCACCAAGATTTTCATGTAGCCTGCGGTGTCCCTTGGAACCCATTCCTTCACCCCGGGGCTTCCTAAAATTTTGCCCAATCGCACAATGCTGTTTCCTGATTTTAAAGCCTGGACGGCGCCTTAAATTTTGGGGAGACCTGAAAATTAAGCTCCGATTCGATAACGGTCCCGGCAGGCAGGTGCCCGAAAAATACATTCAAGCAACATCTAGGAACTCTTCTGAATCATCAAACGATTCCGAATCAGATGAATACGATCAGGCTACTAAAATCACAAGTTGAAATAATCTTTTAATTTGAAAATTTCACTTAAGCACCCGTTGTACAAGACAAGACAAGACAAGATTTGCAACTTTTTTGAGATTCGTTGCGAGGAACGATTCGTCCAGCCGTCGAAGCCATAACCGGCTGACAATCCTAATGGTGTATTCTCAGCCAATGATTGACGCATAAAACCGTTTAACGACGATCCAGCGCCCAAAGGTCGATCAATTCCAATCGCATAACATTAAGAATTTGAACAAAAAAATCAAAGTAATTTTCATTGCCATTCCAAGCACATAGACACCCATCAAATTTTGGGGAACGGAGTGTCTGCCCGAGTTCTATGAAGCGTTTTGATCCCAGGAATGCCGCAGACTTCGGATTGACCCCGAAGGAATCACGAACCGATTTTCAATGCTGATTGCACTCGTTCCACCAATCGATTATCCGAATCCAAGGCTCCCTTTAAATTGAAGACACTCATCGCTAAAAATGGTTTCTTGCACTCAACACTCAGATGCTCAAAGTCCTCCAAGACCGCCGAACTAAACTTGTAATCGTGGGCATCACGGCCTTTGGCGAAAACCAATCTTCTGGCAGTGTCAATGACATCTTTGGGACCTCCACCAGTCTCCAAGTATCCCAGCAGTGAACTGGCTGCACGATAGCGATCGGCACTCACCTGTTGAAAAATCTCAGCCACTGCTTCGGCTTGCGAGTCTGTTTTCGAATAGCCGGCACTGTCTTCGATTAACTTTGGCAACGTGATTTCCTTCAACCCGCCGCGTCCCCTTGCCGACTGACGAAACATCGGCAAGAACGAACATGCTTGCAACAGTAGCAACTTCCGCGTCTGCTGATCGCCACTGGTTTGGTAGGCGTAGTGTAGCGCATTAGCCGTGGTTAACCCATGCAATCCGATGATTCCTGGCTGCTGCATTAGCAGTTCACCCGCACTTAAGAACACAGCATCCCAAATCGATCGAGGACTAACCGAATTTCCCAATACATCAATACTGGACCTAGCTGCCTCGTTGCTATCGGCTTGCCGCAAGGTTGTTACCAAGTCATACGTTGCGTTCATATCAGGCTTACCAACCTGCCAAGCGTCAGAAATTCCATCCACCAACTTCTGATTGTCTCGCCAGGCTTGATCCGCTGGCAAATCATTCTTCGAAGGATTAGGTTCCCCTTCATGATTCTGTAAGGCAAAGGTCAACGATCGCAAGACTGGTTCTGCATGGTGCCAACCGATACACTCAAGCGTTCGAAAACTGTTAGCAACATAGATGGCTTTGTGGCCAATGGATCGGTAATCACGAGCCCCATAGCGACAAAACAATTCGAACAGTTCGTTCTTCCCAGCCGCGCGAACCAAGCCGGCGATCGCACAATCAGCCGCTTCCGGATCCCAGTTATCCATCGCGTGAACAAACGCCTTCCTAGCGTTGATCGCGTTGGGCACATTCGCCTCATCGACAGCCGCCATTTTCCAACCTGACGTCTGTTCTTCTTCCAACTGAGTCGATTTAAAATAATCCAATGCCCAAAGAATCGGCAACCACCGCTCGCTGCCGGGCGATGCTTGACTAGCCAAATGCGCCGAATTCACCACCAATACTGAATGGAATTTAAAGCCAACCGCCGGGCGAGGTTGAACATTCCTAACACCCGCCAATAGCAAAGCAGCTAAAACCTCCTGGTACGAAGCCCCAGCTTGAATTCGCTTGGCCATTACCTCAATCAATTCTTGCCGAGGCGTGGTTTCAATCAGTCGAACCATGGGCTCGATGCCAGACTGGAAACGCACTCGCTCTGGGTTAAACCTCAATTGTCTGGCACTGACCGCTGGAAGAGCGCCCAGCCAACTTCCTAAACCAAGGGCACCAGCGGTATACCCAACTTGCTTAAGAAAATTACGTCGCAGCGATTTCATGATCCACTCCTCAATAGGTCGCACGATTTCGTTTCGAAACGAATCGCCAGCTACTCCCAAAAAACAAACCGTTTATTCCCTGGGAAGCTAGTTACCTAGCCTAACAGAATTCTGCCAGAAATCACGTAAAATGGGGATTCAATGATTTGCCACCCAAGCCTAATTGGCACCAGCCCCATTCTTACGAAAGCCATTCTTCTTGGGTTGCTGCTTCGTTGGCGTCGGTTTATCAATCAAATACTGCAAGAAACCGCTGCCTAGTAAACTGTCGATTCGCTTTTGCATTTCTTCGCTGCGCAAAAGCTTTAGGCGTTTAGAATTCCCTCTTACGATTTGCCCGTCTTGCAACCGGACCATCAATTCCAACGGCAATTCACCGGGATAACCACGAACAATTTCGTAGGCCTTTTCAATCCCCTCAACACCATGGATTTCTTCGTCCAAATGCAAACGGACGCCGGTGGTGAACTTCTCATCTAAGCCTTCAATTGGGATCAATTGATTGACCACCAAGTTCGCTTCATCACCGCCCCGTCGGTCCAGCACACCACGGATGATCACCACACTGTCGGTTTGCACCAAAGAACCACAGACCGCAAATTCAGTCGGCCAAATGATGCAACGGATTGCGCCATCGACATCTTCCAAATCGAACATTGCATAACGTGTCGGTGCACCTTCTTCACGGACTCGTTTGACGTTGGACAATTTTACAGACGCGATCATACCGCCCATAAACACTTCTTCGCGGTCTTTGACGTGTTCTAAATTGGTGGTACCGTGCGAACAGAACTGCCTCAACTTCTCTTGAAATTGGGCCAAGGGGTGACTGGATAAATAGTAACCCAAGACTTCTTTTTCTGCCGCCAATCTCACCTTCTCATCCCACTCGGGGATATCGGGCAACGCAACGGCCGCTTCTGCGGGATCTTCTTCCACATCATCATTGCCAAACAGACTAAGTTGACCACTCTTTCGATCCGCCGCTTTGGTTTGTCCACCTTGAATCGCCCGATCTACCAACGCTTCAATTTGACTGCGAAATCCGTCAAAGCAATCAAAGGCGCCGGCTTTCAATAAACTATCGATCGACGACCGGCCACATTCACCTAGCGGCACACGTTCGCAAAAATCAAAGATATCTTTAAACGGCCCAGCTTCGTTAAACTCTCGCAAGATTGCTTCGGCTGCCGAACCGCCGCAGCCCTTGACCGCAGCCAAACCGAAGTGAATTCGATTATCCTGGACCGCAAATTCCACCGCCGGCGTATTCACACTTGGGGCAACCACGTCAATCGTCATCCGTTGGCAATCTTCCAAGTGCTCGACCAACGAATCCTTCTTGGTAAAGTTACGACCGGGAATATCGCCCGTCAAAAGAGCCGCCATGTACTCAACGGAAAAATTGGCCTTCAAATATGCGGTCTGATAGGCAATCAACGCGTACGCCGTCGAGTGACTTTTATTGAAACCGTAGCCGGCAAACTTCAAAATCATTTGCCAAAAATCTTCCGCAGCCGCCTTCTTCAAACCATGTTGCGTGGCACCTTCAATGAACTGATCATGGTTGGCCGCAATGATCTTTTCCTTCTTCTTGCTGATCGCCTTAATACACTTGTAAGCGTCAGACAATTGAATCCCGCCCAAGCGATTCAAAATCCGCATGACTTGTTCTTGGTAGACCATCACACCATGGGTTTCGCCCAAAATTTCTTCCAAAACCTGGTGCTGATATTCGGCCTTCTTACGACCATTCTTCACGTCGATATACTGCTGAACCATACCGCCTTCTAGCGGCCCTGGTCGATACAGCGCGTTGGTGGCAATGATGTCCAGGAAACTATCGGGCTTCATTTTCGTCAACAAGTCTCGAATGCCGCCACTTTCCAATTGGAACACGCCCTTGGTCTCGCCCCGCTGCAATAATTCGAAAGTCTTTTGATCGTCCAATGGAAATTTCTGCGGATCAATCCGCTTGCCCGTCGTTTGTTGGATCAAGTCGATGGCAATTCGCAGAATGGTCAAGTTCCGCAAGCCCAAGAAGTCCATCTTCAAAAGGCCCGCAGCTTCCACGTCATTCATCGACCATTGCGTGATCACATCGTCCTTGCCCGACACTCGGGTTAGGGGAACATACTCCGTCAATGGCTTGTCACTGATCACCACCGCTGCTGCATGAGTCCCCACATTTCGGGCTAAGCCTTCAATCTTTTTAGCAAACCCAATCATCTCACGAACGTCAGGATCCGATTCGCAGGTTTTCCTCAACTCCTCGCTTTGTTCGAGTGCTTTTTCGATCGTAATTCCTAACGAATCAGGAATCATCGCCGTCACTTCGTTCACTCGCCCTAGCGGAATCCCAAGCGCCCGCCCCACATCCTTGATCGCAGCCCTAGCTGCTAAAGTTCCAAACGTTCCAATCTGAGCAACGTTCTCCTCGCCGTACTTGTCTTTCACGTAACGAATCACTTCGCCACGCCGCTCCTTGCAAAAGTCGATATCGATATCGGGCGCTTCAACGCGACTTTCGTCCAAAAACCGTTCGAACAGCAAATCGTATCGAATCGGGCAAACGTGGCTCATGTAAAGTGCGTAACAAACCAATGCACCCACTCCGCTACCTCTGGCCGTTGCCGGAATCCCTTGAGCCCGTCCATATTCTACGAAATCCCAAACAATCAAGAAATAATTTGGGAAACCTAACTTGCTAATCACCGTCAATTCGCGATCCAATCGCTGCATCACGACTTCGCTTAGTTGATCGTCAATCAATCGCGCCGGTTCATCTTCGTAGCGTTCTTTCAAACCCTTGATGCAAAGTTCACGCAAGTACTGGTCAGGCGTCTTTTTATCGGGTGGATAGAATACCGGAAAGTGCCGTTTGCCAAGTTCCAGGTCAATATCGACCGTGTCTGCAATCTCTTGACTGCGAGCAACTGCATGTTCCAGACCAACAAACTTTTCGTACATTTGATCGGGACTGCGTAAGAAATATTCGTGCCCGTCCATTTGCATGCGACTGGCATCCGATCGAAACTTGCCTGTATTGATGCAGAGCATCACATCTTGTGCGGCCCAATCATCCTTATCCACGTAATGGCAATCACTGGTGGCAACCAAAGGCAATCCCATGCGTTTTGCCAGATCGACCGCGCCTTCCAATTGCAAGCGCTGAATGTCGACCCCGTTGTTCATGATCTCGATAAAGTACCGCTCGCCGAACAACTTGCTAAACCAACCGGCAATCTCGGCGGCTTCGGCAAAGTGTTTCTCCTCGTTGGGCTGCCGCTTTAAGATCGCGCGACTAAATTCACTAGACACACAGCCGCTCAGACAGATAATGCCTTCGCTGTGATTTTCCAACAACTCCTTGTCGATTCTAGGCTTGTGGTAGAAGCCCTCCAGACTGGCCGATGATGCCATTTTCACTAAATTGCGAAAGCCGATTTTGTTTTGGCATAGCAACGTTAAGTGATAGCTGCTGTCTCTGGCCTTCTGGCCACCCTTTTCAAAACGGCTGCCCGGCGCAATATAAGCTTCATATCCGATAATGGGATTGATGCCCGCGTCTTTACAAGTGCGGTAGAATTCCAACGCACCATGCAAGTTGCCGTGATCCGTCAACGCCAATGAATTCATACCATGCTCTTTGGCTCGAGCGACCAGTTTCTTGATCGATCCCGCACCATCCAACAAGCTATAGTGACTATGACAATGCAGGTGAGCAAAAGGGCGAGTCGACATATTCCAACCTTGAGTTCGTTAATACGACAAGAGAAACACTGGGTCGTTGGGTGGCAGTAATGAATTTGAATTATATCGTTAACCCACGACGCACCAACCTCCTCTTGACGAAGACCCAACCCAGGCAAACCTCTTCAACACCCAGCAGTGACTACTTCAACACCCAGCAGTGGCCCCAGCTACAGCCCGCAGTGGCCACCGCAACACCCAATAGTGGGGAGTGGTCAGCAGAATTAACCACTTCCTAGGCCAGCGGTTATGTCATTTGCAAGGATTCTGGAGTGCCCAAATTGGAATCGCCGACCGCTAAAACTTAGTCTATGGATTTATTGACTCGGCGAATAAACTTCAACAGCAACGGATGAGCTGGCACAGCCATTTGACCGTGATCGTATCCTTCAAGTTCAAACAATTCGGTATCCTTGTGCCCCACCTCTTGCATCATTCGCCAAAAGTAAGCGGTCTCTTCGTATCGGCCCAGCAATTCTAAATCGCGATCGCCTGTAATCAACAGCAGTGGCGGCGAATCCTTCCGCACATGAAACAATGGCGCCATGTCATCCACAATCGCTTGCTTTCCATCGATCCCGCGTTCGGCGCGAACGGTGAAATGCGTAATCGTGTGTCCACTGTACGGGATCAAACCGGCAATCGAATTCGCATCCAAATCGTGGGCCGCCAACCATCGCCGGTCCAACCCAACCATACTCGTTAGATAGCCACCAGCGGAATGGCCACTGATAAAAACTCGCTGCGGCGAACCGCCATACTTTTGTATATTCTTAAGGGTCCAGGCCACCGATGCTGCGGCGTCTTCCACATACGCAGGCGATTTCACTTTTGGACTTAGACGATAGTTGACCGCCACCACCGCGATCCCCTTCTGCTTCAATTCGTCGGGAATGAATTTTTGCCCCGATGTCAAACCACCCCCATGAAACCAAACCACAGTCGCATAGTCTTTTTGACCATCAGGGTAGTACAGATCCAAGCAACATCGTTCTGCCATATATTCGGTAAGCTGCCCCTGAGACCGATACACAATATTTTTGACCGTCTGGTACTGGGCCTTTGCCTGATCAACCTGTTTTGCCATTAAACTGCAAGGCAAACCAATCAATGCAACGGCTAGAATCAAAACCAATTTTCGCGAATCAAACATGGCACTCGTTGTAGTTGGAGATAATTTGAAGCGAACTCACCGTTTTCAGGCTTGTTGATTTGCCCTAAACCCAATGCTTCGGCAAGGACATCGACAATCGTCGCTAATTCCTGGCTTACGCGGCGGGCTACCATCGCTAACGGTAAACTCAATGTTGCAATGCGGCGACGATGTTCAATGGATGGTGTTTAATGGGCGATGTTTAATGGGCGATGTTTAATGGGCGATGTTTAATGGATGGTGTTTAATGGATGGTGTTTAATGGATGGTGTTTAATGGATGGTGTTTAATGGATGGTGTGCTTATAATTCGCGCTGGGATAACGACCTGATTTCGCTCCTGGGAGTGAACTTCAGAAAATCGTTGAACCAAACGCACCACCCTATCTGTCGGCAGGAACTCCAAACAGATAGCAATGCGGTCACACGTCGAACGTAAGTCTAACAGGCAGCCAATCAGTTAGCTAGAATTTGCGTAAACAAAACGGCGCAACTGACCAGTCTCTTCATCTTTGCTACCGCCCTGATCGGCTGACGTTAAGAACCCTACGGCTTCCCATATGACGCAACGACAAGAAACAATAAAAGGCTGGAACCTGATCGATTCCAGCCTTTTTAGTTTTTCTTCAGTTCCGCAACCCTCGGTCAGCCCTGCCGTTACTAGCCAGAGATCACGTCGCTGTCATAGTGAAAGTAGGCATCGATTTGTGCTTCGATGTCGCCATCCACATCGTTATCGGTTTCTACTGGAATTTCGCCTAAATACTTAGGCAGCAAATTCGCTTCTTGCTCGGCCGCTTCTACTTGAATTCGGATGTCGTCGATCATTGCACGAGCCGAAGACAATTCGCTTGAATCCAAGTTCAAGTGATTCGCTTGTTGCTGAACTTCAACAACTCGCATCCGAGCTTCCAGTTCTTCGACCAGGACTTCCAATTCGCGACGCTGCGACTTAGTTTCTTCTAGTTTGTCGAAAGCGGCCTCAATTGAGGTTTCGCGAGCGACCAAGACTTGTTGCATCGCTTGGATTCGCTTCTGAGTCGATTTCAGGCGATCAAAACGCTTTTGCAAGTCGTTGCGAACTTGGTCATTGCTAAACGCTCGGCCTTTAGAAACGTAATGCTGGTCACCACTTTTGAGGTGATCGCGCAAGCTGACAACCTTAGTTTCTTCGTTCTTCAATTGAACGGCCAAACCTTCGATTTCTTCTTGCAAGTGACTGATTGCGACCTTTTCGGTTGCAACCTTGTGAACCATGCTGCGAATCTCAGGACCGATTTCCTTGACTTGCTGCCGCGCGGCTTCCAACTTGGCTTCCACTGGAATTGCGCGTTTTACGCTGGTTCGAATACTCTGAATGCCCGATTTTGCATAAGGAACGATCGTTCCTCCGAACAGCAGTGCCAGGGCCAAAAATGCGACACCGCTAATAAGAGCAGCTTTTTTAAGCATCGAAAAACACCTCCAAATCGTGTTAGGTTAAAGATGCCAGGAACGTGTTTCAGTTTGGTACTACTGGCAGTCGTCCGGTCGCCCAACCCCGGGCCTGACCGTATCATCCAAGTAAGTGTTCGGTGGCGGTTGGCAAATATTTGGAAGCACGCCCGAAAAATCCTTAAATTTTCAAACAATCACTAATCTGATCCGAAAACCAGGAATATTGACCGCACTACGATCAAAATACGCCTAGCATTCCCAAGACCCATGCCTTGGGAATGCCTCTTTTCGTCCCCGCTCCCAAACGCTAGCCCATTGGCGGTTTTCAACCCAAATCACGCCAGAGTTATTGCCAAGCCAAAAAGAAGCAGTCCGTGAATCACGAACCTACACAATTCGGCACTGCCGACCCACCAATGGCTTACGGACACTGGATATCTGAAGATCACGACAATTTGACGCAGACCTCCGTTTGCACAACCGAGCAAAAACGCCCAAACTAGGTGTTTAACTGCCGTTAAAAGTATACCTATCGCCCATCCCTACGATTCCAACCGGCGGTGATTTTCGAAGCTTACGGTGACGATAGAGACCAGTAAGCCTTACCGATCGCCTTGAGAACTCTTAGCCCCTAAGCAGACATCATGGATTACGAAAAGCTGAAAGAACTGACCGACATGTTTTTTACATGCCGGCGCGAAGAATTAAGTCAAATTTTCAATGAACTCCTTTCCGCACTCGAGGCCGAACAATCGTTGCCGCCTGGCATGCTGATGTCACGAAACTACGAAACGGCTCAGGCGAACCCAGAAATCCATACGATCCCGGGAAATTTAAAAGACGCACGCGATGCCATCTTCCCATTCTATTGGGGAACCGATAGCTGGCAGTCGAAACTGCATTTGGAAAATGTCAAAGGTCCTCCAAACTATGCATCGTTAATCGGTTCCATCGCAGCACTCTTAAAAAATCCAAACCTGTGTGTTGATAAATATTGCTTGCGATCCAACGAACTGGAAGTAAAGTCGATCACCGCACTTGCGAATCTAATTTTCTATCACACCGAATCGCCCTGGGGCGTCTTTACGATCGGCGGTACAATTTCCAACCTTTACGGGGGAAAAATTGGAATCGAAAAAGTAGCGCCTGGCACCATGCAAGATGGACTGATGGGCAAGAGGCTGGTTGGCTTGGTTTCCGAAGCGGGACACTATTCCAACGCGACGCTGGCAGGTTGGCTGGGAATCGGGGTTAAGAATCTTCATTCGATTCCAACCGATCATAACATGTCAATGCGTCTAGACTTGTTGGAACAGCGGTTAGAAGAACTGTATACCGCTGGGACACTTGTGGCATTCGTCATTGCGACCTTTGGGACAACCGATGCCTTTGGAATCGATGACATAAAGTCGATTGATGAAATTATCACTCGTAAGGCAGAAGAACATAATGTGGTGCGCCCCCACTTGCACGTGGACGCGGCCGTGGGCTGGGTAAGCTGCTTCTTAACGGACTACGATCGCAAGCAAAATCCGATGAACTGTAGTCAAAGCACGTTAGACTTGATCCGAAAGAACCAAGAGGCGACGGTCGGCTTTCGGCACGCCGATTCGGTTACAATCGACTTCCATAAGATGGGATGGGGACACTACCCCTCAAGTGCGTTTATCGTTCGCAAGCGTGACGACTTCGCGCGGCTGACCAGAACAATCGAAGAGATCCCTTACTTCTCCGAGGCCGACTTTCGACACGACCCTGCACTGTTCACCTTGGAATGCTCGCGTCCAGGCATTGGACCCTATGCGGTCATGGCTTCGCTAAATGGTATTGGTCTGAACGGTTATCGTTTACTAACGGCCTATGCATTTGAAAAGGCAAACCAGCTGAAGGAGAGAATCGAAAAGTTGGAATTCTGCAAAGTGTTGAATCTTGGCACGCCTGGCCCTAGTGTCTGCTGGTGGGTTCTTCCCAGGGGCCGAAACGCGAAAACCATCTTCGAACAAGTGGAAGCCGGTACCTTAAACGAGAGTGAACAAAAACAGTATTTCCGCGAAATCAAGCGGCTTTACGACAAACGTGATGCATCGATGGACCCGGCACTCGATGCTCGACTTAGTTTCACCACTTCAATCGGCTATCGCCCGCACGGCGTGCATTTGCCTGCCTGGAAAGCCGTTTTCTTTAACCCGAAAACAGACGACGAGGTGATTGATCGAGTGATCAGCAGTATCGAAGACCTAGTCTAGAATTTATTTACAACGTTTGGCGTGACGCCTGTTCTGCACGGACCGCCCTTTTCAAAAGGGGCGTATTCTGCAAAGCCACACCTCGGACAAAACGGGGGGCCTAACGCTGCAAAAATCGACAGCCAACTGCGCCTGATCGCTGGCAAATCTGCCTAACTACGCCATGATTGGTGACGTCGATGCGTGACGTCGATGCGTGACTTCGATGCGTGACTTCGATGCGTGACTTCAAAAAAATTGCCAACCCAATGCAATGTTCAGAACCAAAATTGTGCACGATGCCGTTTTACCAGGCAAGCTTTTTTTACTGGGCAGTACGACTCGGAGACTGCCAACGCCCCTCGCGCTGGTGATGCTAATTGCGTTGCCTGTCGCCACCATTCCTGTCGCCACCATTCCTGTCGCCGCCATTTTTGTCGGTGCCATTTTTGTCGTTGCCATTTTTGTCGGTGTCGGGCTTATCTAAACATCCAAAGATCATTCGGCCGGCACTGGTTTGCAAAACGCTGGTAACCGAAACGGTGACATCTTTTCCAACATAGTCCCGAGCCTCTTCGATCACAATCATCGTACCGTCGTCTAAATAGCCCACGCCCTGCCCTGCAGTTTCGCCCGGACGCACAACCTTGGTCTCGATGCGTTCACCTGGCAAATAAATCGGCTTCATTGCGTTTGCCAAATCGTTCAAGTTGATCACCTTGACATTATGAAGCTTGGCCACTTTATTCAAGTTGTAATCGTTGGTGACGATCTTACCTTCCAACTGGGTCGCCAAGAGCACCAATTTTTGATCCACGGTCTGCCCAGCTAATTCTGCATGGTCTCTTTCATAAATCGTCATGTCGATTTCTTTGTTGGACCGAAGGCGATTCAAGATATCCAAACCGCGACGTCCGCGGGCTCGGCGCATTTTGTCACCACTGTCGGCGATTGCCTGAAGTTCCGCCAAAATGAAACGCGGAACCAACAACTTCTGATCCAGAATGCCGCCTTCAACCACGTCGGCGATTCGACCATCAATGATCACGCTGGTGTCCAAAATGAACGGACGAACACCTTTGACTTCTCGGGCAAATTGAACATAGGGAACGATAAAACGAAAATCATCTTTGGTCTGGACAATGAAACTGGTCGTGATGTAGCAAAGCACACTACCCAGGGTCAATGAACACGCGGTCTTGATCGCTTGCCCATTCAGTTTATCGGCGGAAATCAATTCGTTGAAATACGGATCCAAAGCCAGCATGGCCATAAAGTTCAAGAAAACACCGACGATGATCCCAAAATAGATGCTGCTGATGGCGTCAATGCGTTTCTCTTTGACGGCAATGTCCGCCACCACAATCAAGATCGCAAGCCCCAAGGTCAACGGCAAAATCCAATAGTAACCATTGGCAAGTAGCGGCAATTCCATTTTGGTCCAAATCAAACCAATACTGGCGGCTACCAAAATAAAGATTATTCGAAGCACCCAAAGAATCATTCAACCACTTTTCCCGTCAAGCGTTATCACCCCAAAAAAACGAGCACTTTCACCCTTTTCTAATCGATTGGCAAGCATCAAAACCCTGTCCCAACAGCATCCCATTGGCACTGTTTTCCACAAACAGCACACAAAGTTCATCTGATCGACACGGGTATTTAGTGATTGCTAACAGAAGCGATCCCGGCTCATTCACTCTCTAACTATCCTCAGTATAAGAAACCCTGTTGTCTATGAATAGGTTTCTGCGACAAGTAGGAACATCCAGAAAAAATCTGATCTGGCTTTGGCTAGTCCTTACGATCGACCGTTTCGAACGCTCGACGCCCCTAATCGCTCCCTTAGCACCGATGGTTCTTTGGCCACAGTGACGGCAGAGCCACCCTACTTCTTGGGAACAGGATCCAAGCCAAAATGGTCACATGCCCTGTAGAAGCACGGCAGCGAACCCACCCTTATTCAGATCGACG
>JBDNHU010000051.1:0-4190 GCA_041688615.1 Mariniblastus sp. | reverse complement strand
TAGTCAACGATCTGGTATCCAAGACTGGTCAATCTCTGGATTGCCTGAGCCTTATATTCAACACCGTGATGATCCGACCCTAACGCGACCTTAAGCATCGTTGAACCTTAATCCCTTGGAAGAGCGAAAAGTGTAAATTCTGGTGCACGGTTGAATTTGAACGAATCGTTCCACTGCCAAACGACTGGCTTCGTTTTGCTAAGGTGTTGCCGTGAAATTTTTGGCGATCTCAACCGCTTACTCGTCCAAACATTCGGGCAAATTCAGGTCTAATTGAGCAACCCATTTTTCGATGTGTTGTTCAATCTGATTGGCACAGCGTTGATACAATTCACTAGGTCCACCAATGGGGTCTGAAACATCTTCGCGGCCATTGGTGATCACGTGAGTTCTGCCTGCGGCCTCGGGCCAATGCGAAACGATGGCATTGCGATGCGAATTGGTCATGGTCAAAATCAAGTCGGCAGTTCGAATTAACGTGTCGTTGACGGGCTGGCTTTCGTGTAGCGAAAGGTCCAAATCCTGTTCGGCCATCACTTGGATTGACTCACGACTGGCTTGAGCCCCCATACCAGCGGCGACGCCTGCTGAAACCACGGTCACACCTTTTTCTGGCAATTGGTCAACCTTGCAATCCAACCTTTTAGCCAAATGTTTCTTCATCAAGCATTCGGCCATCGGACTGCGGCAAGTATTGCCTGTACAAACCAAGAGCGCCGTAAAATTTGCCATTCGTTTAAGCGTCTTTCTGGCGATCACGCCTTCTCGGAGAATTTCGCAACGATCGCCCTGGATCTTCACAACAGTTGAGGGTTGTCCAAATCGGCACGGTCCGTCATCAATGACAATGTCTACCCAGTTGCCAATGCTGGCAACCACCTGTTTGGCATCAATTACGTCTGCTTGGCCACTTAAATTGGCACTGGTCAAAACAATGGGACCGCGGGAAAATCGTAATATGTTCAAAAGTGTTTGATTGGCGGGGACTCGAACGCCCAACGTGCCCGACGCCAACGTGCCAGACGCCAACGTTTCAGACGATAACGACCCACCCTCATGGTCCGCAATACCGCAGATACGACGCTGCACCGTTTCGGGCAATTGGGTCAACACGCTGTCGGGCGAAATGTTGGGAAACACAATGGTCAATGGACCGGGCCAGCAGCGTCTGGCAAGTCTCCTTCCCAAGGGCGACATGTTAGGTACGTAGTCCAACGCATCTTCGGCACTTTTAAGTGCCAATGCGAACGGGTTGGTGGCTTCTCGACCCTTACTTTCGCACAAACGCTCAATCGCGTCTTCGTGCAGGCCGCTGATCGCCACGCCATACACCGTCTCGGTCGGGACAGCGATGATTTTGCCTTCAGCCAAGGCTTCGACAGCACGATGCACCACATCGTTTGGGTCGTGCACTTTGCTTAAGTCAAAAATTAACGGTGCCATAATTTTTCGAATCAGTCAAGAAAACAGACAACCCAGCAACGCTAAAATCGGGTGACTTCTCGCAATTTGGCGAACCCCTCCAGTATGGATAGACCCTAGTCACCGGAATCTTAGCCGCTAGCCAGGTTAAATTGTAGCGAAAATCGCCCGCAAACTTAACTACAGGCAAATCGATGGCGGGTAGTACCTTTTCTGGCAGCGAAAACACCCCCGATTTACCGGGAACCAAGTCTCAACCGATCTATTTCTTTTGACGCCAGCAGGGATTTATCCTTACCCAGCATAGCTTACGCAACCAGGGACCCAAAAGTTCGACAGGTCGATCCTGCGGGCTGAAGAAGTGCTGTGTCATGTAATGCACCTATGCTTAAAGGGGCCAACGTCGAACGCTACCTGGGATTGTTGAAGCGATGCGAGCGTCATCTTGCTGTTCACCAGAATAATTAGGCTTTACCAGCAGTGGGCTTCCCCGTTTTTCCAACGGTTGCAACCTCGGTCATCCCACAGATCGGATTTCGTGACTTCGCCGGGAGGTAAAACACGTCTGAGTCTATTTTTTTACTTGGTCCAAATAGCCCAAACTGATCAACGCCATGGAAGTTCCATAGCACCGTCCCAACTCATGGGAATCCACAAAGCAACCATCTAATTCGGGAAGAGCCAAAATTAGCTGGTGATGCTTGGTGGCGGCTTGGGTCTTCTGGGTACCTTCGGGCAAGCGGTTAATGGCTTCGGCGCGGCTCCGCATGTCGTACCAAAAAAAGAATCCGCCGTAGGCAAGGGTCGACGTATGGTTGTCATACTTGTAAGCGACTCTTAGGTTGTCGTGGAACAGCAGCGACTGTTGAACCGCGAATTGCAATTTCGTCGAATCTGACTTATTCCATAAACCTAAAGCCATTTCGCAGATGGGCATCCTGCCGGCCGCCGCAGGAATGCTGCCCTCTTCTTCGCTTTTTCTTCCGTTGGGTCCAACGCTATAGTAAGGAAACGCGCCGTTGTCATAGCGATCTCGCAGCAACGCCTGCAGTCCAAGGTCAACCTTCTTCATGTCAACCGAACCACCTGCCTTGCTTGCGTCATTGAGCGCGACCAAAGCCGTCGCCGTCACAAACGAATTGTTGTATTCGTGATACCAATTGCCACGCTTGGATTGCACGCCTTCCAGCTGTCCGGTCACTCGATTCACCGTCTCCAATGACACCGCCGACCGCGAATGCAAGAGGCAAAGGAAGCGTAGCCGAAAGGCCTGAGCCCACAAGATTTCGTCTCGATCAATCCTATTAAGATTGCGATCGTCACTTACAAACTTGGCTGCTTTGGTGATTGCGATTTGGATCGGTTCCGACAATTCTGGCAGACGCTGTTGGGCGTCTAGTAAAGCGATACCAGTTAAGGCGGTCACTGCCACATACACGTTTGGCAAACTATCGGTTCCGCCAAAATCGTAGTCGCTGTCCACGAACGCGCCATCCGCACGTTGCTGAGCCAACAAGTACTGCGTGCTTCGCCGCCAAAGTTCAATTTCCGGATAAGTGTCGTTCGGAGCAGAACTTCCAATCGAAGCGACTCCAGCCTGATAGGCCTTCACGGGCAAGGCCGAATGAACTTCAAACCCGCGAACAAAGGGTCCGAAACCTTCACGCTCGGCCGCGGCTTTCCAAGCCAACGGATGGCTCGGGTTGGTTTGTACTGCTTGTTTCCAAGTTTCGCGAGCTTGCTGGTGGTCACCCATCTGAAATTGCTTCATGCCACGCAGTAACAATGCTTCGACCTTGAGATCTTTGTCGGCAATCGATTGGATGTCCAAATTAAATTCTTCTTCAAGATTCGCTCCGGTCTTTGCATTTTTTTCCTCAGAGAAAATCTTCCAAGCTTGGTACAAAGGCGAATCTGCAGCGGCTTGAGTAATCATTTCCGGCATCACGCCTTCATCTGCCGCAATGGCGATTCCAGCAGTGTTTTGTTTAAATAATTGCAACAACCATTGCGGATGTAACGTTGTCAAATGATCCGCCTGCTGAATCACTCGCTGGTCTGATGTTATCACCAAAAATCCAGGTTCGACGAATTTATAAGGAACCAAATCAAACGTTTGCTGCTGTTTGAGTGTGGGGATAGAGCGCACAGGAATGTAATGATCGTTTAACAAGTTGATAATTTTTGGCCACGAAAATGGACCTGCCAACATGTAACGATCGATCTCGGTTTTGCGATCCATGAACGTCCCGCGTAGCGTCGGCACATACCAGAAAATGGGTTTCCCCGATGCTTCGGACTCTTTGATCGCCTCTTCGTAGCTGGAACGCCACTTCACCGCGGTTCCAATTTTCGACGCCAATGGGCTGGGCTGGACTCGTAATTTCTTGGTTGAATTTCGTGCGGATTCATCCTGAGGCATTGCAAAAGCGGAGGCACAAAGAAAAAGGCAACCCAGCAACGCAACCACAAAATGCTTACCAAATAAACCACACTGTGATTCGCGATGGTGATTGCCGTTGAGGCGAAGGTTTGCTACGAGTTTCATGGTATTCAATCGTCGGGTAAGTAAAAAATAATGGGAGACTTTAGACAATCGGTTTGAATCTAAATGGATTGTCAAAGTGACTTCTTCAACCATTCAGAATGCTTCAGCCTTTGGATGAGGACGGGAACATGGATTCTTGTTTTGATCGAACCTGTGTTGTACACAAACCAAAGCCTGCGATTTCTTGGCAAGCACGCGGTTGCCTGGAAACAACTTTGTT
>JBDNHU010000392.1:0-6022 GCA_041688615.1 Mariniblastus sp. | reverse complement strand
TGCCAACAATTATGGGAAGCGCAGACGATATTGTCATCGCCGGTGCGATGGGTGTTATGATAGTGCCACGTGTGCTTTGCATCACCGAGTATTGGATTCCGTATATGGAAGACACCATGGATGTCACTTGTATTGCTCAGATCCAGCTTTAGTCTGAAAGTCCAGCTTTATACAGAAAGTCCAGCTTTATACAGAAAGTCCAGCTTTATACAGAAGGTCCAGCTTTATACAGAAAGTTCAGTGTGCATTTCGTAGTTTGGCAAGCAATTCTTGGCGGTTCCACTTACCACCGAACGAGGGTTCTTTCGCGGTGTTCTGGGGAATCAAGCTGTTAACTTCCACGCCGATGACAATCGCTACGGCCCCAAGAAAGATTAGATTCAAACGTTAGGTTTTAGACAAACATTGAAAGCTAAAGTTGTTAAGGAAGCAGTCGTTTGCCGTTTCGAGTATCGCTTGGATTATATTCGGTACCAAGTTGCTGATTCGTCGGATTTTCAGATGGTGCAACAGCCAGGTCGTATTTTGAATCATCCCGCTTGGACGATAGGTCATTTAATTATTAGCTGCTAATCGATTGGCGGCGAGATAGGCGTAGCTAGGTGGCTACCAGAAACCTGGGGCAAACCATTCGGAATGGGAAGTGTCCCGGTTGCTAACGTTAACGAATATTACTTTAAAGAAGAATCGCTTGCAATGTTGCAAGATGCCCAATCCCGCATCGTTGATGCCGTGATGGCGTTGGATAATGTTCATTTAAAGCAGCCAATACTCGACAAAAGATATCATGAATTCTTGCCTACGGTTCGCGATGCCATTATTCAAATCTTGGTTGCTCACTCGTCCTATCATGTAGGCCAGGTAGCGATTTGGCGACGGAAAATGAACCTGGCCCCTGCCGATCGTTGCTTCCTTTGAACGTATTTGATCCCAATTTTTCGTTCGATTTGGCGGTGTAGCGTTTGGGGGCTTGTCTGATTGGGAAAGGGTTTCCTATCCGAAAGTATTTCAATCTGTTCACCCGAATAGCAAATGTCTGAATCGGAAAGTCAGGTCTTCCCTGGCAAGAGTTTTGCCAGGTTGGAATTCAGCTATCCCCAGTCCAAGATGGTTAAGGGTTATGCAGGGTAGTTTTCAATGAACCAGGTTTGGATGGGCCCGGTTCATCCAGAACAGGAATCCGTGACGTTGGAAAACTTGGGATCGGTCAGCGTTAACTTTTCGGTCTATTTTTTGCATGTGCCTGGGGAATGCCTGGTTTTGCAATTTGCAGTTCCATTGGTACGATTGTCGGAATTGTTGGGCCGGTCCCGCTGGATTGATGTATGGATTCTGCTTGGGCGAAATTCACGCAGTGATTCGCGGTCTTTTTGACAGATGAATGAACCACTTTGTGATTCCAAGGGTGTTTAAGGTGATTCCGTTCCTTGCCTTCGTGGGCGTGTTGCTTGACTCTGTTTCTCTGACTTCCACAAAAGGATTTCATCCACATCGTTTTTCGCGGGCGGTCCTATCGTACTGCGAATTTTGCTGATATCCAGTTGAAGCTGTTTTAGCAAACCTTCAGCAATATCGGGTTCAGCCAAGTAGAGATTGTTCAACTCGGCTGGATCCTTACTCATGTTGTACAGTTGTGCTTTGGGTGCGTCAGGTGGCACTTGCTTTTCGTTGGGTGAAGTCCATCCACCCGAGCCTCGGGCCAAGATCAACTTCCAATTTTCCATTCGATAGGCGAAATGCCCGCTGATCGAATGATGAACCACCCCGACACGATTGGACTGGATCGGTTGCCCACGCATCGCCGGCAAAAAACTGATGCTATCTTCGCCAGCATTCTCTGGCATGGGAGTGCCAATGATATCCGCGGCGGTCGCAAACAGATCTGTCAAACATATCAACTGCTGTGAAGTTGATGCTGCTTTGATATTCCCTGGCCAGCGCACAATCATTGGAACACGATGGCCACCGTCCCAAATATCGGCCTTGGACCCTCGCAATGACGCACTAACTTGATGTCCTTTCGCAGCCAAGTTCGCAATGCCCGCTGATTTGGAGCATCCGTTGTCGCTAGTGAAGATAATCAGAGTGTTATCCATCAGCTGATTATTCTCCAGTGCTGTCATAACAACACCTAGCACATGATCGGTTTGCATTACGAAGTCGCCATAATCGCCGAGGCCACTTTTTCCTTGCCATTGAGGCGTTGGAACAATCGGCGTGTGAGGTGACCCCAGCGGAAGATACAGGAAGAATGGTTTGGTTTGTTCAGATCGAGAATCAATGTACTGCTTGGCCTTCTGTGTCAGTCTAGGCAACATGTTGATTTCGTCATCATGTTCAATGACTTGATTGTTTTCGATGACGGCTTTCATGTTTCTTGCGTGATGGAACCCGTGAAAGTAATCAAAGCCACGCTGCGTAGGTCCGTCGGGAATTAATGCCCCAATCAGAGGCAATTTGTGATCATTCTGCCTTAGGCGGTTCCCTGTTACTTCATCCCCGTAATCGAAATCCAGGTGCCACTTTCCAATGATCGCAGTATGGTAACCACTGGACTTCAGAAAGCCTGCAACCGTCGCACGATTTTCTGCAATCAGACTTGGCGAAAAACCAGTGACAACTCCTTTTTGCAGTCGGGTTCTCCAACTGTAACGTCCAGTCATGATTCCGTAACGTGTTGGAGTGCAAACCGAAGAACCCGAGTGGGCATCAGTGAACACCATCCCTTGTTTGGCAAGCAGGTCGGCATTGACGGTCGGGATTTTGCTTGTTTTCGGTGCCAGGCAATGAATGTCACCATATCCCAAGTCATCGCATAAAATGTAGACGATGTTGGGTCTTTCAGCACCCCAACTAGTCGCCGAGAAGATGAAAAAACACAGCAGAGTGGCAAATATTCTCATGAATTCGTTTCTCAAGGTAGCCAATGGGCCTGAGAATAGCTGGACTGCTGGGCGGGGCTGTCGGTTGAATCCGCAGGCCCAGGTTGTTAACCCGGGCCTGCGGATTTGCTAAGGATTCGCTTAAATCAAAAGACCAATCGACTAGTTGTCCAGGGCTCCGTAAGGGATGACTTCACCACCATTTCGAGTGCAAATTGCGGCCCAAACTTCTGGGTCGATGGACGTTGAAAAGAACCGAACTGAACCATCGGCCATTCCAACGTTGAAACCGCCTGGGCGAAGGTCGCCCAATCCATGGAATGGATCGTCAGTTTGTAATTCCCAATCTGCGGGTTGAGTCCAAATGACGGCATTCTCTGGGTTTAGTTCCAACAATATTGCAGTATTGGAAGTTCCATCAGTAACTTCAGCGACAACAAGCTTTTTGTCCCCTTCGAACATTGTGTCTTTGCCTGATATCACCTGGTAAACGGTCGTGCCATCAGTGGCAGGCACGTTAGGATTGCTATAGAACAACGGCATTTTATCGACCAGTTGAATGTTATGTTCACTGTCCCATGGTTCGTCTAAATGGAACTGGCTATACAGTTGCTGTTGTTCCATGTAGGGAAGAACGTGGACTCGCCAGCTTAGTAAGGGCTTGCCTTCCTTGGATACGGAATATTGTGCCGGGAAGCGTCCGTATACGGACTCATAATTGTGTATTGCCAAAGCAAATTGTTTCATGTTGTTCATCGATTGGGCTCGCCGTGCTGCTTCACGAGCCTGTTGGACCGCGGGTAAAAGCATGCCAATCAACACCCCCGACGTTCCTAGGGTTCCAAGATTCCCACCGCCGCTCATGTCGTAAACTAAGGACTGTCCGTCAACCTTGGGTTGCCAAGCGGTTTGCAATTTTCCCGCGATTCGTTCCGCGTATTGCACCAATGCGGCTTGGTATTGTGGGTCACCCATTTCAACTTCGTTGGCAACCCAGGACATGGCGAAATTCTTACCAATCTTCAGAACATTGTCTGCGATCTGGACAATACGCACGGCAGCTTCGTTGTCCACAGCATTGATCTTTAGTCGTTCCATTCCGCCGTTGTCAAAGTTTCCCGAATATGAAATCGAATCGATCAATTTTGGCAGTTCCAGCAATTGTTGAAACGGCAAAGGAACGGATTGGGTTTCTGGAAGATTTTGATTGATTAGGTCGCGGATCGGTGCAATGGTGACATGCGTGACTATAGGTGATTCCAGGTCGCTGTTAAAAAGACTGATCAAAAGGCTGGAATTAGATTCTGTTTTTAGGATTTTCGAGATCTGAGCCGCTGAAGCCATGACAAATGTTTTCGAGTCAATTTGTGCGATGCCGACTTCATCCTCTAACAGGTAACCGTCGACGCCGTCAAATTTAGTTTTTTTCAAGTTCAACAGAGCGTTACCGCCGATATCTTGGGGTTTGGCAAATTTGGCAATGACTGCAAAGGTTGGCGGCTGACGCATTTGGGGATCGCTTGGTGGGTCCAATGCAAAGACGATGGACTCCAATTCTAGAAGGTCCATTCCCAGTTCTTTTTCACCAAACAGTTTGATTAACTCGGTTGGCAACAGTTCCATGCCGGGATGTTGCAGGATTTTCTTGGGCTGAACAAGGACGCCTGCAAACGCAGTGGGAGGAATCCGTTGGATGACCTCTTGTTGAGCCAAGGAGGGTGACAACGGCATCGCTTGCAAAAACAGCGTGTAAGCGATTACCCAAGTCGAAAGTAGGAATCGTCTCTTCTGGTAAAGCATGTGGATCTACCCTTTGGAAGTATTTGTAGAAATGATCAATTCGATAGTGATTCTCGCCAATCGTATCGGCGTTCGCAACCGCCATCGTGGCTGAAGCCGCAGGAAATCAATCGGTCATGTGAGAGTCAGGCAGCAATCGGTGGCGCGTGATAAGAACTGATCCGGAATTAACCGATCTTCGAACGAATGAGCAGCGGTTGCTTGTGCATGACCACACTGCTATTCTGCAGCCACGCTATTAATTGGACCAATCGGTCAGGCATTCCATTCGGCCCGAATGCCTGGATGCTGCAGTCCCAAGAGAACGACATGTGTGGGGAAGTTCGTATACGGGCGAATTTGACAGAATCAACCGAAGTGTCACAACAAAGTCCCAGTGTCACAACAAAGTCCCAGTGTCACAACAAAGTCCCAGTCTCACAACAAAGTCCCAGATTTACATCTGGTGACGCAATTGCAAGATGGAATTCTAGAAGATGTTCCAATTCTAAATCAACTTTCGCTTGCCTAAGGGTTAGGGGAATCAATGAAATTGAAGGCTTGTCACTGTTGCGGCTTGGTACACCAAGTACGCAAGCTTGAGCGGAACGAGATCGCTCGTTGTGGTCGTTGCAATTGGGTTTTTGAATCCGGTCATGCCGACGGTCATGTTAGTGCCCAACGCTGTCTTGCTGCCTCGCTTGGTGGGCTGGTTTTATACCTGCCGGCAGTGACGCTTCCGATCTTGGAAATTGAAAAACTGGGGCACCATCGTTCGGCCAGCATTCTTGGCGTAACATGGGAATTGTTACTGCACGGCAATCCGCTGGTGGGTATCATTATCATCTTGTTTTCATTGGTACTTCCGCTTGCAAAACTGTTGGCGTTGGTGAACTTAAGTTGGTTTGGATTGACACACCAGCGGCATCGAGCGTTCACCTACCATTTGGTTGAATGGACTGGGCGTTGGAGCATGATGGATGTTTTGCTGTTGGCCTTACTGGTCGCTCTGATCAAGTTAGGTGATTTGGTAACGTTTCATCTGGGGCCGGCAGTGATTGCGTTTGCTGGCTGCGTGATGATGAGCTTGGTGGCTTCGTTGATGTTTGATCCGCATTCGATTTGGGACGAATGCGACTCGGTTCCCAAGACAGAGGGTTAACGAGTATCTTGATCGCTTTAAACGGGTAAAGGGCAATTAGATGAGTGTACCAATCAGTGAAATTCCGGCCGCTAAAATCGAGTACCGCACGAGTGGGCCCCGTTCAAAACTGTGGTGGCTGACGGGGATTTGCGTGCTATTGGCAATAGGGTTGTTTGCCGGAGGGTTCTTTTTTCAAGGTCCGGTCATTCAGATTGTA
>JBDNHU010000391.1:0-4462 GCA_041688615.1 Mariniblastus sp. | reverse complement strand
CGGCAAACCTATTTTCCCGAGTAAGCGGATTTGATAACGTATTGATCAAGGGCGGCGGAGGTAATGATTCGGTTGTGGCTCGTGGTAGTTCGGCTGCCGAACGGTTGATTGTCTCTGAGACTCAAAGTCGCTTCGAATCTAGCATCTTGTCCCGAAAATTTGAAGGATTTCGTGCTCAACAGTTTTATGGAGACGGCGGAGACGATTCGGCTCAATTGTACGGTGGGCAAGGTCAGGATTCGTTCTTTGCCTATTCGGACCGAACGGTTTTTCAGTCTCAGGTTCAATCAACTTTCGTGAAAGATTTTGGCCGAGTGAATTCCTACGGCAGTTCGGAGGATTTTGCATTGCTTCATGATACCGCGGGTAGCGATCAATTTTACGGAGACATGGGCTGGTCGCAGATGAGCGGCGTTGGTTATCAAAATCAGGCGATTGGATTTGGTACGGTTATCGGTCGATCGACGGGCGGAGGCGATACGTCGCAAATCAATACTTCGATCGGCGGATCTCAGTACGTTTTTGATGGATATCGAGCGGTACTTAACGCAGGCGGGTATCAGGTAAGAAGTGTTGGATTCGCAGCGGTCAATACCCATTCGTCGGGCTTAGATTTAACCGGTGGTTTGCAAGCTTACAGTGTTTCTACTTCGTCAGTCATGAATCAGGTAAGTGTTTATGTTAGTCACCAGGAAGTTTATCAGGCGCCAACTGTTAAGCTGAAAACCGCTAGTGTTGAAAAAGCGATGCCGGGTACCGTTGATCGTGAAGAATTAGCCGACGCAGTTTTTGGCCAAATGGGCGGCGATCAAGGGGTGTCGTACCTTGCGGCCGAATCGACCCGTCGATCGACCAGCAATGAATCCGCGTTGGACTTGGCGTCGTTCAACGGTTCGGGATTCATGTTGGAAGTTGATGCCGAAAACGCTTTGGTCGATCAGCTTTATTCTCGAACCAAACGCTAGTTGGTTGGGCTGCTTCAAACCACTGGTTCGATGGTTTTTTAGTTTCGACGATCTGTAGGCGACTCTGATTACGGTTAGATGTTTGGGCTTGCATTTTTTTTATTTGCCTGGCACCTTGATTCTGTATCCTTGTTTAAGCTTTCTCGTTGAGCCATCTATTGCCTTCCGAAAAGAGTGTCACTGAATTCTGCCTGCAACCTTAAGCCAAGCGACCAGTCCGGGACAGTGAAAGCCCAAAGCATGCGGTGCCCCTGCGGGATCAAGTCAATCCTGCCGCATGTCGGCTAATTTGTTTCAGCCTCTGGCCACTTCAACAGCTCCCTTGCTTTTGCAAGATCGTGAACGTTCTTGACGTCAAATAGGGATTCGTCCAACGGTAAATTTAGTGAATGCCAACGGATGTTAGACTCGTCCTCTTGATCACAATGCATTCGCTTCCCTGCGATTAACCTGCTGATTTTCCGACTGGAGCGAACCTTTGTGGGAACGTTGATTCCATCGCGAGGCTGCCATTCGATATATTCTTCTTGTAATTTGAAGCGGGGCGAAAGACTGGTAGCTCCCACAACTGACCCCACCATTCGTGTTGGCACGAAAGTCGCGGTATCGATATCGATTTCAACAAAGGTTAAATCAGAGCCGTCCTCGGGCCGTTTCAGTATGATGAACTCAAGGCGTGTCTTATTCTTACCGACGTTGGTGGTTTGGCGTAAACGATCTGGGTCTAGGATAAGTTTTGTAAAAGATTCCAGTTCCCCATCCTTTTGCTGGCTGTCAAATGAATTCAAACCTGCAAAACGGAGGTCAGGAACACCAGATGAAGAAAAGAGCATGTCCAACGAGGCTTTCATTGGCACATCGCGAGTCGCCAAATTGCCCGACCTTACCACACGTGTCTTTTTCTTCTTGTCGCTAATAAATGCTACAACTTTCTCAGTAATACTTGGAAAGCCGTCGTTCTTTAAAATCACTTCACCACCATCGGCATCAAACAAGTGTCGCTCTCGTTTCTGAAGCCTAACATATAGATATCTTTCGGCGCGGTAGTCAAATGCAAAGCGAATCGTCTGTTTGCTTTCTTCAATGTAATGATAACTATCTTCAAGACGCTTGCCAGTTTCACCGTCAACTGGATAGCCATTGATCGTACGATCAGATTGCATCAGGTAATCCCCCGAATCCCATGCAAACAGTTCTAGGATGTGAGCCTGCAACATTTCTAATTTTGCGTCTGGATCTTCCTTGGGGGCATGTGTTGGATTGCTAGAAATCCCGCACAACATGATGAGGATCAAAGTACTATGCATTACCCATTCCTTCTTGCGATATAGAATTCAACGCTCGTTAGTCCAATTGTTGCGTTGTCCAGCTTGAAAACTGGGATTGAAAAGAGTTGATTTTGCTTAGGATCCCGACGCAGCATTGCCTTTAGCAAAGTCCACTACGTTAAGACTTCATGTGGAACGTCCACTAGTAATCACAATCCGACACAAGTGGATGACAGGCCAGAAGGTTCATAATTAGCGTAAACGTAATCGACCAAGGGATCACCAATGGGCTTGCAATAGAAAGTACTAAATTCATCGCATGTGCAAGCGATCTTGTATCCACAATTCACAGGAGTTCCTACCCAATTGCCGGCTCTGCCCTGTTCCCCACTATTGGCCAGTCGCCAGTCTTCGTATGTCAATTCAAAATCGACATAGTTGCCCTCTGCGTAGGAGCAAGACGCTGGGTCGTCAACAGGAAAGACGCACCCCGCTTGATCGCAAGGGTATGGGTAGGTCGGTCCACACTGCCGTTCAAAATCTACCATGCAATCCTGCGAATAACATTGGGTTGGAAGATGAAAGATAAAAAGTAGGGTAATAAAAATAATCCGCATTTCAAATCCTTCAAAACAATTGATACTGTTAAACGAAAACGATTTCTAAACGAACGCCAACCGTGCTGTGTGAACTGATTTCAGCGTGTACTTGATTGCAAGTGAGATGAACTTCTCAATTCATGTCTTCAAAAAAAGCGTCTGCTTGTGTTGCAAGCACCTCATCTTTCCAATTGATTTTCCATACTAGTTTCGCCGCCGATGAGGGTTCGGTCTCCACAACTTTTTTTACGATGATTTTGAAAACCCCGGACTTGCCGATAGGTATGACCTGGGTAGATAGTTTTTCGCCATCGAAATGAAGACTTACCTGCGGTTTAGGAATCCGGCTTGCTTCATCGATTTCGGGCTCTTCGCTTCCAGTATCTATAGGGTTTTCCACTCGCGGTGGACTGATCCTCATTATCGCGGTAGCCACCTGTACCGAGTCGTTCGGTTCTTGGCGGCGAAAATGTAAGCTGGCGGGGCTAAGGCGTATCACCGAATGGCGATTTACGGCCAAGTAAAACCCGGCACCGTTTCCCAACGATTTGGATTCCACGCGAACTTCACCTCCAATGCCACCGCCGTCTAAATTTTGGAAACTGGCTTCTATTAGGATTGAAATACCATTACCGTCGCGAACCAGTTCCATCGGGATATCACGCAGGTTCGGAGAAACACTTAGCTTCAAATCGTCAAAAGTAACCGGTTCTGAAATATGAACGGGGACACTTGTAGACTTAATAGGATTGGCTTTGTCAATTTCGATAAACACATTCTCAGCCGCGACGGCGATGTTTCCTAGGACTTCATATCGCATGATGATTTCTGCAATGTGTTTGCCGTTGGTTCGGTCGTGCAGATTGATGACCGACACGACATCTCCGCTCAATGTGGATTGCGGGACTTTCAGTTTGGCAACTACCGTTGTTGTTGAATTGCGAGGAAACTCACCCGAGTCAATCGTAAACTTCATGCAACTACAGGAGGCGCGAACTTGTGTGAACTGAACCGCTTCGTTGAACGGATTAGTGATCGAGAGATTAACCGTCGCTGAGGAACCGGCGGTTAATGGCGGCACAGTTGAAAGTACGCGGAATTTTGGAAATTGTTCTGGAGTGGAAAAAGGTGGCACTTGGGTTCGTTCAATTACGCCGTCGGCCTGAATTTCGATTTCAGCGTTCTTCTTTGCTTTGGCGTCTTTGAGTTGGTTTTCCTGCAGTAATGCCGGCAGTCCCAGTGCACTCAAGGAACACAGCAGCAAAAGTACCGATTCGACCATGGTTTAGTCTCCATAAAATTGCGCCCCGAGTGAGAGGAGGCCCTAGTTGAATTCAAGTTACAAGGCCTGGAATGAGTTGTCAAGTTGTTTGCTGGATTTATTGAATTTTCTTTTCTTTGCCCTTTTCCTGGCCGGGGCGGAGATGGCAGCCGGACGCTTAAAGGTGTCCCGTTTTGGGGGACTAGGCAGGGACTGGGTGGGATTGGTAGGATCATGGCAGTTTACAATTGCTTTTGATTGCGAGGAGAAAGTTATGGGTAGGACACTTCGGGCCGACGAAGCGGGTGGGATTTATCATGCGCTCAATCGCGGCAACGGACGGCAACCGATTTTTTAAGGATGAGGATT
>JBDNHU010000390.1:0-5974 GCA_041688615.1 Mariniblastus sp. | reverse complement strand
TTGCCTGTTCCCGAAGCTTCCTTGCCGGCAGTGGAGATCTGTTCCGACAATTCGGTGCCGGGGCAAATGATTTCCATCGATGAAACGCGGTAATTCGGGAAGAATACCACACGTAGCAAGTCCTTGGTGGCAGGGTCTGAATTTACAACGGACGCTACGTTATTGATCAATTTAACGATCAACTTTGCAACGTGATATCCAGGTGCTGCCTTGCCGCCAATCAAAACACAACGAGGCACCATCGCCTGGGTGTCGCCACGCCGGATTCGGTCGTACAGATGCACTACATGAAGAACGTTTAGCAGTTGACGTTTGTATTCATGTATTCGTTTGACTTGTACGTCGAACATGGAATCCAAGTTGAATTGAACTTTTGTGTTCTTAAAGACGTAATCTGTCAAACGCTTCTTGTTGTTGCGTTTGACCTCGGTCCAGCGGTCGCGGAATTCCAAATCGTCGGCCAATGGAATCAACTTTTTCATCTGTTCCAAGTCGGATTCCCACTGGGTGCCGATCGAATCATTGAGTAGATCACGTAAGCCCGGATTGCAGTGCGATAACCACCGACGTTGGGTTACCCCATTGGTTTTGTTGTTAAACTTCTGGGGCCACAATTCGTAAAAATCGGCGAACAGACCGCTCTTGAGAAGTTCGGTATGTAATTGAGCAACGCCGTTGACCGAAAAACTACCAACAATGCTCAGGTAGGCCATTCGAACATGAGGCTGGTCACCTTCTTCGACCAACGATAAACGGCGGCGAAGTTCTGGATCATTGGGGCGTTTTTTCGCCAGTTCGGCTAGGAATCGTTCGTTGATTTCGTAGATGATTTCTAGAACCCGAGGCAGCAAGCGGCTAAACAAGGCAACCGACCATCGCTCCAATGCTTCGGGTAAAAGTGTGTGATTGGTGTACGCCATGCACCCAGTGGTAATGGCCCAGGCTTCTTCCCAACCCATGCCGTGTTCGTCCATCAGTAGACGCATCAATTCCGGGACCGCACAAGCGGGGTGGGTGTCATTGAGTTGGAAGCAATTCAATTTGCCGAATTCGGTGAAGTCGTTACCGTACTGTTCCTTCCAGTTGTGGAGCACATCTTGCAGGCTGGCCGACACTAGGAAGTACTGTTGTTTTAGCCGCAGTTCCTTGCCGTTTTCGCTGGCGTCGTTGGGATACAGAACCATCGAAATTTGTTCGGCGGTATTCTTCTGAACAACGGCGTCGGGGTAGTTGCCCAAATTGAATTCCGCCAAATTAAACACGTCGGTTGCTTCTGCTTTCCATAAGCGTAGCGTGTTGACCGTATCGTTTCGGTAGCCAGGGATCGGCATATCGTAAGGCGTCGCCAACAAATCGTAAGTATCGACCCAATTGCTGTACGGTTTGCCTTTGTCGTCAAAGCAACGTTGAGTATGGCCGTAAAACTTGATGGTTCGTGTCGATTCAGGGCGTTCGATTTCCCAAGGGTTACCATCGCGCAACCAATGATCGGGGGCTTCGACCTGTCGACCATTTTCAATATGTTGGTGGAACATTCCGAATTCGTAGCGAATGCCGTATCCAACGACCGGTAATTCAAGATTGGCACAGCTGTCCAAGAAACATGCCGCCAACCGGCCAAGGCCGCCGTTGCCCAATCCCGCGTCCCATTCGACTTCTGCAACTTCTTCCAGTGCCAGACCATAATTGTGTAAGGCAGCACGAACGTCTTCGTCAATATCCAAGTTTTGGATCGCGTTATTTAACGAGCGTCCTAACAGAAATTCTAACGAAAAATAGTGCACCCTGCGGTCTGTACTTGCCGCAAATTTCTCTCGAGTCGCTCGCCAGGGCTGAGTCAAACGATCCCGCACGGCGATTGCCAACGCGCGGTAGTAGTAGTTGGGTTGAATGTTATGCTCGCGATGTCCCAGCGTGTAATACAAATGTCTTCGAAGTTCCTCCGAAAGCGGGGCAAGGATGTTGTCGGTCGCTTCGGCAACGTCTGAATTCGTATCTAACATGTTGGTTCCGTTCCTAAATTTCAATTCTTCGCAACAATCAAATTCATTTTTTGCAAGCTACAATTGTTGCGAATTCTTTGTCTCTTGTCGACGTTCATCCAAGCTTCTGGCGACCTGATCGCCATCGATTTTCGGGCTTTTTTACAGAAGCCTGATATTCTTCCTTAAGCTTGGGTTTAGGGAGTCAAGACTTGCAATGCCCGTAGATCAAATTCTTGCTTTCCTGCCAAAACAAGATGAATCTCCACTTCTGAAGTCCGACATTTCCTCCACTAATTGTATATTCGATTCATTCGGGTGGTTGGATTCGCCTGGAATCCCAATTAACTTACCACTTTAATACGATTAGATAGAGTGGAACTACCAGGTCGGTTCACAAGTTCGGATTCGCCAGTGGCACAACCCAAAAAGTCTACGATGGTGTCACCTTCGAATTGATCGTTAAGGTTGGCGGCGTCGTTAGAATAGCTCGCCGTACGCAGCGTCCATGCCAGGAATCCTTAGTCGTGTTCCCAGGCAAACCGAAGGTGATTCCCCGAACCGTCGGGCAATACCCAAAGTTCGGAGTGGTAACGCAGTTGCCGATTTATGTTCCAGCAGCAGCTGCTAGCGGTTGTGCGGTGTCACCGTCGCAAAGATGGCTTAGCGGTTTGGACGACCGTAAATCTTGGCCCCTGTGCCATGCGGATTCGTCAGTACGTTGCTGCTGCATCCAAAAGCTATTAGGAGACGCAAAATTCAGCGATTGCGGCCTTTGATTGCCGCCTTCGCCTTACCTATGATTTCTTTGGCGGTTTAACCAAGGACGTCCCGGTCGGTGTTGACGATCAAGCCATAGCAAGCAGCCGCTAAGAATTTCAGTCGGAGGTCGAATGGTTTGGAAATGTTTGGTTTGGAAATGTTTGTGTTTCAATCGCCACCACCCGCAGTCCGCTTACGTTTGGGCACCTAATCTTCCGCGGTCAAGTACTTCTGCAAGCCGGCTAGATCGTCTGTATTGATCAGGTCAACGCCGGATTTGTCCATCATGGCCCATAGAGCCGGGTTGTCTGGGATCCCCCAAAATCGAATTTTGCGTCCTTTGGCGTGAACTTGTTGGACAACTCGTTTAAGTTTCGCTCGTTCGTCCGCTGATATTTGCCCTTCGCCTCGCCACTGAAAGTGATTCCGCCAATTGTCGCTGATCAGCGGTAGCAGATTGGCCGGAAGGTCACTTTCCAAATCTGACAGTCGTCCATCGATGCCGACGTAGCGGTTCTGGTCGGCACTGATTTCGTCAAACGGGCGGTCTCCGCTGATAATAACATTGACAGCGCCTGGCACGAATTCGCCGTTTCGGACGGACGAAAATACGTCACCATATTCTGCAAGCATCGAATCCAGTTCTCTATAGACGCTAATTCCATCTTTCTTGATGTCGATCACTAAGGTGAATGGCTTTGCATCTCCGTGTACTGAACCACCTGCAGCCCGAATTCGAGCAACCAGTGGTTCTAAATACAGCCCCTTCAATGTGCGGTCGGTAGAGACTTCTGATAACGAGTGGGCCACTAACAATTGATCCTCTACCAAAAATATGTCGGCTTCTACACTGCAGAAACCGTGATCCAGCGCGTCAAGCAAAGGTCGGGCGTGCTGGTAGTCATTGTGAGCGTGAGCCGTTGGCAGGGCTTTGACCGTTTGACTTTGAACCATCTGAGCGTGTTGCGAACCGAAGAAATACACACCGGACAAACACAAGGCGTTTTTCCAAAGCAACTTAGAGAACGTTCGCAACCAAATTGAGTAAGTTTGATTCGATGTTTTAGGTTCAGGCATCGGATGGCTCATCGGAAAAAAGAGGGAACAGCGCCTAGGTCGTCAGTGTTTGTGATCACTTTGCGTTGGGAATCGTTCGTGCCTACATTGTGCCACAAATCGTGTAAGTATGGATACGTACTGGTTTAATATTTCATCGATCGTGCTTAAACGATGGATCGTCTGGAGTTGGCAGTTCTAAGCGATAGGCAGTTGAGGCATTAACTTTGCGAGCTAGCGCAAAAAAAAACATCGACCGCCAAAGCATTCGATGTTTTCATTTACTTGAATTTCGATCCCTCGCCCTAGGGCAAGTGTTTTAATCGAAGCTGTTTCATTGACGCCTTGGCGTCCTTTGTCAGATAGTCCACGCGCTGCTGCATTGGATATGAAGTTCAACAAATCGCTGAACCGATGAGGAACTAATCAGTTAGACGGACGTTCTCTGCACGAGGGCCTTTAGGACCTTGTCCTACGTTGTAAGAAACGCGTTGACCTTCACGCAGTTCTTCATAGCTTACGCCTTCCAAGGCCGAGCTGTGAAAAAACATGTCCGTACCTGATGTTGTTGCAATAAAACCAAATCCTTTGTCGGTGATTCGTTTAACTGTGCCTTCTGCCATCTCGTTTATCCAATACTCTCAAAAATATGTCTGCAGTCATCAACATGTGAACGTTCACATCATCTGGACCACATACGTGTAGGTTTAGCCATCAATCGGGCCTAAGCCTTATCGATGACACCTTCCAAAAAACAATCGTTAACTCTCGAGGTCAGAATCCCGGTGCCTGGGCAACGCTGTCTGCCTAAGAATCTATCGCTTCTTGGGTAGGATTTTGTTTGTTCTCTTTTGATACTTGATTCAACCGACACTCTGCTGCGAATCGCATTCTGGCGAATCGCCCTGCCGCGAGTGATCATTCGGGAACCGCTCTAGTCGCGATTGGGTTCAGTTTCATAGTCATCGACTAAACCATATCCGGCAAGGTCGTCCAGTGTCGGATTGTCATCTGTGGGTTTCTTGTCATTCTTACGCAGTAATTTATCTTCTGCCTTGCGCTTTTTATCCATCTCACGCTGACGCTTGGCAAAAGTGTTTTTGTTTTTTGCGATAAGTCTCTCCTTGCTTTGGCGATCTATTCGGGAACGCTATTGGGCAATGCCTTGGTTGGGGAATGTCTTGATTGGGGAATGTCTTGATTGGGGAATGTCTTGATTGGGGAATGTCTTGATTGGGGAATGTCTTGATTGGGGAATGTCTTGATTGGTCTATATCTTAGTCTACTAAGTTTGTGCTTTTGCTAAAGATTACTCTTTATCTCTTTCAGCGGCTTTAGATATCCGTTGAACAGGAATCTTTCCACTCAAAAGCCTTACTGATTTAACAGATCGACAAAGGTTGTCGATCAGCTGAAATTCGCGATCCAAGGCCGGTTTCCGGGCGACTCAGCACATCCAACACAAATTTGTTCTGGGATAGTAAGACCGTTGGGTTTGGAAAGTTGGGTGTGGTGGAAAGGATGTGTCTAATTCTCCGGCACATCATGAAAGCAGTCAACCGATTATTCCAAATTGCAGCCAAATTCTGCTGGAATGGGTCAAATGAATCAAAGTTCGGTCACACGCTTCGAAACTTGATTACGCCGCAAAGAGAGTAAAATAGGCGGCAGGAGATGGAGCTAATGTGCAAGCCTCAAGGTAGTTTTCCCTCTAAACAGGAAACAACGCCCAACCGGCAGCCAATACTGACAAAAATCTTCTGACATCTAAAACATATGTAGGCGATCGTCTTCAAACTGAGTCGAAAAACGAGTCACCAGCAAAGATCATACCTCAAACGCCTGTATCGTAATAGAGGCAACTGGCGGAATTGTTGGATCCTTCCTTACTAATGCTTTCGGTTTAAGTCGTTTTTTAATTGAGGAAATTCATGCTGACTTGCACCAACCGTCAGTGGTTTTCCTTGTTAAGTGCCCATTTGACTCAAAAAACTTCCTACAGCCCACCTTGCAGTCCAGACTGGGTTGGTGGGTCTTCCCTCTGTGCCAAGATAGCTGAGACAACATTGAAGTTTCTAATTAAGCTTGAGGGCTTGGAGAACTTTGATGTCAGATCCTGGAAAAAAAGCAGATAAAATATCGTCGGAAGTATCGGAACGTGCCACTCGCCGCCG
>JBDNHU010000389.1:0-4938 GCA_041688615.1 Mariniblastus sp. | reverse complement strand
AGGCGATCCATAAAATCCTAACTGACGCAGCCAATCAATTCTGGGACGAAGCAAAGGCGGAATGATGGCTTGTGGAATCCCCATTTCCATCAGATGCTTCATTTTTTCCAAGCCCTGAAGCGCCGCTTGCCGAGGAAACGAGACTTCATTCTGATGCTTGGTCGAAGCCACATTGCCAAAGGACAATCCCGCATAGTTGTGAGTCAGCCCTACAATGGAATCAAAATTACATTCTCGATAGTCACCACTCATCGCTGCAGTTGCCTTTTCAAATCGTCTTTGGGAGATTCCAAAAAAAAAAGCGGTCGTGCCCATTTGCCCAGAGCAGGTTCTTTGACCTGTAGGCAACGTAGCACGACCGCTTTGAAATTACGAGCAGTCAAAGGGTTTCCAATTCAACCATCTGGATTTCGGCGAAGCCGATTCTCACGCCTAGGATCGCCAAAGTTCTACCTCAACTTAGTCTTGAGGCTTAGTCTTGAGGCTTAGTCTTGAATTCCTGGGATTACGTTAAAATGCTGCGGAGGTGGCGTAAGTCCGAGCCTCGTCCAATGAGACTGGGTTGACATCGCTTTCCCCCAACGCGAACAATTCGCGTCGAATTGCAATCAACCACGCCACCATACAAGCACCAGCAATCAAATTAACAAAAGGGACGGCACAAGCCAGTGTCAACCAAAACGCTACCTTGCGGCGATGATCGGGCGGTTCGTACCCGGGACACATCGTGCGATGCAACGCGTCACTTAGTGGGGCGATCGACAACAGCATGGCATAAATGTTGACCACAGGCACAAACATCAACATTGTCATAACAACAGGACGCTCTATTTGATACTTATCGGGAATACGGTTCCAGCATCGATGCAACAAAGATGTCCATAAAAGATAATTTACCGCAAAAACGGCAAAGTAAAATCCAATCGCAACATCAAGATCAGCCGCCTCAAGATCAACCCCCTCCCCCATGACCACGGTCATCATAGCGATAATACCAACAGCAACCGAAGCCACCTGAGCCAGAACCGTTGCAAACCAATGCGTCAGTAAATTGGGGGCGCTAACGTTAGAAATGCGGAAAGCCCGACGAGCCCCAAAGAAAAACCCACTCAACACCATCAACGGCAACATTAAGGCAAACGATACCGTCAAGTAAACCGCTCGAAATAATAGCCGAAAGAAACCTCGCGGGCGGACGATTGTCTGTGGCAACGGCGGCGGCGCCGAATGTTGGTACAAGTCTGGAATCAAGCCCGCAGGCTGCCACTTTTCCATACCCTCACGCCAAACCAACGTCTCTGAACGATCGATTCTGCCGTTGGCAGCAAACTGCTGCAATTGAGCCATGGTTACCGGACCACTGATTCGCCGATCTTCGGCTGCATGTCTAAACAGGGACGGAATGAAACTGACGGTGTTCGATTGCAAGCGAGCAAAATACCACGCGGCCTGGCCAAGCGAGGGGCCGTCTACATAGCCCTCCGGATCAGACGAAAGAGGTGGTGCCTTCTTCGTGGAAAACATGTTTATCGATCCCTTGATGACGCTATTGGCACTTGAAAACTGACAGTTCTGGTTCGCCCTGGTTCGCCCTGGTTCTCTACACACCCAAAGCATTGCTCTCGGGTAGAACCCATCCCTTAGAACCCATCACTGTATGGCAATTGGGTGGCCATTCGCCAACCTTGTGGATTCCTTGGGGAAATATCAGCTATTTCCTAAAAACTATCCGCACATTGGTTATACCACGGCAACCTTCAAGGCGGTTTCGAACCGAAAATCCTGACTTCTGAGCCCATTTTGACCTAAAATTCCGATGAACCTGTCTGTCAATCAAGTCAAACTTTAAATGTGATTACCGGGGTTCGTGATTACCGGGGTTCGTGATGAAGCCGTCGAAGCAGAATTGACTGACTTGGGAACGGCCAAGGTTTTCAAGAAGCCAGTCGAATTCAATTTGCTAATGGATAGCATCTGCGAATGCTTGGGAATCAACTGCGGGATCTAATCCACCCAACCGCCATGACGAACTTGCCCCGCATGGCAACATCTGCCGATTTCCCAGCCTGCCAATACCGGGCCTGCCAATACCGGGCCTGCCAATACCGGGCCTGCCAATACCGGGCCTGCTAGCACCAAGCCTGAAACAAACCGGGTAAAGTCTAACGATAATCCCGATTCTACTGCCGACGGGATCCTAAGACGTCCGATGACTTAAGCACACAGGAATTTCCGTCCAAGCACCCGTGTGCGCCATTAGCAACCAAAACCACGCAGTCGATTGCTTTACTAGACGTTACGATCGACTTTGCGGCTTGGAAAAATTCTTGATTGGGCTGGAATCCGAAATCATTGGTCAAAGCAAGGAAGCTACCATGAATCTCAGGAACATCACCGCAGTGCTGACAATCGTTTGGGTCAGTTTTACTTTCGCGTTATCCTCGCCCAGTTGTGCCCGTGCCCAATTTGGATTGAGTGCCGAGGGCACGTTGCTAACGAATTTCGAGTTCCAGCAGAAGACCCACTTCGAACCACAACTGCAGACCAACTTTGAACCCAGCTTGCCCACCAGTTTCGGCTTCAATTCGAAGCGTTCGGCTTCCAATGTTCGCCTGTCTGAACGACTCATCCAACTGCAAGCGCGTTTACCCGAAGAGCAAAAATACGTCCAAGATGTGATTGCATTGGTCGAGCAAAAGCAGTTGCCTGAGACGTTGGTCAACGAAGCTTTCTTTTACGCAGTTCATCGCTACGGTGGACCAACGCCGTTTCCCTACTTCGAGCGTATTTTAAAGATCCAATCGGACCGCTTAAAGTTGACAGCACCAACGTTTGATCGAACCGTTTATTCGCGAGAACGTTTCAAGCCTCAGCTGTTTGTCCAGTAACCACCGCGATCGTGGTCAAATTTAATCTCGCTACCCAGAATCTCGGTCGCAAACCAAGGTTCTTGTGCGGGATCCGTATGGCGAAATACACACTGACCATTGACCAGCGTCAGCACGGCCCAGCCCGTTAGGCTGACCCCATGCCACGGGCTCCACCCGGACTTGGTCTGTTGCTGAGAATTCAAAATCGTTTGCTCGCGTTTCAAGTCGACCAACACTAGGTCCGCATCGTAACCTGGCAGGATCTTGCCCTTATCCACGATGTCCCAAACCTTGGCGGGAGCCTCGCACATCCATTGAACCACTTGCGATACTGTGCATTTTCCTTGACTGACCTGATTCAGTAGCAAGGCTAACGAATTTTCCACCGCCGGCAACCCAGACGGGCTTTTTGGATAGGGTTGATTCTTCTCGGCTAACGTGTGCGGAGCATGGTCGGTTGCGACCACCTGAATGTGGCCATCTAACAGTGCCTGCCACAATTGTTCGTTGTCGTCGCGATTCTTGATCGACGGATTCATTTGAATTAGCGAACCCAAGCGATCGTAATCATCAACATTGAAGAACAAGTGATGCGGGCAAACTTCCGCAGTAATCAAATTGCCGTGATTACGAATCTCGGCAATCTCCGCCGCGGTAGAAACGTGCAGTACATGAAAACGATGGCGGTGTCGCTTCGCCAAATCAATCGCTCGCCGTGTTGCGATGATAGCCGCCTGGTGATCGCGAATTTTTGAATGCACGGCGACGTCTTCGATCCCCTGATAACGCTGGGCATTGGCCTGAACCGTGGTTTCGTCTTCACAGTGTGCGGTCAATGGTAACGTTGTCTCTGCAAAAATCGCCTCCAATGCCTCTTGCTGATCCACCAATAGATCACCCGTGCTGCTACCAATAAAGATCTTGATGCCTGGCGTTCGCTGGGCCTGCTTCAATTGATCAAGATTGTTAGGTGTGGCCCCAATATAGAATCCATAATTCACCAAACAAACCGAAGCTGCCATCTCCAATTTCTGATGCAACCGGTCCACCGTAATCGTGTTCGGATTGGTGTTAGGCATCTCCAAGAACGAAGTGACACCGCCTTTAGCGCACGCTCGAGTCGCGTGGGCTAGATCTTCCTTGTGCTCCAAACCTGGTTGCCGAAAATGCACTTGGTCATCGATCACCCCAGGCAACAAATGCAAACCTGTGGCGTCAATAACTTGATCGACCTCCACATTGGACGGTGGGTCGATGTCCAAAATCTTACGACCGTCGATTAGCACGTCGTGCTGCTTGGCATCAACCGATGAAACCACCGTTGCGCCGCGAATCAATGTTCGACTCATAGATACATCCCTAAATATCCGCCAGAATCTTTCTCGCGTTGTTCAATTTCAGCCAGCCTTTTATGGGTCTTCGCCAAATCACCGGCTTGAATATATTTGTCAAATTCTACTTCCACTGCTCGGCAAACCGTTTGCTCGAACCATTCGACAATCGACTGGTTCAACCAATTACACGTTTCTGATTTCAGCGAAACTTGCAAGTCGGCCGTCTTGGTTCGTTCGTCTTTTTCATCGGTCACGACCGCTCCGTCAAAGCGAAATTGCAACTGACCGATCAGCGGGTCATTGGTGAGACCGAACGTACACAGACCCCGCGCCAAAAAATAGGCGTTATGAGTTCCATGCTTTTGCGCACAATCCCGCAACCGAGTCGCCAATCGTTCCAAACCTGGACTCGCATCCATCGGAACGTCGAATCGAGAAACTGATCGCAGTGGAATGCAATCAAATTCAATCTCTACGGCAACCGGCGGTTTTGACACTTGGGATGCCTGAGTGCCAGATTCTTCCACGGATTGCGAGTCGGTCGGCAAAGCCGAATCATTCTTCATTCCAGATTCCTCGTATTCCTCGTATTCCTCGTATTCCTCGTATTCCTCGTATTCCTCGTATTCCTCGTATTCCTCGTATTCCTCGTATTCCTCGTATTCCTCGTATTCCTCGTATTCCTCGTATTCCATCGATGACCTGCCACCGCATTCGTCCAATGCCAATGCTCT
>JBDNHU010000050.1:0-3731 GCA_041688615.1 Mariniblastus sp. | reverse complement strand
GCACTGGCTGATGATAATTGCCGAGCGATTGAATTGGGCTCGAATAGTTTCCGACGAAGTCTCATTTTAGAACGTTTCGGTTTTCGCAGTTTGAGATGACCTCACCCGAAATTTCTTTATTTGCGGCGTTCCAGCTTGCGTTCATTAAGGCACTGATACTTCAATCTTCTCAGGTTGCCGAATCTGCTTTCGACCCAGCAGGTCTGGTTGGTTTTAATGGCCAGTATTGGTTGTGGTTGTTCGAAGCAGAAGCGGGAGATTAACAATGATTTGCCGGTATGAAATGTTAGAAAACCGTCGCACTTGGGCTAAAGTTGGGTCATAAAGTGGTTTCCTTGCCCCGGATTGATGGTTAATGGTGTTGAAAATCACCTTTGGGCGTTACTTCTGCTTGCTTGCCGCTGGTTTATCGACGAAGATTAAGGGAATCAGGCTGCTGTTGGTATTTCAGGTTGTGAAAGCTGCTTGGCCTAAACCCGCACTGGTTTGATACCGACGGCATTGGTTCTTTGTCGACGGCATTGGTTCTTTGTCGCTGGCGGGTGCCGAACAAACGGGCTTGCAAGTTGCAAGCGTTCAAATTTGGCTAATCGAAGTGAAACGTCATTGGATGGAGGTAGCTACTGTTCGCGGCAGGCACGAATCGTTCGTTTCCCGCTAGTTCATTGCCCACGAAGTTCATTGCCCACGAAGTTCATTGCCCACGAAGTTCATTGCCCACGAAGTTCATTGCCCACGAAGTTAATTCCCACGAAGTTAATTCCCACCGCCCTGCGTGAATCTTCGATTTGCGTTGGCCCGCCCTACGCTCTATCCCTTAGAGCATGATTCAAAATGGATGGTTCATTTTCCAATTTGAAATCCTGGTTCCTTAGACTGCATTAAGGTTACGCATATGCACCACCAATCCACTCGCCGATTTCGTATTGAATTCTATCGTTGTTGGATGATGTTATTGGGGATCGCGATAGCTTTCGCTTCACAATCTAGTACTTCCTATGTACAGGGTTGCCTGCGGCAAGATGAAGGTGAAGCCAAGGCCGCACCGTCCGATGATGTCCAACATCCGGTTCCGACTTACAGTCGCCGTCCGGTGGTGACTTCATTGGATCTTTCGTCCGACGGTCAGTTTTTGGCGGTTGCGGCAGTTCATGAAGTGTATTTATTGGATGCATCTACGCTTGAACTTAGTCGACGCTTGATCGGATTGTCGCCACGAATTGAGTCTCTAAAATTTTCTCCCGATTCGCAACGCTTGGCGGTTGTTGGTGGTGGCCCTGCCGAATTTGGTGAACTTCAAATATGGGATGTGGCTTCAGGGCAGCAATTACTTTCGCAAATGATTACCTCGGACACCCTATTCGGGGTTAGTTGGTCTCCCGATGGAACGAAGGTCGCCTTTGGTGCTACTGACACTAGTGTGCGAGCGATCGAAGCAGCCAGTGGCAAGCAAGTCCTGTTTCAGAACGCATCAGAAGATTGGGTTCGGGATACGGTGTTTTCCAAAGAGGGATCGCATCTGGTTACCGTCGGGCGTGACATGGCCTGCAAGTTAACGGAAGTCGCGACCGAGCGCTTTGTTGATAATATAACATCGATTACACCAGGAATTTTGAAAGGTGGAATTGCGGCGGTCGCGCGCCACCCCAGTCGCGACGAAGTGCTGATCGGCGGCGCTGATGGAACTCCCAAATTGTATCGCATTTTTCGGCAGACCAATCGAGTCATTGGCGATGACGCAAATCTAATTCGTCGCTTTCCTGCAATCGCTGGACGAATTCAAGCGGTTAGCATTTCCGATGATGGAAAACGCTTCGCAGTGGGGACCAGTTTGGATGGCGCCGGCGAAATCCGAGTGTACGGCTACGATTTTGACACGACTTTGCCTGAAGATGTGAAAGCGGTGATGGCCAAAGTGGTAAGTTCTCGAACGGGCGACGAACACAAGAAAGTTGAAGACTACGTTACCAAAGATATTCAATTGATTTCCAGTGTGTCGTTTCCAACTTGCGGGATTTACGCTTTAGATTTTGATCGTTCTGGAAAGGTACTCATTGCAGGCGGTGCCGATGGTCAATTGAAAAAGATTGACTCAGATAGCGGCGCAATATTGACTGAATTTTCACCCATTACGCTGGCTGATGCCAAAGTGGCTGATGGTTTGTTTACGCCCCATTGGAATCTACCGATCGCTGAATCGCCAACGCCGCCAGTTGGCTCCCTGGCGGATCTTGCGGCAATCGATTCCGTGCAAGTGATGCCTGCGATGATTAATCTTGCTTCGCCAATTGATTACGCGCAATTGGTTGTAATGGGCGTTCGAAAGGATGGTTCGCTGATAGACGTGACCCAAATTGCCAGTTTTCAAGCACCTGATTTTTGCCAAGTGGACGGCGGAGGCTTGCTGCAACCTTTGGCCGCTGGGAGTGGACAGTTGAAGGTTTCGGTTGCTGGGAAAACGACTCAAGTTCCGCTTGTGGTGAACTACGATTCGACGCGTCTGCAATTTGTTCGCGATATTGAACCGATGTTGACCCGTGTTGGTTGTAATGCAGGCACTTGTCATGGTTCGGCAGATGGTAAGAAAGGTTTTAAACTTTCACTCCGTGGTTATGATCCAATTTTTGACCTGCGAAGTTTGACGGACGATCTCTCAAGTCGCCGAGTGAACATTGCATCGCCGGACTTGAGTTTAATGTTGTTGAAGGCATCGTCTGAAGTGGAACATGCAGGCGGTCAAGTTTTTGCCGCCGATTCCAAATATTATTCGATGGTTCGACAGTGGATCTCAGATGGCGCGAGCTTGGAGAGTCAGCCGATCCGAGTGCAACATGTGGAAATTCAGCCCAAGAATCCGGTTTTAGATGCGGCAGACAGTTTGCAACAAATGCGAGTCATTGCGTTTTACCAAGACGGAAGCCAGCGCGATGTGACCAGAGAAGCGTTTGTTGAAAGTGCGAACTTGGAAGTTGCGACGATATCACCGCAGGGACTGGTCAAAGCTGTCCGCCGAGGGGAAACCGCAGTATTGGCGCGTTACGACGGTGCCTATGTGGCCACGACCCTAACCGTGATGGGCGATCGAAGTGACTTTGTTTGGCAACAGCCTGAATCGTTTAACCAAGTGGATCAACTGGTTGCCGAAAAATGGCAACGGATGAAAATTCAACCTTCCGATTTATGTTCTGATAATGAATATGTTCGTCGATTGTATTTAGACTTGACTGGTATGCCGCCCTCGGTCGAGGTCACAGAAGCATTTGTGTCCGATGCACGTGACACTAAGGTTAAGCGTGATGAATTGGTGGATCGCTTGATTGGCTGTGAAGAATTTGTTGACCATTGGACAAACAAATGGTCGGACTTGTTGCAAGTTAATGGTAAGTTTCTGGGGCGCGAAGGTGCGACGGCGTTTCACGCTTGGATTCGTCAACAGGTACAACAAAATACGCCTTACGATAAATTCGTTCATCAGATCATGACCGCGACGGGGTCAACTAAACAGAACCCGGCCGCGTCTTATTTCAAGATTTTGCGTGAACCTGATTTGATCATGGAGAACACGACACACTTGTTCTTGGCAACGCGGTTTAATTGCAATAAGTGCCACGATCATCCTTTCGAACGTTGGACTCAGGATCAGTATTACGAAACCGCTGCTTTCTTTTCTCAAACGGAATTGTCTAAAGATCCCAACGGTGGAGATCAACGTATTGTTGGCACCGCTGTCG
>JBDNHU010000388.1:0-1169 GCA_041688615.1 Mariniblastus sp. | reverse complement strand
GCGATCATTACCATCATCGCGGGTCTATCGATTCCAGCGGTCATGATGGCGGTCCGGACGTCCAATGAATTCGCCATCACGACTCGAGTGTCGCAGTTGAACACGGCGGTGGAAACGTTCCGAAATGAGATGGGCGTCTATCCGCCGGATCAATATTATGACAACAGCATGATTGGTTGGGTTAATCCATCGTCTTCGACATTAGCGATCGATTTGATTCAGCGTTACGGCCCGCTTTTGCAAAAGATTGCACCCAATCATCGCGAATTTCAGGCTGCCCCGGGCGTGTTCCCAGGCAATGAGTTGCCGATTGTGGCTTGGTACAGGCAGCGAGGTCAGTATTTGAATCCAACCAACGCACTTAACTTTTGGTTAGGTGGAGGGCTTAGCGACAGCAAGGTTTATCCGCTATCAGAAGCTTGTCGCCGATCGGTGGAATTGCCCGCTAGCAATGCAGCGTCAGAGAATAATTACGCGGTCCGTTTGCAGAATTTCAAGCCGCTGTCGTTTTACGATTTCGGCTCGACTTTGGACATTGATCCACTGGGATACTGGAGCAATAACGCCAATGGCCCTAACGGTGCTGGCCTATCGGCTTTCAACTTGGAAGTGCCATCGTTCCTTCGTTCCGCCGTACAAGCCTACACGACTCGTCCGGTCATCTACTTTGTAGACACGGCTTTGCCGAACGGTGCATCGTCGAATACTTTGTTTGCACCTTTTTTACTGAACTCTGCCACTTCTCCGCCAACTTATAAGACCGTTAATGTAGGTGAAGTGAATCTAGTCAGTCCGTTGGGTTTTGGCAGTAATTTTTATGCCGAAGGCAAGTTTCAGATCATCACCTGTGGTTTAGATGAGCTTTATGGTGGCTTGGATTGGTCAAATCCGTCGGCCCCTGTCCTTTCCAGAGACGCGAGAGATAATATTTGTAATTTCGCCGATTCCAAGCGTTTGGACACGATGGAAAATGCCGCAGCGATGGGCTTTTAGGGCGAGCTTGCCGTTTCTGTCCCGGAGGATGAAGGTCGCTGGGACGGGACCCTCTGGGCTTGCAAAACGGGTGCGCTTGCAAAACGGGTGGGCTTGCGAAACGGGTTCGTGGGGCGAGTTGGCTGAATCAAGGCGACCGAATTAGCGTTGACCGAATCCATGTTGACCGAATCCAT
>JBDNHU010000387.1:0-3614 GCA_041688615.1 Mariniblastus sp. | reverse complement strand
CAATTCGTACCAGCGTTTACGATCAACCACCATGCATTGAATTACCGGCAAGATGATCAACAGAATGCTTGGCCAGTATTCAACACGGGTCATCACCAGAAGCACGCCATTGAGCATGATCATCAAACAGACCAAAATTTGAACCAGCGCCGCGACTTGTTTCATGCTTCCATTCCTTTGCTGCCAACCGATGGGCCATGTCTGAATTCTATTCCGCTGTCGACCCTGCCACCAAACGACCCTGCCACCAAAACTTCAGCTATGCTTGACCTGCGACCGTCGCCGGGGAATTTTGTTTGTCCGGTGGTTGATCGCCATTGGGCGCGGCCTTCTCCACCAAGTTCGCAGTGTTAGCATACTGGGTTGTTTCTAGCCGATCGGAATCTTGCCACTTTGGGGCGTCCAAGTACCAGCAGGTCAAACGACTATCCCCTGGCGTCAACCAAGTACGAATCTGTCGTTGGATCTGCCAAAAGTCCTGAGCTGAATATTCGAACGGTGATTGATCGTCGGGTGAATTTTCGCTGGCAGACGATCCCGTTAAGCCACTCTGTGGGTTGGGGTTCGCAGGCTCTTCGCCGGGCGAATTCCCGTCGGGTGTTCGGGCTAAGTTCGCTTGCTGAGTCTGCCCAGTTTGAGCGAATTGAACTTCGCTGGCAAATTCATCTAACGTCCGCGGCGACAAAACAACGACAGGTGAAGCGTTGCCCATACCAGAAAGACCAATGCGATCACCTTGCGATTTCAGGAAGCGGAAAAAGGCCAGCGGATCGGTCGTTGCCGAAACCGTCGATAAACTTTGATGCCACGCGTTCCATTGCGTTTGGGTGCACGGAAAAGCGATCTCGTATACCTGATCACTTACCAAGTACAAACTGGCCGTGTCCGCCTGTCCCGCGTATACCGAATCCGAGATCGTTGCCAGGATTCGCAAAATGTCCTCGGTTGTTTGGTCGCTTAGTACCGAATGACCACCCGCTGGACTATTTGCCGCCTGGCCGTCTGCCCAGCGTTGGCTGCGGTCTGCGTCTAACGCTTGGGAATGGGCGGGAGTGAGATTTTCTGCAACTAGGTTTGGCCGATCCCAACTTCCCTGCGTTTGCTCGGGTTGATCGTCTTGCAACGCGAACAGGTCGACCACCATCGAGAACGCTTTGGATTGACTTCTTTGAAACTGGCGAACCAGCATCGATCCATGCCTAGCACTGGCTCGCCAGTGAATCCAACGCCTAGAATCACCCGACACGAATGGCCGCAAGCTAAAGAATTCGTCACCGCTTCTGGCAGTTGTACCACCGGACGCATCCTGCCAACCCAGCCCCAACATTCGATCCACCCAGCCGTAGCTAAGTTTCCCCAACGCTGGGCCTACGAACAATGGCAGTCGTTGCGAATCGGTTAATTCGCGTCGCACCAGGCCCAATGGAAAGTGAGTCGAAATGATCAGCGGCCCCATTTCATACTCGCCGCGATCGCGAAATTCTAACGTTTGCTGGGCGATGCGACATTCTTCGACATGAACCGAATCCAACAAAACATAATTCTTGATTGACGAACCCTGAAACCAGCGAACGATCCGTTCAAAAAAATTAAAATCGCGTCGCTGCTGACTTAGCAATCGTTTGGGTCGGAAGTCCTGACTAACCATCACAGAAAAAGAACTTAATTGCCTGCGACCGTTTTCAACTTCGACTTCGAAAACCGTTGGCTGATTGCACCAAACCGCTTCCTTTTCGCGCCGTTGGAACCAAACTTGTCGCAACGATGCTTTGGTCATCCGCCAATTCAACAGCATCGCCACCGCCAGGATGGCGCTTAGCCCCACCAACAAATCGATATGCCGTAACAGGGATCCAAAGACAACAAATGCCAGTATGAATAGATAGTACCAGCCTTCGCGAGTGACGACTGAACGACGACTTAGTCTCATGGATTTGTTACCAATCTGTAAACTTGACCCTTCGCAATCTGATCCGCTGCCATAAATTACTCGAGTTCAACCTTCCGACGGACGATTTTCTCCGCCCCAACCGTCCGCCCGGTTCTCTCATCCGGATCAGGTGCATTCTAACGGTGACGGCACGTGAGTGGCGGACGAAGCTACGGGATCGGGACCTCGTCGACGATGCCCGCCAAAATTTCTTCCCCCAACTTCCGATTGTTGCCCGCACTGCCGCCCGAAGCCATTAAAACCCGGTGAGACAATGTTGGAACCGCCAATGACTTGATGTCGTCGGGAGTCACAAAATCGCGACCGTTGATCATCGCCCTAGCCTGAGACGCATGGTACAGTTGAATTGCCCCTCGAGTGCTGACGCCGACTCGTAGGTGCCGCGAATCGCGCGTCCGATGTACCAATTCTAACAGATATTGTTTCAGCGAATTTTCGACGCGAATTTCACGCGCCGCACGCTGGATCTCGATCACCTGTTGCGTGGTCAATACACTCGGCAGGTCATTCACCGGTGATGCATTGCGATGCGACTCCAAAATTTGCATCTCCGCATCACGATCGGGATAGCCGACACTGATCCGCAACAAAAACCGATCCAATTGACTTTCGGGTAGCGAATAAGTGCCCTCGAATTCGAAAGGGTTCTGCGTCGCGATGACCATGAACGGCGCTTCAAGATCACGAGTCTCACCGTCGATCGATACTTGGCGATCACTCATCGCTTCGAGCAACGCTGCCTGAGTCCGCGGTGGAGCGCGATTGATTTCGTCACCCAACACAAAATTGTTGAAGATGGGACCGGGATGAAAATCAAAACGATTTTCGCCGCTGTTGAAGGTGGAACTGCCAACAATGTCAGCAGGCAATAGATCGGGTGTAAATTGAATGCGTGCGAACGATCCCGAAACACTCTTTGATAACGCTCGTCCCAAAGAAGTCTTACCCACGCCAGGCACGTCTTCCAAAAGAATGTGTTCACCCGCGACCAATGCCACCATGCATAACTCTACTACATCGCGTTTGCCTAAGACCACTTGACCTACGTTATCGATCAATTGGGTAATCAACTGACTGTCCGCCGTCGTTGTCATTCAAATTTCCTGATAAATTTCCACCTTAATGCCAAGCGTTTTGGCACCGTGTCCTGAACACATGGTAACGGGTTCACTATCCAGAAAAAAGCTACCTGTTATGTATCAACTAACCCTCAATGTTTAACTTTACCAATTTCAGTGAAAACCGAGCCTGCCATACGATCCTACCGCGATTAACCACTTTAGATCACGGCCTGGAATCTTTTTGATCTTTGCCGATTGCGATTGGGTTTAGATCGCACCCTTGATGCCGCTAACCGCAACTGACACCGCCAAACGCAACCAAGTCGGGGCGGGGTTGAGAATTATGGTCCGCGGGACTTGGAATTTTTGACGAATGGGAAGCCTATTTCAAAAGCCAATTAGCGGTTAGAATGATCACGGCTCAAGTGAGCCGGCCGCACTGGAAATCCGCTCAAAACCAGCTTGAATACCGCTTTGGGCTCTGGTAAGAGCGGTCGCTGGGGTGAAAGTAGTGACAGTCGTGAACTTGGTCGCAATCGTGAAGGACTAGGCACGGTTCCACCGTGTTGGGCTTTCCACAGTGTTGGGCTTTCCACAGTGTT
>JBDNHU010000386.1:0-9587 GCA_041688615.1 Mariniblastus sp. | reverse complement strand
CGATCGCAAGTGGTGTTGGAATGACGAACGCTTGGTTAGCGGATCAAGGAGTCTTGAGTCTCAAGACATTATGGGCAGAGCTTGCTCATCTTCGTTCAACCACCGGGTGCGGATCCGCATGTCCGGTGGTGTGGGGAGGGTGCCCCGAGATGCGCATCCTTACCCGATTTCTCTCTCGTCTTTCGTTGGGGTTTCAGTGTCGATATATACAACAAATTCAATTGGCTGGTTGTCCTGCGGGGTGAATGCTTCGGGTTCGAATCCGTTCTTGTCACGATAAACCTTGCGCGCCAGTATTCGGTTCTCTGCTGGAATCAGCGTCAGCCATTGAACGAAAAGCATATCCGATTTCTTGAGGTTGCAACCAGAGCAGCAAAAAGCGATATTCCTTGAAGTGTCCTTGGTGAAATCATTAATTTCAAGATCGTAGGTAAACGGATCGTAGCCGCCACGCGAGATTGGGTCCATGTGTGTGTACGTGTGTTTTCGTTACGATGCCGGATTCGTTGTAGTCGCGAGCTCGTGGGATGTCGGTTCCGCAATAAAGGCATGATACGCGGCCGTCCATTAGTTCGCGAACCTCGTCCTTCTGTTTGGCTTCCCAGCAATTGCGGCAGAGGTGTCCTTTAGAATTGGCGAATCCAAATCGAGAAACAAATTTTCCCTTCGGCCGTTCGACGTCGCATCGCTTGCAGATTTTCGTTGGCTTGGGCATGAGCGGGGTAGCATAGAGTATACAGACGGTTGCATATCCGTTGTGGATTTGCTTTTTCAATTCTCTATATCATTGACCTTGAGTCAAGGCTTTTGTGGTGTCAATCCGCCTAGTTTCAAAATAAAGTTCTCACTTAATCGCTGACCAGAATTTACGGGGTCAAGCTGGCAGAATATGCAGAACGCTGAACATTCTACTGGGTTTTGAAGGGAAAATTCTCGCAAAGTTATGCATGTACAAGACTTGTGTCGCAGAAGGACAATTTTGAAATGCAGAACTGAGTCCTACCATTAGCCTTGGAAGCCTATTCCACGGTCAAAATGCATCGGGCATCCACGGCCGCGATGCGCACCGGGGCGAGCGGGTCGAGAAGTCGGGAGACTGACCATCATGGGCGCTTACCGATCTTTCACAAGATCCACTACACGTTGGGACAGCTGTTTTCCGGACGATGCGATGCAACCGCATTGTCCGGACCCAAAGTGGACTATTCGTCTTTTACGATGACATGATTGTCATCGTTTCGACCAATGATCGTGTCTTCGCTAATCATTCGCACTAATTCTTGCGACAACGCAGCCTTGCGAGCGGTACGTAATTTTTTGAAAAGTTCGTTCTCTGGGATACCGTCACCGATGGTTTGAATGGCCCATTGCTGTAATTCTTCGAGTTCGTTGGCCAACTGTTGTTCGGCCGGCAGGTCGTTGTTGTCGTTGTTGTTGTTGTTGTTGTTGTTGTTGTTGTTGTTGTTGTTGTTGTTGTTTGCGGCTTGGGCGGTCGCAACAGGTTCTTTGATCGCTTGGGCCAGGGGCGTGTTGGCAATTGCTTGAGCCGTTAACGGTTCGATCGCTTCAGCTGCAAGCGATGTGTCGTCTGATTCTGGGGCCTGGGCCGATGTGGACAAGGCTTCGGGCTGACTTGCAGCCTGCTCAACTCCGGCCTCACCCTCCGGTTCTACCGACTTCCTATTGTCTAGCTGGGCATCTGCGGTCTCAGTTGGTTCTGCGGGCGAAATATCGGCGGATGCTTGTTTTACGCCCTGGCAAACCTTATCAAGTGTTGCTTCGATTAGGGATTGGCTGTCTTGGCAGTCCAAGTCGGCGAGTGCTTCTGAATCGACAGTGACCTTGATGTTTGCTTGGGTTTGGGTGTTTGCTCTTGGGTTTGAAGCCCGAGGCGAAGCGGTTGGTACTGTTTCTTCGTTCGCGACTTCCGCGTGAACGGTCTGAGCTTGAGTTGGTTCAGGCGTCTGAACTTCGGTGTTCGCATCACAGGATGGTTGGATCGAGTCAGCTTGGTTGACGGGTTCCAACGCTGGGGCGTTCGCTAGATCACTCGTCGGTTCTGCAGTTGCCAGAACCGGTGTGCTGTCATGGTTGGGGGAGTCTGACAGGGCTTCAGAATCTAACGTCGCTCGGGTGTCTGCGTCGTCCAGTTGGATGGGGTCAATTTTCGCGTGTTCTGCGTTGATTGATTCGCGACGCTCGCTGGTCGCCCGGATCGTTGATGCTTCAAGCGTTTCTTCCGCAGCATCGTTTGGGTCTGCTGCTTCATTGTCTACTGCTTCTGCATCCAAAGTCGCTTGCATTTGGGCAAATAGTTCATGCTCGGAATCACAAGACTCCTTGGATTCACAAGACCCCTTGGATTCACAAGACCCCTTGGATTCACAGGGCATGGCGTGCGTTTCTTGGGTCTCATCTAAAGTCTCGCCTGTCGGCGATTCCGCTGGTTGGCTATCGGTGTCAACCTGGCAATTTGCGATTGTGGCTTCGACGGATTCGGATTCGGTTCCGGAGTCTACTTGTAATTCAAGTTCGGGTTCGTTCTTGATCGCCTGCGTTGCTTCGAGCGATTCTTGGGCTGCCTGTGATTTTGGGTCTGCTGCTACTGCTGGGATTTGATCTAGGCAAGCGACTTCCGTCTGTGTTTCGGACGCTGGTTCAACATCGGTGGCTGCTACGTCGATTGAAGAGACGTCGATTGAAGATACTTCGATTGAAGATACTTCGATTGAAGATACTTCGATTGGTGTGGTCGCCTGTTCAGTGGCGACGGTCGGTTCAACTGCTTCCCAAACCTGGCCGGTCTGTGGGTCAATCGCGACCGCTTGTCCATCCGTTAGTGTTGTTGTTAGCGGTGTTGGTGTTGTTGTTGGTGGTGTTGTTGCAATCGACTGGTTCGCGTCACATTCAAGATTGTCATGGGTTCCCGGTTCTGGCGTCGTTTCAGGGTCTACCAGACGGCCATCGGTTTCCTGATCCAGTTCGTCCACCGTTGAGGTGTCAGGCGTGTTGGTTTTTAATTCTTCAGCTTCTAGAACGCTTGAGTTGGTTTCCTTGAGTTGTTTGGGTGTCAGATAAATATTTGCTTCTGCTGTTCGAGCGTTTGAACTGCACGCGCAGTCGATTGAATCCGAATGGCACTGCAGGCACGCTATGGATTCCAAGTCCGCTGAAACGGTAGAAGGTTCGATCGAGGATTCGGTTAGTGGTTCTCCAGCGACCGTTGAATTGCCGACGGTCGACGCGGCGTTAGAATTGTCAACTCCGAATGAAAGCGGGAAGGACTGGCCGGAGGGCATCGCAATGGCGAGTAGATTTTTTAATCGATTTGCGTCTTGGGTTGGTAATTGGGCTAGGGCTGACTGGAACTTTTCTTGGGCGTCGTCCCAACGCTGCTGCCATGTTTGTTGCTGGGCGTGCAATTGCAATAAAACTTCCCATTGATCTAGAACTACAGTAAGCATGACGATTGAATTCCGTGCGAAAAGAATCGGTAACCAGAAACAGCGGACTTTTGGCCTTTCCGTGGGCCATTCCAAGGTGCGATCGGCTGGAGGGTCGAGTTCGGGAAGGGCGAGGCGCAGTTTCTATTGATAGGTTGCGAATCAGCGCAGGCTCTGCAACGGTTGGGCAGAAAGGGATTTAGGCAAGTTCATTGGCTGGGTTTTGGCGGTTAGATGGGTTTTTCGGCCAAGCTGGCGAGTGTTAGGTTTGAAATGATGGGGCAAAATAGTGCTTGAAATGCCTGTTGATGCGGTAGATCCGGTACTTTGGTGGCGATGCCGGGCGTCGAGTGACGGTCTGGGGCGTTGACCAAAGTTGTTGGCAAACCGTAGATTGGCTGGCTGCGCTTCCGAAGAAAGCACCGATCGGATTGCGATCGTTTCTTATATCGAATTTACGAAGTTTTGCGAAGGAATATCGGGTGGCCGGTCTATCAGTAATTGGATTGCAGTGGGGCGACGAAGCCAAAGGCAAGTTGGTTGACTTGTTTGCTGCCCAGCAGGATTATGTGGTTCGCTACCAGGGGGGGGCAAACGCTGGGCACACCGTTGTTGTTGGGGACAAGATCTACAAGTTGCACCACTTACCAAGCGGCATCGTCCATTCGCACGTGATTGCGGTAGTGGCGCCCGGGGTGGTAACTAATCCCAAGACGATTCTGGGCGAACTGGATTCGTTATCTTCGCAGGGCGTAAGTTACGAAGGTCGTTTATGGTTGAGTGACCGATCGCATGTGGTGATGCCATGGCATGTCGAAGAGGACCGGGCGGCTGATCGTTTAAGTGGCAAGGAAGACAACATTGGAACCACGCTGCGTGGGATTGGCCCATGTTATCGTGACAAGGTAGGTCGGACGTACGCGATTCGTTTGGGCGATTTATTGCGTCCGGGATTAGAAAAACGAATTGCCAAGATCTGTCAGGCGAAAACCAAGGTGTTGCAAGCGATCGATTCTGACTTTGATCCGGCATCGCTGAATGCAGGTGAAATTACTGCGGAATATTTGCAGTATGCATCGAAGTTGGGGCCGATGATCACCGACACGACCGAAATGCTGTTAACAGCGTTTGAATCAGGTAAGCGGGTGCTGTTCGAGGGTGCTCAGGGTGCGCTCTTGGACATCGATCACGGAACATTTCCTTTTGTGACCAGCAGTAACAGTTCGGGTGTTGGGATTTGCGGTGGTTCGGGCGTTCCGCCTCGCTGGGTCGATAAAGTGGTCGGCGTGGTCAAGGCCTACAGCACCCGAGTGGGTGGCGGCCCGATGGTGACTGAATTAGAAGATGCTACGGGCGAAAAAATTCGCAAACAGGGGAACGAATACGGAACCACCACTGGGCGTCCACGGCGATGCGGCTGGTTGGATACGGTAGCCGTGCGTTATACCGCCCGTCTAAGTGGAGTTCGATCGATCGCGTTGATGATGCTAGATGTGTTGAGCGGATTTGAAGAGCTGAAAATTTGTACTTCGTACCAGGTCGGGGATCATCCGTTTCCTGGTTTCCCCAGCCATGTCGACGATTTACGGCAGGCCAAGCCTTGTTATGAAATGATCGCTGGGTGGAGCGAAGATATCACGGGAGCTCGTAGCTGGGACGATTTGCCAGCCAATGCTCAAGCGTATGTCAAGCGAGTGAGTGAATTGGTGGGTCAGCCAGTTGAATGGATATCGATTGGGCCGGATCGAGCGCAAACGATTCACTGCCCGTTGGCTGACTAGTTGCCAATCGTCCCATCCGACGTTGTTTTGGATCTTCATCGGATTGTGGAACAAGTTATTGGGAGCGTTGGGCTGGGTAGCGTAATGGGCACTTGGGAAAAGTGCTACAATGGTCGGGCGACAACTTGGGTTGTCGGCGATTGTTCAAACCGCTTCTGTCACGTTTTAAGATTTCCGAATGTTCGCCATGAGCAACACTGAACTTGCAAAATTGGATCTGCCGGATCCGCAGCGGTGGCCTGATCACATTGCGATCATTATGGATGGCAATGGACGATGGGCTCAAAGCCAAGGGTTGCCGCGAAGCGAAGGTCATCGTCGCGGTTCGATCTCGGTTCAAAAGATCATCGAAGAATGTGCTCGGTTGGGCATTGGCAATTTGACGCTTTATTGCTTGTCAAATGAGAACTGGAAACGGCCCGAATCGGAGCTGCAGTTCTTGATGCATTTGTTGCAGCATTACATGATCGAAGAACGAGACCGCTTGGCCAAACATAATATTCGCTTGCGGGTCTTAGGAAGAAAGACGGGCATCCCCGAACAAGTTTGGACCGAGATGGAAGAGACCAAACGATTGACCGAGAACAATTCTGGGTTGCAGTTGTGTTTGGCCATCAACTACGGTAGTCGGCAAGAGATCTTGGACGCGTGTCGTTTGATTGCTCAGAAAGCGAAGAACGGCGAAATCGAAGTCGGGGACATCAGTGAGCGAACCATCAGCGATCACCTGTACACTTCCGAGCTTCCGGATCCCGATTTGCTGATCCGAACGGCTGGAGAAATGCGGGTCAGCAACTACCTCTTGTGGCAGATTAGCTATTCTGAGATCTGGGTGACTCAGCGCTGTTGGCCGGATTTTGGTCAAGAAGATTTGCATGAAGCGATTCGCGATTATGCTAACCGCAACCGAAAATTTGGCGGTCTGGTAGAACCGGCCAGCCTGGACGATTTAGCTTAGCTATGCTGAACTAGCCGTGCCCGGTGGGCTATGCTGAACCGGCAAGGGGATGCCAAAATGGGTCGGTTCGTGATGCTGATAGTGGCGCTGGATCGGCGGAAGTCTTGGGAATTGCCTTCGGAAATATGCCCGAAGAATCGACCGTGGCGAAGATTTTCTAGGCAGGTAGTTTTTTGGGCGATCTCTGGAAATTGCTGAAGTTGGCGGTTTCTTGTGTTGAAAAAGGGCCGGAAAACGATTCAAGATGCTCAAGGAGTGCCCTTTTGCTGGCATTTAGCCCATGAATTTGTTTTACTACCTAGTCAAAAACCGCTAAAAGTCGTTATATTAACGGGCCTGAACGTCTGACCGAAGGTTGTTGGGACGGGTGATCTGTCGCCAACTTTGGGCTCAGCTGGTTGAAACTTGGGATTAGCCGAGTGAAACTTCGAGTCGAACTACGAGATTTCGCCACGAATCGGTCCGTCAAGTCACTGGCTTATTGCTTTATGGCTGATTGCTTTATGGCTGATTAGTTTGCGGGTGATTAGTTTGCGGGTGATTAGTTTGCGGGTGATTAGTTTCAGGGCGATGATTTAATTGATTAACCTAGTTCAATGACTGGGTATTTATAGCTCAAACGATGTTATTGGTTGGGCAAGGCAACTTCGAATTTGAATTGACGAACGAACTATTGCGTTTGTAGAGGGAAAGCCAAAGTAATGGCAAGTCAGGAAAACGAAACTGTGGAAGTCGCCGCCGGCGATGAAGTCCAAAAGTTGAATTTAGACGTACAGGTTGAAAAGACCAGTGATTGCTCACGGCATGTCATTGTGACGATTCCCGTTGAAGATGTGGATCGCTATTTTCAGCGTCAATTCGACACATTGGTGCCTCGTGCTGAAGTTCCAGGCTTTCGCCCTGGCAAGGCTCCACGAAAATTGATCGAAAGCAAGTTCCGCAAATCGGTTGCCGAACAGGTCAAAGGTTCGCTGTTGATGGACAGCTTGACGCAAATCAGCGACGAAGAATTGTTTTCGGCGATTGGCGAACCAGACTTTGACTTTGATGCCGTGGAAGTGGATGGCGATAAGCCATTGCAATTCGAATTTAACATTGAGGTTCGCCCAGAATTTGATCTTCCCAAGTGGAAGGGGCTGGAACTTGAACGTCCTGAACATGAATTCAACGCCGAAGAGATCGACACCCAAGCGGTTCGTTATCTTCGCGGCCAGTCGTCATTGATCCCAGTCGAAGAACCGGTTGCAGAGAACGGTTATGTGATCGTCAATGTCGAGGTAACCATTGATGACGTGGTGGTCAACAGCTTAGCGGAATTAGAATTGGATGTTCGCCCAACCATCAGCTTCCGCGACTGCAAAATTGAAGGCTTTGATACAGCGGTTGTTGGGAAGGAAGTTGGCGAAAAGTTTGAACTGGAAGCCACCATTTCTGAATCGTCTGACAATCTTGAATGCCGCGGCAAGACTGCAAAGGCATCGTTCGAAATTTTGGATGTCAAGCGAGCTGAGTTTACTGAATTGAACGACGATTCGATCCATCAATTTGGTGAACAGTTCAAGGACGTGGGCGACGTTCGGGATGCGATCAAGGCGGAATTGGTTCGCCAACTGGAGTATTCTCAGAATCGTCGGATTCGCGAACAAATCAGTGCTTTGCTGACCGAATCAGCCAATTGGCAATTACCACCAGAATTGTTGCAACGCCAAAGCCGTCGCGAGATGGAACGGGCGATTTTGGAATTACGTCGAAACGGATTTAACGAAAACTACATCGGCGCGTTTGAGAATGATTTGCGACAAAACAGTATGGAGCGCACGAAAGTCGCTTTGAAAGAGCACTTCATTTTGGAACGGATCGCTGAAGAAGAGAAAATTGAAGATGAAGCTGGCGATTATGATGCAGAGATCGCGTTGATTGCAGCGTCGATGCAAGATTCACCTCGTCGAGTTCGTGCTCGTTTGGAACGGGCTGGTCAGATGGACACGTTGCGAAATCAGATTATCGAACGTAAAGTGATTGACCAGATCAAGGAACACGCGAAGTTCAAGAGTACCGCTTTTGAATTGAACAAAGATGACGTGACCGCAGTTCCAGTTGCTTTGGCTGGAGGCGGCGGTGGCGCGATTCCTGAAGCCAAGTCAAACTTTGTAGAACCCGCCAACGCGAGTGGAAGCGGCGATCACGTTGCCCCACGCGCTGGTCGATAGTCCGGTCGATAGTCCGGTCGATAGTCCGGTCGATAGTCCGGTCGATAGTCCGGTCGATAGTCCGGTCGATAGTCCGGTCGATAGTTTTGATAAGCAAAACGTTTGGCAGTGAATAATAGTTGAAACGGATCTCTGACCTGTACGGTTGGAGATCCGTTTTTTTGTTGGTAGGCGACTGGGGACGAAAGAGCGGCGTCAAGGACAGGTGACAAGTGGCAGGCGATGTAGGCACGGAGAATGCCGTGTCGAACTTCATTATGGGTGAATGAGATTAGATGAACGATATGGATGCGATCGAAATTCCTGTTTGTAGCGGTCCTGTGCATGGGACGATGACTCCGCCAGGTTCTAAAAGTATTACCAACCGGGCGCTGGTATGCGCGGCGCTAGCTGAAGGCCAGACCACTTTGTTGGATGTATTGGACAGCGAAGACACTCGGGTCATGATTCACGCATGGCAGAAAGTTGGAATCGATATCCAGTGTGAATCGGACTTTTCCCGAGTGGTAGTTCAAGGCTGTTTAGGGGCCCTGCCCAAAGCATCTGTGGCGACACCGCTCGATATTTTTGTCCAGAACAGTGGCACTTCCATTCGTTTTTTGGCAGCAGCACTTGCTGCCTGTGGTGGGAAATTTCGCTTGGATGGGATCCCCAGGATGCGTCAACGTCCCATCGGTGATCTTGGCCAAGCGTTAAGGAAACTTGGGGCGAACGTCACTTGTCGTGATCAATTATTTCCACCCGTGATGATTGATTCCGATGGGTTAACCGGCGGTTTTTCCGAAGTGGCGGGTGATCTGTCAAGTCAATTTCTCAGCGGCCTCTTGATGGCCGCTCCACTTGCAGCAGAACCGGTTACGCTGGGTGTTTCAGGAGAATTGGTATCTCGACCTTATGTGGACATGACTTGCCAGGTCATGAAGTCGTTCGGAGTAGACGTTCTGCAGACGCCCGGCGAATTTCAAATTCGTCCGCAAAAGTATCAAGGGCGGACTTACAAAGTTGAACCCGATGCGTCGGCCGCCAGTTATTTTTGGGCAATTGCGGCGATCACGGGTGGCGATGTAACGGTCGCTGGTTTGGATACCAGTAGTTTGCAGGGCGATGTTGGATTTGTCGAATGCCTGAAAGCGATGGGTTGTCAGGTCGAATATAAAGATAGAGCGACTCGAGTGGTCGGTGGACGACTTCATGG
>JBDNHU010000385.1:0-4367 GCA_041688615.1 Mariniblastus sp. | reverse complement strand
GTTTCATCATCCACCATCACTTTCGCTCCCTCTCCGCGAACTCCGCGCCTCCGCGTTTCAATTTGCTTCCGCTGGGTCATAAATGACCAAGAAAGTGATGAGCTCGAAATCGTCGAGACCTTTGATGTCTCCTTCGAGCGCCGTCGTCGGGCCGCCCGAGAACAGACTGTCTACGTCCGACTCTGCTTTGCGGTCGATGATACTGCTGATCGCAGTGTCAAGCAGGTCGCTGTAGACCTTCATATCGCGTCCGTCGTCGGTCGCGTCGTTGAATGGCTTGCAGACGTCTTCGACGTGCTTCCTGCGACCTTTGCACGCGACGCGAGCAAGGTCCAGTAATCGTTTGACTTCCGTGTGATCGATCACGACGCTACCATCGCTGGCCACGTAAACGAGATAGTAAGGATGTAGTCGATTGTGACCGCCGATATTGACGCTGCTAGATTTCGCAGAGGAAAGCTGGCGATTGCGAAGCGTGAAGATCACACCGGGCTGGAGTCCTCGCGCCGGATCGGCCGGTACGACACTGTGCATGCCATTAGGGACGTTGGCCAAGCAAGAAATATCACCGCCGCCCGCTTCCTTAACGTAGGCAAGCAAGTCCATGCGGAAATCGTTGAGTCCGAGATCGGTAATGGAGACACCCGTTTTGAGGTCTTCCATCTCGATCACTTCGTCTTGCAATCGCCGGAGTTGTTCTTTGCGGTAAGCGACGTCGCTGTTTTCGGCGTTTCCATCAAGCAGGACGTTGTCGTCGCCGGTGGCGGTCATGTCGACAATGACCATTCGGTTTTCGACGCGTTCCTTGAGGTTGATGTAATCATCAAGCGAGATGTCGGGCCAATAGTTGACCAATTGGATGCACGAGTTCGTCGATCCAATTCGGTCGACCCGCCCGAACCGCTGAATGATTCGCACGGGATTCCAGTGGATGTCGTAGTTGATAACGCAATCGCAATCCTGCAGGTTTTGACCTTCGGAGATGCAATCGGTGCCGATCAGAACGTCGATTTCCGCTGGCTCGTTAGGCAGGATCAGCGATTTCTCTTTGGACCTTGGCGAGAAAAGCGTTAAGAGTGATTGGAAGTCGTAGCGACGTGGTCGGCCGTCGGCATCGGCAATGGTGCTGCGGGGCGGGAATGTACCCGATACGGTCGCGGTATGACCGCCGCTATGATTGATCGATCCGGCCGCAGCGTCTGCATAGGCCGCGACGGCGGGTGCGAGGTGCTCGTAAAGGTACTCGGACGTGTCGGCGAATGCCGTGAAGATCAGCACCTTGCGATTGCCTGCGTTGATCGGCGAAGCGAACTTGTCTTTCAGGTAGCCGAGAAGGTGCTGCAGTTTGGCGTCGTCTTTGGGCGTGACCTTCTGCATCTCACCAAGAAGATCGTCGATGATGGCCAGGTCGCGCTGCAGGTCGGCTTGCCATGAGGGTAGGTCCATGTCTTCGAGACGAATTTGCACCTTGCCAGTTGTGACGGCCCTTTCATCGGCAAACCCTGGATCGAGCACTTCGTCTTCGTCGTACAGAGTTTCCCCAAAAGGGCCTGCGCTGTAACGGGCACCCGCGTCGGCGACCTGCATCGACTTGCCGGTCCGCTGGAACTCGTCAATTTTGGCCAGCAGACCACGATGGTTTCGCTGTAGCTTTGAGAGCGTGATTCGGAACGCTTCAATGCTGCTCTCAAGCCGTTTGAGCAGATTGACGGTCATCAGATTTTGCAAACTGCGTTCGCGGTCGATCTGGCGGAATTTGTTTCCTGTTGGCGTATCAACGTCGTATTGTTCGGCATAGAACGCCAGCCGGCTGGGGTGGATGTAGGCAACCGGTGCATAAACGGCCAACGTCAGCGATGCGAGGCTGTTGTAGATCTCGTTCAGGTTGGGGACGTCGCCGCGATGAGTTAACGGGCAGCGATAGGATTGCGGTGGTAGACGCGTGGGGAACGTGCCGACTTCGGCAGTGTCGTAAAAGGTTTGGATGTGCCGCCGTGAGCGAGCGATTGTGACGCTGTCGAGAAGCTTGAAGAAGTCAAAGTCGAGGCTTTTCAGAATCGCGTCGCTGGTCCGCTGGTCTGCGGGTAGCTTAGCCCACGCATTGAAGGCCTGCTGGGCACGCCGAAAGATTTCGCTGATGTCGCGTGAAGTATCCAGCTTTCGATTGATTGATTCCGTATCGCCTTCATAGGCAAGAGCGAGCTGATTCTTGAGGTCGTTGAACCGGTTGTTGACTGGCGTTGCTGAAAGCATCAGAACTTTGGTTTGAACACCAGCGCGTATGACGGCGTTCATGAGCTTTTCGTAGCGTGTCTCTTTTTCGGCGAACGCCTCGGCGTTGCGGAAGTTGTGCGATTCGTCGATGACGACCAGGTCATAGTTGCCCCAATTGACTTGATCGAGCCGCGTTCCAAACGATTCGCCGCGGGTTCTTCCAAGGTCGGTGTGGCAAAGGACGTCGTAGTTGAAGCGATCCTTAGCAAACAGGTTTGTTTTGACGTTGCGGTTGAAGGTGAGCCAATTGTCCGAAAGCCGTTTCGGGCACAGAACCAGTACGCTGCGGTTGCGAAGCTCGTAGTACTTAATGACGGCGAGCGCCGTGAATGTTTTTCCCAGGCCGACGCTGTCCGCAAGAATGCAACCGTTGAACGTTTCTAGTTTGTTGATGATTCCTGTCGCGCCATCTCGCTGAAAATTGAACAACTTGTTCCAGACGAGAGTGTCTTGATACCCGGTCATGTCATTGGGCAGTGCGTCGCCGGAGACGTCCTCCAAGAATTCGCTGAAGATGTTGTAAAGCATCTGAAAGTAGATGCGTTCGGGTGCGTTCTCTTGATAGATCGAATCGATGTGGTCGCAAAGTCGGTCTGTGACTTCGTCGATTCGCTCCGAGTCGTTCCAGACTTGATCGAACAAACCGATGAAGGTTTGGGTAAACGTCGCTTCATCGCCCTTGTTGATGAAGTTGGATACCGCGTCGCCTTTTTGATAACCCAGATCGACAGCAGTGAAGCCATGCAGCGGCATGTAGACCGCATCACTGGCCGTGTTCTTTGGCGCTGCCGAGACGCAGGCGAATTGCTGCATGGGAGCCTTGGTGCGATTGGAACGAAACTGGGCCTTGCGCCTCATCCACTCAGCACATTCTTTCGCGATGGCTCGCTGGGTAAGTTTGTTCTTGAGTTGGATCTCAAACTCGGTTCCATAAACGTTCCGCTCTCGTTCTGCTTTGGGAATAAAGTACTCCCTCGCCACTTTTTTGCCACTGTCGGTGACATCATGCGGAAGAAACGTCGGTGAAGTGAAGATGAATTGCAGCGACTCAATTTTTTCGAGTTCGGCTCGAAGTGCTTCAAAGGCGTAGATTGAGAAGCATGAGGCAGCAATACGCAACTTGGCACCGGGACGAATCGTCCGGCGCAAGTCGTCGCCAAATAGCGTATTGATGTTGTCGATCAGCTCCATGGCTGAAATACCCCCTCGCTGCTTGGGATTACCGATCCCGAGCTGCATTGCTTCGTAGGTTTGACTGGAAAGTGACAGTAGCATAAGCTCATGAGAGGGGCGTCACAACTGGCCGATCATTCGGCAGTGCTTCACGGAGAACTGCAATGTCAGGCAAGAAAACCAAAATCACGCGATCGGTCGATACACGCAGAGCGGGTTTCGGTGGACGCGTTCGGCAGTTGCGCACCCTTGGGTCGCTCACGCAGACGGAACTAGCTTTACGAATGAACGTCAGTGTTTCCTACATCAGCAAGGTCGAGAACGAGAAATTACACTTTGGTGATTACCCATCAGAGAAGTTCATCCACAAGTTGGCCAGCGAGTTAAAGGCAGACGAGGATGAGTTACTGCTTCAGGCGGACAAGGTGCCGAAGTCGATTCGTAAGCGAATTCGGCAGTGTCCCGATTTGTTTCGGTTGATCGCTAGGATGGACAAGCGGGCGTTGGACCAGCTTGGGAAAAACAAAGGTGTCAAGTACCGTTCTTGCCTTCAGGCTGCCCATTTATCCAAAACGGTACTTGACACCTTTTAACGTTCGCAGATTGACGGCAAACGTGAAGAAATCATTCGCCCTCGTGTCAGGCAGAGAACGCCCGAAGGCTGCAGCGAAGAAGTGATCCTGCGGAGTTACGAATCGGCCAGTGATCCAAGCGAACTTCATGCTTCGATTCTCGCCGCACTCAAGGCTGGTGTCAGCACTCGCCAGGCCGCAGATGTTGTTGGTGAAACACATGGGACCGGTCGCTCGAATGTGTCGCGATTGTGGCAGGAAGTGGGACATCAGTTTGTGGAAGAACTTCGCGGTCGCGATCTTTCGCAGATTGACTGGACGGTGTTGATGCTCGACGGCCTGGTGTTG
>JBDNHU010000384.1:0-4214 GCA_041688615.1 Mariniblastus sp. | reverse complement strand
CCTCACGCAATTTCACGAAGCCTCGCGCAATTACACGAAGCCTCACGCAATTTCACGAAGCCTCACGCAATTTCACGAAGCCTCACGCCATTTTACGAAGCCTCATCAAGCGAATAATAGCCAATCTAGTGAGCGTCTGGCAGCGTGTTGACCAAGAGTAATCTTGCTGCCCACGTAGTCGGTTTGGCTCATCAAACGCAGTCCAAGGACTACTCTTCCAATTCGCTGGCGCACTTGATGCAGTAAGGGGTGTAAGGCAACACTTTCAATCGCGTCTTCGTGATTTTGCCATCGCACACGGTACACAGTCCGAATGAACCGTCTTCGATTCGTTCCAATGCGTCTTCAATCAACTGCAACGCTACATATTCGTTGTCCATCAAACGAAGCGTGTTGTCCTGGTTGTAAGTATCACTTGCAGCGTCGGCGATATGGCTGGGAATCGTCGAATTCGCCGTTCCCAAACCCGATTCGTTCAAAGCCGAATCCGCCAATCCTGAAACGTCGCCTTGAACCCTGGCTCGAAGAACCAGCAAGATTTCCTTGTACTGCTTTAACTCTATCTTAGGCATCTTCACGATCGGGCCTCTGTTCCGTTAAGAGCTAGAACTGAATTCTCACGACATAAAATCTTGTCCAAAATTCAGTTCGGCCAGTCACTACTACACTGCAACAAACGCTGGCACTATTCCAGTCGTTCCTTGGCTAATCCAATTTCAAAGCGACGTAGCTTACCCCCCCTAGACACCGGAAACCAGTAGCCGAGTATTCGATTCGCTCCGATTCCACACCAGAAGTGGCATCTGTTACAAAACTGTGCCTAACGGCCGGCGAAAAACACAACATAAACCCTTGAAATGAAATGACTTACAGCCAAACCGATCTCCGCTTTGCTAAGATATAGTTTTGGCGAAGATATTCGCCTGCAGCCATTCAACTTGGGCCAAATGGTGATAACCGTGCCAAGTTGACAGAGAGAGCGCATGATCCAACGTCAATTCCTCACCATGTTCAGGATGCACCATTACTCGGGCAAAGTCCTCGCCCGGCATGTAGCTGGCCAATTCAAACCAGCGAGCATTCACGCCGCGAATGATTGCCAGTGATGCATTCAGGTCCGGCAGAAACGCGTCAGCCAATTCAGCCCAGTCAGCTTGATCGTATGGCACAACCGTGGGACGCAATGTCGTCAACGCCTGCTTAAAACGCAGGAACCAGTTCATTTGTGCATCGGCAAGGTGGTTGACGATTTGAATGACGGTCCATTTCCGATAAGTTTGCTCCTTCTGAAGCGGGCTTAGATCCGCGATTGCTGCTTCCAACTTTGCTGAAAAAGCCTTCAACTGCCCTAATAACTCAGCGCGACGTTGATCAGAAAGCCTTGCTTCTTTTTGATATTCACCGAAGGGAAATTCCGGGTTTGCAAAAGATTCAGTCATTTTCGCCTCGATCGTGAACTGTTTTGAATGGAACCTTGGGGCAATCGATCCTTCGAAAACCTAGGCGTAAATTACTCCGCAACGATTCGCTTTTGCGTTCGCCCGCAGCACCAAACTGGACCATTTCGGGCTCAGTAAAGAACGGGCAAGCTTCGACTGAATCTCTTTCAAGATTACCTTGCATGCATTTGCCTGAACCCGTTCGCCGGAAGTCCTCTAATTTGGGACGCAACTATCATAGCGAAAATTTGCACTCGTAGTCCCCTTTTCGCTCCTCGATTGCCAGAATGAATTTACGGAACTTGCCAAGCGTTCTCACACCGAGTCCCAACGGATCCGTGGTCTCGTAAAACACAGTCGATTCTGACATAATTTTTTGAACACGAATGAACCTAACAAGCAGCCAGCTAACGCGATTTTCCAATTGACCAACCTACGTGGCAAGAAGTAATGTCCGATCAAAAAGTAGTCCTTCGCTCGACCCGCGAAATACAAAAAATGCGCCGAGCAGGAATCGTTGTTTGGCTTGCTCACCAGCGTGTAGCAGCAATGATTGGGCTCGATGTAACGACCGAAGCAATCAATGCGCAGATTAAACAAACTTTCATTGACTATGACGCAATACCTTTGTTCCTGAACTACCCGCCAGGATCCAAAACGCCTTTCCCGGCAGAAACCTGCGTTTCAATTAATGAGCAAGTGGTTCACGGCATCCCAGGCAAACGCAAACTGCGAAACGGCGACATTATTAGCGTGGACACGGGCTGCAAGATAGACGGTTGGTGTGGCGACGCCGCCGTGACGCATGTCATTGGAACCGTTCCAGCCAATATCCAAGACTTGATTCAGGTGACTCGCCAATCGTTGATCGCCGCTTTCGAAGCCATGAAGTCATGCCAACGCTGGAGCGAAGTCGCGACAAAGATGCAAACCGTCGCTCGCGCGAAAAAGATGGGTATCGTTGAGGAACTGGTCGGTCACGGTATAGGTAAAAAACTGCATGAACCACCAGATGTACCGAATTACCTGGCTGACCATTGGCAAGGGGATTTCCAGTTGCGGCCCGGCATGGTGGTTGCGGTTGAACCGATGATCAACTTGGGAACACACCGAGTCAAAACGGATCGTGATGGCTGGACCATCGTCACAGCAGATCGAAAATACAGTGCTCATTTCGAACATACGATTGCAATGACCAAGGAGGGTCCCATTCGACTAACCGGCGAACCCACCGAAGCGGAACTAAGCGAGATCGGTCGCCCATCCTGGCTTGGGCCTGCCGACGCGTGGTTCCTATGGTGACCCGCCTTCCAGTGGCACCCCGTGTTAGGTGGGCTACCTCGATATTGTTTTATTTCGATCGAAAAACCAACAATACACTCAATCATCTAACGATCAAGAATTTGCAAAATGCGATTTGAAAATGTTTGCATCGAATCACTCGGTTACACTTTACCTTCGACTATGGTTACGACCGCGGAAATTGAACAGCGTCTGGCGCCAGTCTATCAACGCCTAAGACTGCCCGAGGGTCGTTTGGAATTGATGACAGGGATTCTGCAGCGACGATTTTGGCCATCGAACACCTTGCCAAGTGACCCGAGCATCGAAAGTGCCAAACGCACGATTGAAGCGGCCGACTTTGATCCTGGACAAATTGGAATGCTAATTCATGGATCGGTTTGCCGCGATCAACTGGAACCAGCTACGGCTTGCCGAGTTCATTCGAAACTGGACTTACCAAGCGATTGCCTAGTATTTGACACTTCCAACGCATGCTTGGGCATGGTTAACGGCATGCTGCAAGCCGCTTCGATGATCGAATTGGGCCACGTTCAGGCGGCTTTGGTCGTCGGCACGGAAAATGGTGCCGGCTTAGTAGAAAACACGATCGAATATTTAAACGCATCTGAAGATGTAACGCGGCAAAATATAAAATTTGCGATCGCGTCCCTAACGATTGGATCTGCCAGCAGCGGTGTCTTACTAACGCATCGCAGCATTAGCAAGACTCAAACATCATTGCATTCGGTTGTCGCCCGTGCTGACACCGTCCATTACGAATTATGCCAGGGCGACCATGATCGAAACGACGGGCAAAATCGCCCACTGATGAATACCGATTCCGAAACCCTGATGGCGCGTGGTATCGATACAGGCGAACAAACGTTTCAAAAACTATTGCAAGACACCGGTTGGCAGCAAGGTAATGTTCAACGTTCGATTTGCCATCAAGTCGGAATGGCGCACCGAAAGTTGATGCTGGAACGATTACAACTGGATGCGGCAAACGATTTTGCAACGGTTCAATGGTTGGGAAACACAGGATCGTGTGCCGTCCCTGTAACCCTGGCCGTTGCCGCCCAACTGGACGTGCTTACCCCAGGCGACAACATCGCACTGCTGGGAATTGGATCGGGCATCAATTGCGTAATGGCAGGAATCCAGTGGCAACCCACGCCGGTCAAAGGCGAAGCATCGATTGCCGACCTGATTCCAACCGAGGCAACAGGTAGCTGGCATTTGGCCGCAAGATAAAGCTAAGCAAAGACGACGATTGCGCCACACCCGTGTATCGCCAGTTTGCCGCAGTGAAACCGCTGCTGCTTGTGCGGTACAGTGTAGCGAGCCACGCGATGTAGCACGTGAGTTCCAATCGCCTTAGGTCGCCTTTCCCGGGTTGCTGGATTTCAGCACCCTGACGTTTGCCGCTCGACTTCCTGGCAGACGTGGTCACATACTTGTTTCCTTGTGCTCCAGCAAGGGCATATCCCT
>JBDNHU010000383.1:0-8854 GCA_041688615.1 Mariniblastus sp. | reverse complement strand
GCCTTTGGAAGTTGGCCTTTGGAAGTTAGCCTTTGGAAGTTGGCCTTTGGAAGTTGGCCTTTGGAAGTTAGCCTTTGGAAGTTAGCCGGCTAGTAGTTGTCCAGGTTTTGTGAAACTCTTGCCCAGGTGCCCCGGCTGGAGTGGGCTGTCGCAAGCGTCGAAACCGATGCTTGAATGACAGCCGTGTAAGCCGGCGGCTGTCGGTTTTGGTTGAGGGTTCTGGTTGAGGGTTTTGGTTGAGGGTTTTGGTTGAGGGTTTAAGTTGCGGTTACGACCGAATCCCGATGCCTAGATGTATTAGAAATTTGTCGGGTAAGCGATGCTTCTGGCATCAGAAATGATGTTCCAGGGGATTGATGGCGGTCGCCCAAAGCTGATCTAGCGGTGGGAATCTAGCTGTCGTTTATGTCTGACGTCAAACGCAGATTGTTTTTGTGGGACGGTTCCGCCTTTAACCAGAAGTTGAAAATTTGATGCTTGATCAATTCGATGTCAAACGAATCTTGATTACTGGCGGTGCTGGTTTTATTGGATCGCATTTGGCGGAGAGGCTGTTTGACCAGGGTGCTTTGGTCACTTTGGTGGATGACCTTTCGACCGGTTCGATGGACAATCTGCATTCTTTGTTGTCTCGTAAGGGCGTGCGGTGGGTTGCCGGCAGCGTTTCGAACCGGAACTTGGTTTCTGAGTTGGTTTCGCAGACCGATGCGGTGTTTCACATGGCGGCGGCGGTGGGTGTGGCATTGATTGCCAAGCAGCCGATCCAGACGATCGAGCGGAATATTGAACCCACCCAGTTCTTGCTCTCAGAATTGGCAAAGCATCATCAACTGGGACGTTCGATTCCCATGTTCTTGGCCAGCACGAGTGAAGTTTATGGCAAGAATCCCAAGGAAGTGTGGAACGAAGAGGACGACCTGGTTTATGGCAGCACCACCAAGGCTCGTTGGTCCTACGGAGTGTCCAAGGCGATTGATGAATTTTTGGCGTTGGGGCATTTCCGCCAAAGTCAACTTCCGTGTGTGATCGGTCGTTTCTTCAACGTTGTCGGTCCTCGGCAAACGGGGGCGTACGGGATGGTACTGCCAAGGTTTATCGACGCGGCTTTGGCGGGCAAGTCTTTGAGAGTTCACGATGATGGAAAGCAAGTGCGGTGTTTTTCACATGTCGCAGATATTTTGGACGCGATTTGTCGTTTGATGTTGACCCCCGAGGCTGCAGGTCGAGTCTTCAACATTGGCGCAGATAGCCCAGTTTCAATGTTGGAATTGGCCAATTTGGTGATTCAACGGACCGGATCGTCGTCGAAGGTCGAGTTTCAGACCTATCAGGATGCGTATGACAAGGACTTCGAAGATATTCGGCGACGCGTGCCCGATCTTAGTCGCTTGAAAGCAACCATCGGATTCGCGCCCAAGTACGGCTTGGAGCAGATTATTGACGATATTGTTGCGGCGAAGCGTCCAAAATAGCGTTTTGAGACGATTTCCCCCAGAACTGGGGGTTTACTTTTGATAACTGCTTGCAAAGATGACTTTGCAGGAACTCGAAATTCTGGTTCGTACGCTCGGTTTGCGAAGCGAGGATTTGGCCTTTGGGTCAAGTTTTAGTGAGATTTTAGCACGTCAGAGCATTTTGTATGGGTCAACGGACCCAATGGTAAATCCGCATCAGGCCTGTGAATGAACATGGTGCCTGTGAATGAAGATTGGTCCTGTGAATGAAGATTGGTCCTGTGAATGAACATGGTGCCTGTGAATGACCATGGTGCCTGTGAATTAACATGGTGCCCGTGAATTAACATGGTGCCTGTGAATTAACATTGGGATTCGCTCTAGAAGCTCTTTTCTGCGTTGAGACGGCGTCGGGAAAGTGGAGTAGGGCGGTCAAGTTTTCGGTAATTACGGTTCAACGCTCGGCCGGTTGGATCCACTTGATTTGGATGGGTAATCGCTACATTTAGGCATATTATGCTGTGGATTGGGCGATATTCAGGTGGAAGTGGGTCGGTGGATCGGTCGTTTTGGACTAGAATACAAATTCGAGTGGTGGGTGACCGCAAGTCAACTCGTCCCGACTGAAATTGCTTTTCTTAGCTAACGTGAGTCACACGATGAAAATGTCGTCTCTGAAAATATCGTCTCTTAGAATTCCGTCTCTTCTTCCAACAGCTGATCATGGTCGAGATGTGGAAGATGCTAAACGCAACCACTCCAAGGTTCCAAATCGCCGCATGGCGGGGGCTCGAATTGACCACAGGGTAGGTTTAACCTTGCCTGAAGTCTTGATTGCGTTGTCGATCACTTTGGTCATTTTGCTGGCGATGATGCAGGCGTTCAGCGTTGCCAGCAAGGACATCGGTGCCGGTCGGAATCGTTTGATCTTGGCCGAACGAGTGCGAAGCGCGGCGGATTTGATCCGCTCTGATTTGGAGCAATTGTCCTTGAACGTGCGGCCGACGGTGACCGCAAGTGAGAACCTTGGCTTCTTTGAGTATGTCGACGGCGGGCTTCGTGACATGTCTTATTCGGGCACCGCCAGTTCCATCTTGGGTGACGTCGATGATGTGTTGATGTTCACGGTCAAGAGCACGGGTGAACCCTTTCGTGGTCGTTTTGACGGCCAAATGATTCAATCTTCCGAAGCGGAAGTCATCTATTTTACGTCAGCGACCGACACAGACGGAAATGGCGTTATCAACTATGGCGACCAGATTCGCATTCATCGGCGCATGCTGTTGATTCGACCGGACTTAATTGGTGCAATTCAAAGCACTGACGCGACGGTCAACGTAATTTTCAAGAGTGCAGTGGCCTATGACACTTATATCAATGGAAATCCGGCGTTGGATCCAGAGTTGATGAATCGATCGGAATATGCAAAGTTCCTACAATTCAACGATGTTTCGTTGTCCTGGGATCAAGTGGACCCAGTCGTGACCGTGGGTTCAGAAACGTTCCGCCGCATGCGTCCTAATTCGTTGGGGTCGTTGTCCAACCCAAAGAACCGAACCGGGCATCATGCCTCACTATTTCCGCATCCTGCGATTGTTGATGGCCGGCCCGGCTATCGGCCTGAGACCTTCATTTCTGATTTAATTTTACAGGGTACAGGCACTGGTAATGATGTGGTAATGGAAAACGTGGTGGGGTTCGATGTGAAAATCTTTGATCCGTCGATTGAAGTTTTCGCGTTTGCAGGCCAGCCAGTATTGCCTCATGATCCAGGTTACGGAATTCAGCGTCTTGCTGCGTCAAGTGATGCAACGGTAGTGCAAGGATTCGGCGGGTTTGTTGACTTGGGTGCTTTTGAATATCGAGCGATCAATGGAACGCCTGGCATTGCCAATAACTTTGCGGCGTCGGTGGCCGAGAACTATAACTTTGCTTATTGGCGGCAGCGAACCGTAGCTGGTTCCAACTTTATCGCCAATCAGCCTGCCCCCAATTATTACTTGGGCCCGGCTGCCAATACGATTGAAATTTACGAAATTTATGCCACAGGACCGACGTATTCAACCTGGACCAAGGATTTCGAAAATGATGGAATCGACAACGACCAGGACGGCCTGATTGATGAAGGCTCGGACGGCTTGCCGTCTGGGAATGGGATGCCAGATATGCGTAACGACGCCGATTCGGCCCCGCCTTACAATTTCCCCGTGTCCGCTGTTCAAGTGACTTTGCGTACAGCTAGTTTTGATGCCGACCGTCTGCAAACCAGGGCTACCGATCAAGTGATTCAATCGCAAGTGGTCGTATCGACCAGCAATCAGTAGTCGTCGGCCGACCGCTCCGTCTTCCCTACAGTTCCGACGATGATGGGGCTAGAATTACGAATCGGGCCGGTAATAAACGGGCGGGCAATTGCCACGGCCTAGGGTGGTTGAACTTTGGTGGTTGAACTTTGGCTGGCGAATTGGATTGCGTAAACTTGGATCACGGGAATCGGGGTCGGCTTTGGGAAAGTGGTCGGCTATTGGATTCTGGGGTTTCGCAGATTGTGTGTTGGCAACTTGCCTGTTTTGTGACGAATTCTTAGACGAATCGTGAGTCAACTTCTGTGCATCGAATTCGATTGGTCGGACCATGGGAAGCCGCGTTTGAAAGAGTGGCTGACGGGAGTGATCTTCCACCGGAACTTCAGGATGGGAAAGTTGCCAGGCAATGGCAGCGAGTGAAATTGCCTGGATTGATCGACATCTCGACCGGGGCTGAATCGAGTGTTCCGGGAACTAGTCCATCAATTCATGCGGTATTGAAAGACGATCGTCAGGGCTGCGATGCCATCTTGCTTCGGCGGAAGTGGAATCGTCCGACCGGATTGACTGATGAACTGCAGTTACGAGTGGAGTTTGAAGGCAGCGTGGTGCCTTCGCAAGTGCACGTCAACGGTGTGATTTGTATCGGCCAACCGCAGGCCGATTCAGTCGCGGCCAATTCATCTGCTGAAGAATCCGAAGCAGTGATTCAAAAGGAAAGCGGCGAAGCGTCTGTTGACCGAGTGAGGGCAGTAGTGGTTGAATATTCTTTGCCCAGTGAATGTTTGGCGGCGTTCAATGTACTGACTCTTCGTTTTGACCGTGCGCCTTCTGAGGCCGCCGTTGCAAGGCTAGAGATCCGGAATGTGGCTTTGGTCAGCATGGATTAATGGGCAGTGCGTTTGGCGGTTGTCCCAGAGGCATTCTCTTGCGAAGCAACCGGGTATTTCGTGGTCGTTTTTGGTCTTGGTTTGGCGACTTTGATGGCGTAGAACACATTTCAGTCGTCATCATTAAATGAAGTGAAATGGAAGTCGACACGTGTCAACATTGTTCTTGATTCCGACAGAAATGTAACGCAAGCTGTTTCTTGCAGCGTGGCGTCAGCGCCAGGGAACAGCATTTTCGGGTCGGCTAGAAATTTGCGGATTTGGACCCATTGCCTCTGCCGCGGTGTCAATGATGCTTCTGCAACGTATTCGTCCTAATCAAGTTTACCTGTTGGGGATCGCGGGCAGTTATGATTTGAAGTTGGCTGAAGTGGGATCGGCGCATTGTTTTGGTGCCGTGGTCACTGACGCGGTGGGTGCGGAAAGTCGAGACGGAATCCAATACCCCAGCGAAATGGGACTGGCGCAGGTTGCAGAGCATCATGTTGCATTCGAAGATCCGATTCATTCGAATCGCCTCGGTTTTCCTGTATCATCGACCGCTTCCCACGGTTTGGTCAAATCCATTTTTCAGCGCATTGACTTGAGTGTTCCTGAGGATCCGGGGAAGTTATTGTTGACCGTAGGACATGCCTCGGGCAGCGTCGCATCTGCGGAAAATCGCCGGCAACGCTTCCCAGGGATCGCTGCAGACCAAGAGATCGTTGCCGAAGATATGGAAGGTTTTTCTGTTGCGATGGCTTGCCGATTGATGGGGATTGGTTTGACAATCATTCGCGGCATATCCAATCAAGCGGGTGATCGATTGATCAAGCATTGGGAAATTGATTTAGCGCTGGATCAAGTGGCAGCGTTATGTGATCAGCGGTGCGAATCTGTGGCGGATGTTTAGAGAGCGATGACGTCGGTTCATTCACAAAGCGATGGTTGGCGTCGCAAGATTAAGGGAGAAACATGAAGATTCGGATTGGAATTTCGACCTGTCCCAACGATACCTTTGCGTTCTTTGGACTGATGCAAGGATTCGTGGATCGGCGAGGGATTGATTACGAATTTGAATTACTTGACGTTCAGCAACTGAATCAGCGCTTGATTGACGGCGATTTTGAGGTCGCTAAAGCGTCGTTTCATGCTGCCTTGTTGGTGGCTGACCGCTATCGCGTGTTTTCGGCGGGATCGGCGCTCGGCTTTGGCAATGGTCCCCTTCTGCTGGCGGCGGAGGGCGATTCGCGACCCGATGCTTGGGAATCGGGCACACAAGATCGGCGGGAACCTGTGGTTTTGTGTCCTGGCCAACACACGACGGCTTATTTGTTGTACCGTTTGTTTTATCCTGGTCCAGCAGAAGTCAGGCAAGTGGTGTTTTCCGAAATCATGCCAGCCTTGCGCGCCAAAACGGCGGATTTTGGCGTGTGCATCCACGAAGGTCGTTTCACTTATCGGGCTGAAGGGTTGTCGCTGGTTGAAGACTTAGGGCAGCGTTGGGAGAAAGAAACCGGAGTGCCCCTGCCCTTGGGCGGGATTTTGGGCGATCAGAAACTGGGGGACAATGTGTTGAGCTTGATTGATCAGACAATTTCCGACTCGGTCCAATATGGATTGGCTCATCGCCAGCAAGCCTTGCCCTTCATGCAGAAATATGCCCAAGAATTGGACCCCGACGTCGTGTGGGCGCATGTGGATCTGTACGTCAATCAGTGGACCGAACATCTGGGTGCCGGCGGGAAGAAGTCCTTGGATGTCTTGGCGAAAATGGCGGTAAAAGCAGGTGTCATGTCGCACAATACTCAGCTAAGGATCGTTGGTCTTGATTCGGAATAATCCGGCTAACCGATCCTTTGGGCATCCAAACGCACGTCGATTTGGGTGGTCGGGATGTGCCGTGTGCGTCGGCCTTCGTGTGGTGCAACCGTTTTATTTGAATCAGTCGTCGCGATTGGCTTAACACGAACACTCAGAGATGTAGTAAAATTAAGCGTGAAAGTGGGACCGAATCAGCGCATGGCGTTTGAATTTCGTTGACAAATAGCTGCTAAGCTGCCCATGATAAGAGTTAACTTTTCAGCTAGAATCGACCTCGTCTCGTCTAATGCGAATTCGGAGTGAAGGACAAAGCATGGCATTTGGTTCCGATGATAATTTTAAACTGGCGTTGGTCAAAACGAAAACGATGACCAAGGATCAGTTGGCTGAGGCTGAACAGCTATCGCGCGAGTCGAAGCTGGGCCTTAGCGAATCGATCATGAAGCTAGGATATGCTTCAGAAGATGATCTAATCAAGTGCATGGCAAAAGCACACCGAGTGGAATTTGTGGATCTGAATTCCTTCGATATCGCCGAGAGCATTATTGAATTGATGCCCGAAACCGTGGCGCGTGAAAATGTCGTAATTCCCCTGGAAGAAATTGACGGCCGATTGAAGATCGCCATCAGTGATCCTCGTGACATGGACACGTTAGAGAAACTACGCTTCATTCTCAATCGCGATGTGATGATCACATTGGCTAGTCGCTCGTCGATCATGGAAACGATCAACCGGGTTTACGGTCAAATCGATGGTCAATCTGCTGACTCGATTTTGCAAGAGTTCACCGATACGGCGATTGACTTTACGGTCACCGCAGATGAAGAATCGTCAAGTTCGACTCGTGAGGACGGATCGGATGAGAACGCCGCTCCGATCGTTCGCTTGGTGCAGATGATGATCACCGAAGCGGTGCAAGTTCGTGCTTCGGATATTCACATTGAACCGTTTGAACGCCGAGTTCGAATTCGCTATCGCATCGATGGAATTTTGCACGAACGTGATTCGTTGCCTCGTCGTCAGTTGGGTGCAGTGATTTCGCGGGTGAAGGTTTTGGCTTCGATCGATATCGCCGAACGTCGACGCCCGCAAGACGGTCGGATCAAAGTGACCGTAGGCGAGAAGGAATTGGATCTTCGCGTCAGTATTATTCCAACCAATCACGGTCAGTCAGGCGTTTTGCGTTTGCTGGACAAGGACAATATTAAGATTGGTATTCGGCAATTGGGATTGATGGACGAAGTCTTTCTTAAATTCCAGCAACTGTTGAAACGACCTAACGGCATTGTACTGGTGACCGGACCGACGGGATCGGGCAAGACCACCACACTTTACTCGGCGTTGAACTCGATCAATCGCCCGGACAAGAAGATCATCACCGCAGAAGATCCGGTTGAATATTACTTGCCAGGTATCAACCAAGTAGAAGTCAAGCACTCGATCGGTTTGGACTTTGCTCGAATTATTCGTTCGATGTTGCGCCAGGCTCCGAATGTGATTTTGGTGGGTGAGATGCGGGATGCTGAAACAGCATCGATGGGTATTCAGGCATCGTTGACCGGTCACTTGGTGTTCAGCACCTTGCACACCAACGATGCACCAAGTGCGATCTCGCGGATGATCGATATGGGGGTGCCTGGCTATTTGGTGGCCAGTTCCGTCGTGGCGATTTTGGCTCAGCGTTTGATTCGAACGGTTTGCCCGAAATGCAAGGTTCGCTATATGCCTCCAGATTCGGTTTTGGATGACGCGGGAATCACACCAGAGATGCGTGAAGGTGCGACCTTCATGAAGGGTAAGGGCTGCAATACCTGTCAAAAGACTGGATACAAAGGTCGGATCGGTATCCATGAAATTTTGATGATCGATTCCAAGATCCGCGAGATGATCTTTGCGAACGCATCGACCACCGAGATTCGAAAACATGCGATTTCTGCCGGCATGGATACCTTGTACACCGATGGTTTGAAAAAGGTAATGCGGGGCATCACGACAATTGAAGAAGTTTACCGAGTGGCCAAGAAGACCGAACAGGACACGGCTAGTGGTCGTTAATGGCAGTGGTCGTTAATGGCAGTGGTTTGTAATGGGAACTGGGTTGACTTCGCCACCTTAGTTGGGACGGGTGTCCCGTGGGAATGTTTGCCAAATGGGACCCGATTGCATGTCCGTTTTTGAGACAGTTGCGTCGCTTAAATGGCCGGAAAATGACTGGAATGCAGGGGAAACCTAGCGATTATAGGCTTTGCCGTGGTAGCAGTTTTTCACGATAATGTAATCAAGCAATGCCCGATGCATGCATTGTGCCTTATTGATTTGGCGTTTGTCCCTGGGGACGCGGGGAAGATTTTTGCTTGGCGTGGTTTTCAGTGGTACGGTGTTGTTACGGTGTTGGTACGG
>JBDNHU010000382.1:0-5180 GCA_041688615.1 Mariniblastus sp. | reverse complement strand
GCGGTTTTGTTCTCTGGTGATTTCCCTGGCGTTAGTCCCGCCTTTGGCCTGCATTTTCCACACGAAGATTTTCTACTGCTGTCCAACGACTACTTGGTGGAATGGCAATCGGGAATCAAAGTTTGGACCTACAAAGGTTCCAATTACACGGCGAAACTGGGGGCATTTCCCGCATTTTGCATCTTGGGCGACGCCAGCGCTTTCATCCCATTTCCATTGCCACACCAAGAAGCTTTGGACATGCTGGAAAAGGCGAAGAAACAGGACGACCTTTTCATTTTGAAACAGGGTGTTGACATCGCGATCGACGTCACCAACGTTCCGGAAAATTATCGGGCGAACGTATCATCGATGGTGGCCCAGCAGATAGAATCTTTGGGTTGCAATCAAGTCGCCAATGGGCCGTTAACGCTGAAGGTATCGGTCGTCGGGCCAGTGAACGAACGCATTTCCTACTTTCGTGCGGGAGATTTCGACTTTAACAAGTACACCACCACCGTCAGTTTCCTTTACCAAGGTAAACCGGTCTGGGCGACCAACGCCAGCAACATGCCAGGTGTATTGACGTCGATGCGAGACAAATCGTACCAACAACAAATTGATGAAGCCGGTCGAAGCCCCTACATCGACTTTGTTGGCAAGACCGTGCTGCCCCGGTTTTTACAAAAACCCAGCGAAAACACACCAACCAACGGCGCTCAGAACATTCAAACCCTTGGCCTTTCCACAATTACGCCAACCGGCCTCAAATGACCATACCATTGAGCGTCGCCTACAATTTTCAGACAAGGCTAATCAGAAGCCCGTACGTAGGGATCGATCCAGCGGATTGGCGGTTCGCCCAATAAGTGGCATAATGTTTGGCGGGTCGCCGCCAGGAGGCTCAAATCATGACGTGATGGCCTGTCGGAGGTTGGTGCAGCTATTTGCCGAAGACGCTATTTGCGTCAGACATAAGCGTTGAATCTGGTGAAGACTTCTGCCGTTAGTGACTCCATCTATTTCGTTTGAAGGAAAGTGAATCATCGTGTCCAGTCCCAGTCGTAGCGGTGCGTTTAAAGACCAGGTTGATCGTCGACTTGAACTGTTCTCCGAAAGCATCAGCTTCGACCACCGCTTGGTGACGCAGGACATTGATGGTTCCATTGCTCACGCCAAGATGTTGGCAGTGCAAGGCATTTTGACTGCCCAAGAGAGCGAAGATATCTGCCAGGAATTGGTCGACATTGGCGAAAAAATTGCCTCCGGCGAAATTCCTCAGCAAACTTCGCTTGAAGACATCCACATGCATGTGGAGCAGAACTTGATCGATCGCCTGGGCGACGTGGGTCGGAAATTGCACACCGGACGCAGTCGCAATGATCAAGTAGCCACCGATTTGCGATTGTGGGTTCGCGACGCCATCGACCGTGTGGACGGATTGATTCTGGATCTGCAGAAAGCCTTTGTCGGCCGTTGCGACCAAGATAGGCAGACAATTGTCCCAGCCTACACACACCTGCAAAGGGCGCAACCGGTACTGGCGCCACATTATTGGCTGGCCTACTGTGAGAAATTGGAACGGGATCGCCAGCGACTGGCAGACTGTCGACGTCGAGTCAACCGATCGCCTTTAGGTGCCGCCGCATTGGCCGGCACTTCCCTAAATATTGATCGCCATTTGACAGCGCGAACTTTGGGTTTTGAAGAGGTGATGGCCAACAGTTTGGATATCTCTAGCGATCGGGACTTTGTTCTTGAGACCGCATTTTGCTTGACCACAATCTCCTTGCATTTAAGCACTTGGGCCGAAGAATGGATCTTGTGGTCGACGGTTGAATTCGACTTCATTCAACTGCCTCAAGCATTTTGCACAGGTTCATCGATTATGCCGCAAAAGGTGAATCCTGACACCTTAGAATTGATCCGTGGCAAGACAGCGCGAGTCGTCGGTAATTTGCAACAAGCCATTGTCCTGCTAAAAGGTTTACCTTTGGCCTACAATCGCGATATGCAAGAAGACAAAGAGCCGTTGTTCGATTCATTTGACACCGTGGTTGCCTGTTTACAACTGGCTGCACCAGTGGTCGAAGGCGCAACGTTGAAGGTCGAATCCATCAACGCTCGTTTGGAAGACGGTTACCTTGACGCAACCACCTTGATGGAATATTTGATCAAACGAGGGGTTCCACAACGGCAGGCACACCATGCAGTAGGGACGCTGGTTCGCATGGCGATGCAAAAGCGGAAACGGCTAAGTGAATTGCCACTGGAAGAATTCCAGAAACTGGATGCATCAGTAGACCAAAGCGTGTTCCAAGTGTTGGGAACGACCAACGCCATCGCGGCGTTCCAAAGCTACGGTTCGACCGCTCCTGATCAAGTGCATCTTCAGATCGCCAGCTGGCAAAGAAATCTTGGCCTAAGCGATTCCTAAATTTGAAATCTGCTACAACCGCGGTACCCACCCAAGCCAACGCAAACGGACTTAACGCTAAACCACAGTGACACGCTAAACCACAGTGACACACCTGCGGCCCAGTCACTGGCTTGGGTGTCCGAATGTGCATTCGCCCTTTGATCGCCAGAAAAACAGTGCCCTCATAGACAATGGAACGTCGAAATGACTTTGATTTTGGACGGCAAAGCGACTGCCAAAGCCCTACGGCAAGAGATCGCAGGACGGGTTGCAATTTTTCGACAGAAGAGCGGAATCCAGCCTTGTTTGGCGGCCGTATTAGTCGGTGACGATCCAGCCAGTCAGGTTTACGTGCGCAACAAAGAACGGGCCTGCCATGAGGTGGGCATGGTTAGCCGTTTGATTCGCATGCCAGTGACCACCACCCAAGACGAATTATTGCAGCAGATTACCGGCCTAAACCAAGACGCTGCAGTCAGTGGGATTTTAGTGCAACTGCCCTTGCCAGCCGGACTTGATTCCCAAAGGATTTTGGATTCGATACTTCCACTGAAAGATGTGGATGCGTTTCATCCCGAGAACGTCGGTTTGTTAGTTCAGGATCGCCCGCGCTTCTTGCCGTGTACGCCTCACGGAGTGCTACAAATCCTAAAAGCGTACGACATTTCGACCCAGGGCAAACACGTCGTCGTGATTGGACGCAGTGAAATCGTGGGTAAGCCGATGGCGATGCTTTTGGTGCAAAAAAACGGTCCATTGGGGGCCAAGTATGCAAACGCGACGGTGACGATAGGCCACTCGCGTAGCCAGGAACTGGCCCAGCACATCCGCCAAGCGGACATTGTGGTTGCCGCAGTTGGACAACCTAAAATGATCACCGGTGACATGATCAAACCAGGAGCCGTTGTCATTGACGTTGGCATCAATCGAATCCAAACCGGCTTAGTAGGTGATGTCGATTATGAGTCTGCGTTCCCAATTGCCTCGGCGATTACACCGGTCCCTGGAGGCATTGGACCGCTGACCGTTGCTATGCTTCTGGAGAACACGCTAAAGGCGGCGATTCTTCAGTCCAATACCACACCAGTCGTTGATTAAATGGTAGCGGCCCGATCTAAAGCATCCGGATCACCGTGCGTTAGGGTATGAAATCCGTTAGACTAGCGAACGCTGGGCAGCGTTCTTTCTGGAGATTTCATAATGACTCAATCGATCTTGCATTGTGCAACGTTTCTTTTGTGCTTGGCACTCTTATCGCCAACCACATTATTGCCAATGACTACCGCGACCGCTAGTACAACTGCCACAACTGCCACAACTACTGTGTACGCTTATGCAGCGACCGATGGTGACTGGCCGATGGTTAGCAACGTGGATCGGCAACCGCTGCAGGCCAGTGTCGACCGATTAGTACAAGCCTTGGATTCAGTCGGACGCCCCTTGTCCAAGCTACAAGAGACCGAACTGGCCCAATTGGTTCAATCGGCTGATGATGCCAAAGTGGTTGCCGGCATTCAACAGTTGCTGGACCCCCTGTGCTTGGCTGGGATTGAAATCAACGCCGAAAGTCGCGTCAAGGTCAGCGAGGGCACCACCAAGAAACTGTTGGACCAAAATGGTTGGCAAACGTTCTTGGTCAAGGTACACAATCAGGCCGGAATCAATCCGCCGTTGGCATGCAGCAGTCCACAGGCATTGGCCCAGTTTGTGGTTTCCGACTCCAGTCCAGAACCTCAAATGGCGATATCGCCAGCCGATGTAAAAGACCGCTGGTTGGATATTGCCTTGCCTACGACTCAACCAATGAAGCCCACATTATCTGGCTTGCTATTGGAATATCGCATTATCCAACTGTACAGTCGTGACGCTGGAAAACGCGAAGCGACATTGAAATTCAATATCGGGCAAGGCACACAAGACCTTGGGTTCCGCAATGAATTAGCGATTTTGTTCGACTGCCTACCGGGCCGAAAGGTCACCGTCGCAGTTCGAGACGCCGACCCGGGAAACACCGAACCAATGATGGTTTGCTTAGAAATCCGTGACCTCTTGGGCCGAGTCTACCCGAACCCTGCCAGACGCCTGGCACCTGATTTCTTCTTTCACAACCAAATCTATCGTAAAGCGGGAGAAACACTAACTTTGCCCGATGGCACGTTCAACATAAAAATTTCTCGCGGTCCCGAATATATCCCAGTACAGCAGCAGATCATGGTCGGGGAAAATCAACCCAACATAATTTCTGCGGAATTGAATCGTTGGATTGATCCCGTGAAATGGCAGTGGTATTCGGGCGATCACCATATCCATGCCGCTGGTTGTTCTCACTATCAGAATCCGACCCAAGGGGTGGGTCCCGATGATATGATGCGTCACGTGTTGGGCGAAGATTTAAAGGTCGGTTGTGTCCTTAGCTGGGGTCCTTGTTGGTACACTCAGAAGGAAAATTTTGAAGGGAAAGATTCATCGCTTTCCACGTCGACCAACTTGTTGCGATACGACATCGAAGTCAGCGGCTTCCCGTCTTCGCACGCTGGACATTTGTGCTTGCTAAGGTTAAGCGAAGACGACTATCCAGGGACGAATCGGCTGGAACAATGGCCCACGTGGACATTGCCCGTCTTACAGTGGGGCATTCGCCAAGGTGGCGTCGTTGGCTACAGTCACAGTGGCTGGGGATTAATGTTGCCCGACTATCTACCCAATGGACAGCGTACGACCGTTGGGAACAACCAATTTGGACAGGCCGGTGGGGGACGAGCGGCGGACACACTGCCAGACT
>JBDNHU010000381.1:0-13977 GCA_041688615.1 Mariniblastus sp. | reverse complement strand
GGAAATGTTAAGGTCGGAAATGTTAAGGTCGGAAATGTTAAGGTGTACCGAACAGTTCGATCGCGATTGTGGCCCCGATTGCAAACGATATAGCCATTCTAATGACCGTTGCAGAAATACTAAAACAACGTGCTCCTGAGGTCGAAATCTAGACGACACGGACGATCGTTGTTTCATGGAGGAGAACTCAGCCAACTTACGGTCTCATTTGATTGGAGTTCTCCATGGGTGTCGACTGGGCACACATCTTGCTTGTGTTAATGTTTGTCGGAGTTTGGGTGCTGATCTTCCAGTTTACGGTAAAAGGCGACCGTGGGTCGATCGTTTCCAACGCGACTGTGGAATCCAAAGTGAAAGGTAACAATCCAGCAAAATAAACTATCCCGCTACTATGCAATGATTGCTCAGGCTTTCGTCATCCGAAGAAATTGGGTTTGGATTGACGTTTCATCAACGTTAACCTGCCAAGAGACATTAGTCGATTGGGATGAAGACGATCGCCGGCGATCGATTGTTGCTATGATTCGTTGATTACTTTAAGGCGGTTGCTAGATGCTTGGCACCGCCTTGTTTTTTTCTCTGTCTTTCCTCTAGGCGTTTTCGCCCGGTTGTTTGCATCCTTGGTTTTTACACAGCCCTAGTGTTTCGAACGGGCCGTTGGATTTTGTTCAAAACGACCGCCCGAGCCAGATTGGTTGCATGTGGGTTGTGACGATCGTCTCACCCTGGTGTTCGATCGACACAAATGGGGCGACTGTTAAAAAAGTCCGCTGCGCCCGCAGGCTAAAGTTCTGACCAGTCGTGGGTCGAAATCTAAAGTAGTGACTTTGGTTAATTGAAGTGTGGATGAAGCCCGCGTATTAATGGGGCCAAACATCCCTAGGGCTTTGCGTCGTTTGGGACACAATAGGTGGGTCTTGTTCGCGGCAAGGGTTTTGAAAAAGCTGACTTTCAAGACCTATCCAGTTTCCCGTTGTGATTGAGATAGCAAACCGATGACTGCCGACACCAGTGTATTAGATCAATTGCTTGAACGCGTCGAGCAGATGTTCGAATTGCCGAAAGCTGTTACGTTCGCTTTGAAGTTATGTCAGTTAGACCCTGAAAATTCAACCGACTTCGATTTTTCTGGCCTGGCCAAGATTATCAACAACGACGCTGAATTGCATCAAAAATTTTCGCAGGCGTCCAGCATCCCTGCACTTCGTTTGGCAACTGATTTTACGACCGACGTCGTTGCCACTTCGGGAAGCGATGTCGATGAGCTTCGGGCTTTCATCACGCCCGAACTCCTGGCAGAACTGGGTCTGTCCACGATTCAAGGAATGTTACTGGGCTTCTGCCTGCCCAAAATGCTGGTCGACGACGAACATCCTGATTTCATCAAAACCTATTGGCAACAATCGTTGACTCAAGCCATCGCCGCTCGACTCTGTTTTAAGAAGAATCGCTGTAGCGAAATCGATGATGCGTTCGCTTCGGCAATGGTTCTGGACATTGGTGCGGTGGCACTCTTGCGAGAACTGGCTGGGACTTACGTTGAATTTGTGACCGAAGCTCGGCAACTTGGTTACGATCTGCTTCAATTGGAATCGGAATCGTTAGGGTTTGATCACCGGATTTTGTCATCGCGTTTAGTAGAACGGTGGGGTTTGCCAAAAAGCATTGTTGACGCAGTAGGAATGATGCATTTACATGTGGAAAGTCAGCTAGAGGTCGACCCGCCACGATTAGTTCAATTATTGTCCGTGGGTGATTGTGCTGCGAAATTGCTGGTGTTGGGTGATTCGCTTTCAGCAACCGCAGTTCTTCAGCAGTGCGAGAAGTACTTTGGTTGGGATGACACGGACGTTCGCCTGTGGCTTGATGAAATCATCGAACCGGCCAAGTCTTTTGCTGCTTGTTTACCGGTAGAATTCGGCCCTTTTGCGGACTACCGGACTTTATTGAATGAGGCCGAACTACGTCGAATTGAAGCCAATCGCCAGTCTGCTGAGGAAGCGAAGTCGAAGCCGATTTTGAAGGATCTGGCGAAATCTGTTGTCGCGCCAACGACCAAAAAGAACCGCCAAGCCGCCGGTCAAAACTCCACGGCCAATGTCCGAATTGAAGACTCGAACTGCGGCATTGATGGCATTGATGTCGATGATTTGTCGGCGCCGATTGCGAATCAGGTTGAATCGCAAACCGAACAAGGCTTGGCTGCTTTGGAGGCATCGGTCAATCAATGGGAAGGTGAAGAGACAAAGCCATCCACGCCGTTTGACAACCTTTTCGGCAATTCACGAAAGCCAGGGTTGATCGATGCTCATGGTCGCGGAGCGTGTGAAAACTGGTCGGAAGATCCAGGAGTGCTTGGCCGGGTTTCGGACGCGATTCGAAACGGTCGCATGCAACGCAAACCCCTGAGTTTGATATTGATTCAGATCGATGATTTTCCCACATTTCTGTTTAGTGAATCGGTGGACGATGTTTACCAAGTTCAGCAAGGCGTGTTGACTGCCTTGAAGCGCCTAAGTGCATATGATCTTGGAGAAGTGTTTGAAGTTTCCGACGAAAGATTTATGCTGATCCTGCCGGCCCTGGAACGAACAGAATCTAACCGCATCGCCCAGTCGATCCAGCAGTTGATTCGGACGTGGTCGCATACCAGGAGCCAAAAAAACAAGAGCGTAGTGAGCTTGAGTATCGGCTGCGCTAGTGCCCCAGTTCCGAGCAAGAATTTTGAGGCGAAATCGTTGGTCGAGGCGGCTCAGCGATGCTTAGAAGCGGTGCAACTAGGTTCCGGCAATGACCTGAAATCGATTGAGATTTTCTAAGCAATTAACCGACGACTAAACCCATTTTGTTGCTCATTGGTGTTCCTTTAAAAAAGAATATCTTTGCTAAACTAACGCCGTTGTCGTCGTGTTGGGACGTCTTTGAAGTGACAGGTTTAAGCGAGGGGAAAGTCTTCCGCTTCTAAAAATTGAATTTGAAAACGTTTGCCGGAAAGAAAAGAACGGGAATAATCAGGCTGGCAAACCCAAGTAATGTGCGAGGCCATCCCAGGCGAACCGAATCATCGCGAGTTGGAGGGTGATTGGGGCCCATAATTAGCAACAACACAACCATCAGCACCATGATCATGGTTTGACGGTAGACCATGTATCCGATCGCCGTCATTAGCACGATACTGCTAATCCAGTGTGCCTTCTTGCCAAACAATCCATATGTCACGTGTCCGCCATCCAGTTGACTAACGGGCATCATGTTTAGGCCGGTGACCAGGAATGCAACCCAGGCTGCGGTGAAAGAAGGATTCAGTTGGCTGATCCAAATCGGTTGGCCACCGTAGTCGGGATGGAAGAAAGTAATCATCCACTTCATCATCAGTGGTACTTCAAATCCCAGCCCGCCGCCTACGGGCAGGCTTAGGTCCAAGTTATAAACGCCTAGGACCGCCACAGGAATCGCGATTACCAGGCCAGCCAATGGGCCCGCGATACCGATGTCAAAAATCTGTTTGCGATCGGCTTCATGTCCTCGCATCGCAATCACGGCCCCCAAGGTTCCAATAGGGTTGATTGGAAAGGGCAAAAATAGAGGCGGAGTTGCGGGTACGCGGTACCAACGTGCAACCAAGAAGTGGCCAAGTTCGTGCGCCATCAAGATTGCTAATAAGTAAAAGGAATACGACAAACCTTGAAGCCAATTGGTGACAAACGCTCGCCGTAACGGCATGAAGGACCCTGCGTTGAGGCACTGTTCAATCAACGTCATCGGAGAGGGCGACCAATCGGACAGCCCTACCCAGAAAGTCGAAACAACGGTGAGAGCAAACAGAATGATGGGCCAACGCCAACGCAATTGATCGTTCTCTAAATTCTGTTCGGCTTCGAACGATGCGTAAGGATCATTCTGTGGGTCAGCGTCCTCTTGGTTCTGACTTTGAACGCTGGGCAGCTGGCTTAATTGGACTTCATCGTTCTTATTTTCTTCAGAAGTCGGATTTGACATGCGTGGACAATTTCAGAATCGGGGAAGGTGAGGTATTGGTGTTGGAACGCTGGCGATTATTGATGGCCGTCACAACAAGTTCCTAAGTTCAGATGCTTGCGGTGGTCGATGTTCTAAAATACCTGTCAAACTGTTCAAAAAACAGACCACTTTGGTTGCTTGGCCTGAGGTTGAGTGCCAGTTGAAGCTAAATATCGAATATGCGGAAGTGACTTGGGCGTTAAGTTACAGCCAATGCGGCAGCGGAATTCCGATGTTTCGGAGTGCGATACGGTGGTTGCCAGCAAGTATTGGACTTGGGACAATGAAACCCAGCGTTGGGAATTTAGAAGGCTGTGCCTGAGAATTCACTGCGTTTTGAGAATTTTGTTTACTTTGATAAATTGTCTAAATTGAAATTGAATAGGAGTCTGCGATGCCGCGCCCCGTTACTTTGTTTACCGGTCAATGGGCTGATCTGCCATGCGAAGACATGGTTCGAATGACTAAGGAATTTGGGTATGACGGAATCGAATTAGCGTGTTGGGGCGACCACTTCGAAGTTGATAAGGCTCTGTCGGACGATGGCTATTGCAAGGCAAAGCATGACCTTTTGAATCAACACGGTTTGGAATGTCATGCGATCAGCAATCACTTGGTTGGCCAAGCGGTTCTGGATATTATTGATCAGCGGCACAAGATGATCCTGCCTAGTTATGTCTGGGGTGATGGGGATCCAGCGGGCGTTAATCAACGGGCAATTGAAGAAATGAAGAATACCGCCCGTGCGGCTCAGAAAATGGGCGTTGGCGTGGTCAATGGGTTCACCGGTTCAAGCATTTGGCATTTGCTGTATTCGTTTCCACCGGTTTCCCCGGCTATGATTGAAGCTGGATTTGAACTTTTTGCCGAACGTTGGAATCCGATTCTGGACACCTTCGCCGAATGTGGCGTCCGTTTTGCCTTGGAAGTGCATCCAACGGAAATTGCGTTCGACATTTACACCGCTCAGAAAGCTTTGGAAGCGTTGGGGCATCGCGAAGAATTTGGCTTCAATTTTGACCCTAGCCACTTGATCTGGCAGGGAATTGATCCGGTTGAGTTTATTCGAGCGTTCCCGGATCGTATTTACCATGTTCACATCAAAGACGCGATCACGACGTTGAACGGGCGCAGCAGTATATTGGCAAGCCACTTGAACTTCGGTGATTCGCGTCGTGGTTGGGACTTCCGTTCGCCCGGTCGCGGCGGAGTTAACTTTGAGGAAATTATTCGAGCGTTAAACGATATTCGCTACGAAGGGCCTCTGTCGATCGAATGGGAAGATTCTGGAATGAAGCGAGAGTTCGGCGCCCGCGAAGCTTGCGAATTTACTCGTCGGCTAGATTTTTCCCCAAACGACCGAGCGTTTGACGCGGCGTTTGAAGACTAAGCTTTAATTTGATCGGGTTAGGACAATTGGTTCAGGGAAGCCTTGTTGGGCATTTAGGGTAGCTCAACATATTTTATCTCGGGGCAATTCGTTCTGGGGCGGTCTCTTCAATCGCTGCACCCAATGGGGGTGTGGGCACATTCAGTAGATCAGGCATGACTTGGGTCCAATCCGCTGGATCGGGATTGGATTCAGGGTGCCAGATCTGGGATCCAGGGCGACCCGTAATCGGTTGGGCTGCGTGGAGCATTTTAGCTGGAACCAAGTGGCTTAAGAGCGACTTGATTTCAGCTTTTTTTGTATCTGATTTTCCAACAATCGCAGGATAGAATGGTTCGGATGGCTTGGGTTTAACTTTTTGACTAAGCCGGATGAACCACGCGAAAAGTAGGTGATGGTTGGGCGTAGGGAATTTTTGCGCAGAGATTTTTTCGATTCAAAGGTCAACGTAAAGGACGGTAGAGATGATCAACATGGAGGCCACTGTTCGTATTCGAAAGGACTTACCCAGTGCTTCGATTATTTTAGATCGCGTTCATTGTCGCAATGCTTTATCTAAAGCGATGATCGGTCAAATTGGGCAGGCTCTGGATGATTTCCAGCAGGAAAAGCGTGTTCGAGCCATCGTCATAACGGGGGCCGGAGATTTCTTTTCCGCTGGGACTGATCTGCTTGAATTGTCTCGTGATATGCAAGACAAGGATTCCAATGGTTTTCTGCCATTGGCAGTCATGCAAAAGTGGCACGAGGACGTTGTCGCGATGCGGCAGTTGTTGGAGATGATGTTACGATTGCCCAAGCCAATCATTGCTGCGGTGAATGGGCCAGCATTGGGCTTTGGGGCGGCACTTGTGTTGGCGTGCGATTTTGTAATGGCCGGCCCAAATGCCAGCCTTGCCTGGCCTGAAACCAAGTGGGGGTTGGCTCCAGGGTTAAGTGCTCCTTTTCTAAGTCGCCGGCTTGGCACTCGGCGGGCCGCCGGATTGTTGTTCGCTGGCCAAGAGGTCGACACCACCGCTGGAATCGGACTTGGATTATTTGATCAGGTAGTAGCCGACGAAATCTTGTGGGCTTCGACACATGAACTTGCTAAGAGGTGTCAGGGGCTAAGTCCAAGCGCGGTTGCAATTACAAAGCGACTGTTGAACGAGACCATCGACGAATCGATCTTCTCGGAATTGTCCGTAGGTGCGGCCAACACTGCGGCCTCCAGGACCACGCTGGATGCGATCGAGGGCGTTGAAGCATTCGTGGAAAAACGGCTGCCCAGTTGGGGCTAGGCAGGACAGTATCGCAAAGCGTTGGGCGACTTTTTTGGCTGTTTCCAGTTTTCAGCGACTCTTAACGCCTGATTGAGGGGCACCCTGGTTTGAAGATGCGGGCTGCCTGGCGGACTGGAAGTGCACGGCCAGATTTTGTGGCCCAAATTCCAAAGCAGCTGCGAAGTTTGATATATTTTGGGAAGTCTTGATCAACCATCGTGTATGTTTAACGGGGTTCGAGCCTAAATTTTGGACCCTGGGTCTGCATTTTAGGCTGGAAAGTCTAGGTTCGTTGGTTGACCGAATGTTGCCTTAGGGTCTGAATGGGTCGTCCAGCGATTTCGGATCAGGTCGATCATGTAAACTTTGAAAACTCGAAAGTGTAAAAATGTCTGAAAACGTCTACATCAATCTTCAGCCAACCGAACAGCACATTACCGTTGCCGCAGCTCAAATTTTCGCAGCCTACATCGTGTCGGGCGAAGCCGGTAGCGATTCTGCAGGCGCGATGCAGAAAGCTGTGGACGAAGCGATTCAGATCGCTCGAATGGTGGACGACAAGGTCATTACCAGCGGCGAGATGGCCTGACGGTTTAACCTAGCAGTCGTGACCGCAAGCAACCGTGACCGCGAACCGTGACCGCCAGAGTAAATGCCACAGCCTAATGTATGCAGAGTTAAGTCAAAGGCGTAAAATCTACCTTGGCGGATCTGATTTGTGCGAAGATTCCCGTGGCATTGTTGGCTTTGGGGCGGTTGCACCTGGTGTGTTATGAAAAACGTTCGGTTTGGGCGGTTGGTTGTCCGACGGAACTTTTAGCTCTTGGACCACGACTATTAAAGAAGGCCCCGTTTCTAAGGTTTTAGAAACGGGGCCTTTTTCGCAAATAGGAGTCGTCTGAAACTTCGTTACCGCTAACCAAGGTCTTCTTCGCTGACGATCGAAGGACATTCGGGTCTGAAAAAACTTCAGGCAGATCTTTCGCAGATCATCACATTAGGTTCGATCTGCGACCATCAATCAGGATGCATTTCCGTGGGCAACGTTCGGAATTTCTGCTGCTTGATCATTTCTCTTTGTCAAAGAACCGATCAAGAGTGGCTTGTGATGGCTTGGGTGTCACTAGTGAAACGACCACCATCACGACCGCAGTCAACGCGAGAATGGGTACCACAGGCATCACTTCCCATGGGGTTCCAGGAATCAGCAGTTTGTAGGATTCGTAAGTGCCGTCTCCCTGTAAAGTGCCTTGTCCGAATCCAGATTGAACAAAAAAGTAGCCCCATGAAACCGCCATTGCAATAATGGCCATAATTGCTCCGGCTTTGGTAAGGCCCCGCCAGTACAAAGACGCGATGATCAAGGGAAACAATGCCGCGTATCCAGAGAAGCACCAGATGCTGAGGCTGAAAACACTCTTGCTTTCGGCAAAGATACTGATCGTGTAAGTCACGGCCACAATGGCCAGGATGAAGCTGCGGGCAACCCAAATGGAGGTTTCTTTCTTGTCGTTTCCCTTAAAGAATCGATCGTAAACGTCTGTCGTAAAGATCGTGCCTACGCAAAGGAATTGGCTGTCCAGACTGGACATTACGGCCGCTAAAATGCCGGATGCTAACAGTCCGCCCATGATCGGCGTGGTATGTTTGGTGACTAAGAATCCCAAAACTTTGTTTTGGAATTCATCGGGTGCCGCTTGCCAAGGCGCCGGTACAACACCTTTGGCGGAAGCCCAAACGCCAATCATGACGCAGGGGACCCACACCAACATGATAAAGAACGGGTGGCAGACAACGGGCAGTTTGAACGAAGCCGCACTTTTGGCCGTCAACCAATGCTGAAATAAGTGAGGGAACATGCCCACAGACAAGGGGATAAACATGTAAGTCAAAAACGCAGACTGGGACATACCTTCGCGAGTCTTATGATCGGTCGGTACATTTTTCATGGCATTGGCCATGCTCTCCATCAGTGTATCACCGCCACCTATTTTCATCGCGAGCGTGTAGAAAGTGACGACACCCAAGATCATAAAGACAATAGTTTGGAAAGTATTTGCCCAAGCGGTGCCTCGCATGCCGCCGAAGAAAACGTATGTCAAAACAACTAAGCATACCAATACAGAACCTAAATGGGGTGGAACACCACCCGCCAACGCTTTGTTGGCGTTGGGGAACAGGTCCGGGAATGCGCCAGAGGTTAGTGCTTGTATGACCGTGCCGCTGGCAATAACGCCGCCCAGCAAATAAGGAATCAAAAGGCCTACCAAAATAGGAAACAAAAACAGCCCAATGGTTCGGCTTTCCAAACGGTCGCGGAAAAATTCGATCTGAGTGGTGTAGCCATATTTCTTGCCGAACTTCCAAACCTTCACGCCGATCATGAAGAAGCAAAGTGAATGAATAATTCCGCTGCTACTGGCCAGCATGCCGTAGACACCGATTCCATCAGCAAAAGCTTCGCCGCTGGAGCCGACCATCGCAAAAGCGGTCATTGTTGTACCAAACAGGCTCATTAACAACAAAAACGGTCCGATCGAATGACTGGCAAGCATATAATCTTTGCTGCCTTTGCGAAGGAACAACGTCGCAACGCCACCCAAAGCCAACAGCAAGGCAAAGTAGCCCAGGATCACATAGAAACGAATCAATCCTGGTGGGGTCGCATCGGCAGGCGGTGCTTGAGCAACCGCTTGAGCCAAAAGGGGGAACATAGATCACTCCAAGGCGTTTGAAATTTTGAGCAAGAAACAAGTCGAAACCGAACGGTGGGAAACCAGGTCAGGCAGTGGGAAACCAGTTCAGGCAGTGGGAAACCAGGTCAGGCAGTGGGAAACCAGGTCAGGCAGGATTAGCCGGAAATGCTTAACCGTTCTCCGATGAAACCGTCGCTTGGTCTTGCAGATCTTCTGGCCAGGAAAAAATTGCGATCGCTAACCAAGTGAAAGTCGCCGCGATCGAGATGCCAATGTGATAGGCCAAACCGATTGGTATTATTCCCGCAACTAGATAGTCGCTATCCCAAAACCAAAAATCTTGGTGCAGGACCAACAGCAAGATAATCAAAACCCAAAATAGTTTGCTCATGAACTGACTCAGAAGGAAGGAGGAAGGAACCTTGTACCCATTAGATCTTAACGATCTCAAGCAACTCAACCACGGGTAGCCCATCTAAATAAAGAAATGCCGTTCGCCCGTAGCAGAATTCGAATTCGCCTTGGTCGAATGCTTTGGTCAAATCGGGACCAGGATCGACTTGCCATAGCGAAAGCAGTTTGACGTTCCTCATGATCTGATTATCAATCAAGATTCGCCCCAACGGAGCGCCCTGATCTTGGATTTGTTGCATCACATCGACGGGCAACTGAGTTCGATTAATTCTGACGATTCCAAACTGAACCACTTGCTGATTTGACTGATTGCGAAGCAATATTTTTCGGCTGTAATGAGTCGCAGTTTGGTGAACTTCTAGAACTTCAACGTCGACAATGCTATCGTGATATTTTTCGACAGTCACGGTCATATGGCGATTATGAGCCAATAGCTGAGCGTAAGCCTCGGGCATCAAGGCCTGCTGGACCTCTTGGAATTGGCCAAGACCCTCGGGGCTCTTATAAAACAGGTCGACCAAGTTCTGTAGATCAGGACTAGACCATTGGGTCTTTTCATTCACCAAACGATCCTCGAAGGAAGGGCTTGCCGCCGCAAGCTAAATTATTGCCACTTGTCGTAAATCGATAAATTAGGCCTCAAAATCGCCCCTGATTTAAAGCGTTGGTCTTTCCAAAATCATACCCACGGGCATCATCGCCAACCTTGCTGCCGCGGTAGGTTTGCTTGGTCAAAAGGACCGCTAATCCAAAATCGCTGAATTCTAGATGCCAAAAGGGTACGGATTTACAACCTGAACGCAAAGCGTTCCCAAGCGAGCAAAATCCTGCCACCAATCATTTATGGTTGGTAACGGTTATAGCGACTATCCTAACCACAAACGGCCGCTTTTACTCCGGTCTAAATGAGTAGTCGGCAAAATCAAACAAAAGTTCTAAGCCAGACCTGTCGTTTGAATAAGATAGGGGGATTCCGCTGCAAACCATTTAGAATCATTCTAGCTGTCCCAAGCCGGCGGTGATCCGTTGCCGCGGTTTGTATTTACTTGCGGTCAGAAATCAGCTGTACTTTATGGGTGGTTCAATGTCCGCAAGGTCTTGAGCTGTTGCTATCCGTTCCACTTATGTCTTAGGGTGAACTCCATTGTCCAGTCGTCCGATCTTGGAGGTTGATCATGTTTCGAAGGTTTACTGTCGAAACTTGCAGCGTTCGATGCGATATGGACTGTGGGATCTATTGGGCGAAGCTGTAGGAAAACAGCGAGATCGTTCCGAGTTAAGGCCGGGGGAATTCCTGGCGTTGAAGGATGTTTCATTCGCTCTGAAGGAAGGTGAATGCCTGGCCCTGTTGGGGGCCAATGGGGCCGGGAAAAGTACCTTGCTCAAGTTGATCAATGGCTTGATCAAGCCGGACATCGGAGTCCTGCGGCGAAGAGGCCGTATCGGTGCAATGATTGAATTGGGGGCCGGCTTTAATCCACTGCTGTCCGGACGCGAAAATACGTACGTAAATGGTGCGTTGCTGGGGCTAAGTAAGTCGGCAATCGATAAACAGTTCGATTCGATTGTTGACTTTGCCGAGTTGGAATCAGTGATCGATGAACCGGTGCGAACTTATTCAACCGGGATGAAAATGCGTCTGGGGTTTTCAGTCGCAACTCATATGCGTCCCAATCTTCTTCTGATCGACGAAGTGTTTGCCGTTGGCGACGTTCGGTTTCGCATGAAGTGTTTTGATCGAATTTTCAAAATGCGGGAGGATGGCATTTCGATTATTGTCGTCTCTCACGCGATTTCGCAACTGCAAAGAATTGCAACTCGGGCTATGGTGCTGCATCAGCAGCGGTCTGTGTTTGACGGCGATTTTTCGGAGGCGGCCGTTGTTTATGAACAAATACTGCTGCAAAAAGAAAAGAGCGAACCCAGTGTTAAAGTATTCCACGACGCAAAAATCGCATCCATCAAAATAGTTGGCAGCGGTGAAAATCCGGTACGAATTCAAACCGGCGATGACCTGGAGGTCGAGGTCGAAGTCCAGTGTCAAACGCCCTTAACCAATGCGTGCTTGCGAATGTTTATTTCGTCGCCACGGCATGGCGTCTTAGGTGGCTTTGCTAACAAATATGGCAATCATCGGTGTGATCTGGTGCCGCCAACGTCTGTATTCCGATTGAAATTGTTTCAGATTCCGTTGTTGGTCGGCGCCTATTCGTTAAACGCTACTTTGTATGGCCCCAATTCATGGGACTATTGCGATCGGCTAGATCCAGGAACGACATTTGAAGTCATTGGACCACCGGTCGATCCCAATGGATTTGGAATCGATGGTACCGTGCTTTTCAAGCATCAATGGCTGGACTGATAAGCCTTTGGGAATGGGAGCGCGTCGTTCCAAAAGCCCCGTTAGCCAATCATGCGATAGCCCAATCAGAATTTGATTAATGATTGGCCAGTCTTGCCGGGCGTTGGCCGTTTGGTCCGAGCCGTTGGTCTAGTGGTATGTGCTGTTTGAGTTTACTAGTGCAGGCTGTAGTGAAAGTCGGCAAGACTTTCGGCGATTTGTGGAGCATCCGAAACTCTCGACAAGTTTTGCTACCAAGAAACTCTAAGTGCACAGAGCACGACTTGGCACTCAGATGGGATGTGACCCAGCGTCCGCCGTGAACCAGTGCGCATAAAAAAACGCCACTGACGATACAGTGGCGTTTGATGGTTCAAATTCGAATAGTCAAAACTATTCGGCGGTTGCAACAGCGTCTTCTTCGAATGCCGGGGCAGCCGATTCTACAGTAACGCGATCATGCTTGCCGACCAGTTCAAAAACCGCCTTCTGTCCAGCATCGCCTAAACGGCGTTCAGCCAAACGTAGCACACGAGTATAACCGCCTGGGCGATCAGTAAATCGCGGGCCAATTGTGTCCAGCAGGACATCAACGGCTTCTTTATTGCACAGCAAAGCAATCAAGCGACGCCGTGCCGTTAAAGCAGGCAGGTTAGCGGCAGACCACTTCTGCCAGCCATCGCCTTCACGCCACTTTTTCCACTCTTCGCTGCCACGTTCAGCGCTGGTCATTAAGCCATCCGCCTCTACGATGCTGGGAACAGCATTCTTGGCAATGGTGATGCACTTCTCAACAAATGCCCGAATTTCCTTGGCCTTTTCAAGGGTCGTAACGATACGTCCCTTAACTTTTGGCGGTTGGATTGGGGTTGTGTTGTCCGCTTGGAACAAGAATTCGTAAGCTTCATCACCTCGTTCAGTTAAGAACAAGCTGGAAGCCATGTTTCGAATAAGTGCTTTACGGTGAGATGAGTTACGACCTAGTCGTCGTCCACGTCGTTTGTGTCGCATGGCTGGTTCAATAAATTGCAAAAAGTGTAGTTGGTGTCAAACTAAATCGTAACGGTCTAAGTCGTAACAGAGTACTGCAGCAGAATCAATCAGTTCAACTGGTTGCACCATAGGACCGCAAGGCCAAATTATGAAATCACAGGCGCTGGAGGAACTCGCATCCCCAAATGCAAACCAATCTCTTTCAATTTTTCGCGAATTTCGGTCAAGGTGGTTTCGCCAAAGTTCCGCATTTCCATTAACTGAACTTCGTTCCGTTGAACCAAATCTCTAACCGTCCTAACGCCTTCGCTTTCCAAGCAATTACCTGCGCGGACGCTTAGGCGAAGGTCGTTAATCGCCATGTTCAACTTCGCTTCCAAGGCTGCATCGATTCCGCTAGTAATTCTGGGCTGAGCGTGAATCTGGTTCCCGAGTTCGGCATACTGAACAAACGGATTCAGGTGCTTTCTGAGGATCTTGGATGCTTCCACTAACGCCATTTCCGGAGTGATCGAACCGTCCGTCCAAATTTCCAAATTTAGACGATCGTAGTTCGTCTTCTGTCCAACACGAGTCGCTTCAACGTCGTAACGCACTCGCGTTACTGGGCTAAAGATGGCATCCACAGGAATGATTCCAATTGCCAAATCTTGTCCACTACGTTCCGTCGCAGGAACATAACTGCGGCCGTTGTCCACAACCATTTCCATCATGAATGGCTTGTCGTCAGTCAATGTGGCCAACACATGGTCTCGGTTGATGATTTCAACTTCACCGCCGGTATCAATGTCTGCGCCAGTGATCGGTCCGACGGTAGACTTCTGAACGGTAATCACCTTCATTTGATCAGAATGGTTCTTC
>JBDNHU010000380.1:0-2548 GCA_041688615.1 Mariniblastus sp. | reverse complement strand
CTTGAGCTTGATCGTAAACGTTTTGTTGTTCCAGATACGGAGTGATTCGCAGCAGCCAAGTGGAATACTGCATGGTGGTGGTCGAGTTATGATAGCCCACCGGATAGGAGCCACGCGCCGACTGGTAGTTCATCACCGCCAGCCCCAATTGCCGTTGTTTGTTCTGGCAACTCGTCCGCCTTGCTGCCTCGCGAGCCATCTGCACCGCAGGCAACAACAACCCCATCAAGATCGCAATGATGCCAATGACGACCAGGAGTTCTACGAGGGTAAAGCCATTTCTTCTCATGTCCACATCCAAGTCACATTTTCAACAAGAGTGCTAAGATTAAGCGAGCCGCAATCAACCTAAACCGGCTCTGGTTTGTTTTTGGACTTTCTAAACCAAAATGCAACAATGCAACAGACGATGCCAACTGCTACAATCAGATAGGCATTTAAGTTACTGCTTGCAATGTCGCAAAAGGGCGGTTCAGGCAGGTTGTAATGCCGCAAATAACATTCCTCAATTTTAAAGTCAGTCGGCGTTTCAAGTCTCACAATCTCCCAAGACTCGCTCAACGGCCCAGTCTCACGTAAAAACGTTCGCGAGATTGTAACGGGAACCACCTCGTCATCTCTGTACTCAAATTTCAGATCCAAGGATGACACGTTGTCAATCAAACTTCTACCAGTCTTCCGAATGCACCGCGGAGGAGATTTCTCGAACAACAACTCCCATTCATGATTGCCGGCCACTGACTCGGACGGTTTCCAAATAAATGCAACCGTCTCATTATCTTCCTTAGTTCGGCTTATCGAACCCATGTCAACCAATGATTCAAATGTTTGATCTGCCATTAGAAAATTGGCTTCACCAACAAGGTTCATTTGGACTTGAATTCTATTCTCACCGAACTTTGCAACTTCATTCAGCGTGAAGTGCCCATCTTCTTGAATCGCCATATTTGCAGTGTAGCAACTATTTTGAATAACACGTCTGACCATTTGTATCTCATCGAGCTTCGACTCATCGACGAGTTCGTCTGAAAAACACTGGACAGAATGCTTGCCGTCAGGAAAATAGGTGTACGAAACCAGTTGCTTCCTACCATCAAATCGACTGTGGATTGCCGTGACACGGACTGAAGTGAATTGATCCGCTCGTTTTGAAATCGGTCGAACTATGGCGTTGAAGCCTTCCCCGGATAACTTAAATTGACTGGCCAGCAAAACTAAAAGCAGCATCAACATTCAAACCGTCCCTGCAAGATCGATAAAAAGTCCGAAGCGAAACCTGATCGGTTCGCTGCGGACCGTATTAAATAGCAACTACTGACAGGAACAATGTCCCGTTGAGTTCAACACCGAGCAATACCCCGGCGTTCCAGGGGCAGGTGAAGGGCAGGTGCCCGAGGCAACACACCCGACAACTACAGGCGTTCCACTTGCCGTGTCGATAATGTCGTCACATCTCGATGGAGCCGGAATTGGGCCATCGGCAGATACGTCAACGCAAAGGCTCCCTGACAAAATTAATGAACTTCCAAAGACTAATAAGAAATGCTTCATCCTGCGGTCCTCCAAATAGTTACACAAAACATAGAACGCAACTACGAACATTGCGTTTAAATTACCAAACAACTTGCCATGAAACTGCCTACTCAATGGACGTTTCCACCTCCCCAAAAATGTCAGCACGAAGATTAATTTGCTTGGGTGAATCCAAGACAAAAGTTACATATTGATGATACACTTCAAGCCTATTGTCGTGGCTCTGTTGTCTTCGCTGCTGCACTCGCACTTTGATTGGAATCTTATTCAAGGAGTTGGGTGGTAATTCTATTGGGTATGTTCCATTGACGATGCAGTTGCAACTTGCCCTACCACCAATGATGTTAATCGCACTGCTGCTGGAATTGGTCAGTGTTAGTATTACCATGATTTCCGTATTTGGCTTAACGGCTCCAATATTTGCAGGCTGTGATCTAACCGGACTCGAGGAGACGCCTAGTTGATCGCGAGCATCAGTTGTCAGGTAGACACTCAAGATCACGGCAATGCCAAGCACTAACCCCATTCTGCAACCAAGGGACTGAGTTGAGATGTCTTCAACGACATTGCTGTTCGACAAATCTGCCTTCAAAAGCAGTATGACTAGCACGCAATTTCCCATTGAGATGACTTGAACTGGTGACTCTTCGCCAAAGCAATTACAAGGCACGTTGAGAAAGCTAAATGTCAGTCCAATTACCAACAATATGAAATGAAGCACTGCAGCTAGACGGAAACAGTATCGAGTATCAGCGGCAAGCTCGATAGCGACGAATAGTTCTGAGCAAAAAGCAAATATTACCAAGTATGAAGGGTACGCTACCTCGACCTCCCAAGTCTGAGACGTCGCCACCCACCAAATTTTCATCAATGCCGCAATACAAAGAACCGTCGCATTACTGAAACGAATGACCAAGTTAGCGAGGTTCTGTTTGCGAGGTGCCGCTGGAGAGGTGCCGCTGGAGAGGTGCCGCTGGAGAGGTGCCGCTGGAGAGGTGCCGCTGGAGAGGTGCCG
>JBDNHU010000379.1:0-21263 GCA_041688615.1 Mariniblastus sp. | reverse complement strand
TCGATCACCCTGGTCAGCGAATTGAGTTCGATGTACCTAGGTGTCTTTGTCGATCGTGACATGATGATGCAAACGGCCATCAACTTATTGTCCAATGCAATTAAATACACCAACAGTGGTGGCAAGGTAACGGTTCGAAGTTTCATGGATGATCCCTTCATTTCGTTTAGTGTCACGGACACCGGTGTAGGGCTGACAACTGAAGATCAGGACAAGGTTTTCGAGAAGTTTTATCGCGTCAAGAAAAACGAAAAGATGGCGGGCGGCACGGGACTGGGCTTACCTTTGGCCAAACACATTGTCGAAGATGTTCACAACGGCAAGTTGAACGTCAAGAGTGTGTTAGGGGAGGGCAGCACCTTCTCAGTTTCGCTTCCTAAAACAACCATGAGTTAGCATCGGGTGGAGGTTTAGTGAATGACAACCAAGCCGAAAATAGATGAGGGGCCCAGAGATGAACGCTAAAATTTTATTGTGCGATGATGAACCACATATCATGAGAATTTGCCAGTGCAAGCTGCAAAAAGCTGGGATGGCGGTTGCGTTGACCAACGATGGCGAAGAAGCCTGGGACGCCCTGCAACAAGAACTTCCAGACCTCCTGATTTCCGATTTTCAGATGGCTCGCCTAGATGGAATTAGTTTAGCAAGACGCATTTACCAAGAGCCGACCATGAGACACTTGCCTATTATTCTCTTGACCGGCAAGGGACTGGAACTGAAGTACGACCAGTGTGTCCAGGAGACAGGGATTCGAAAAGTACTGTCCAAGCCGTTCAGTCCTAAGAACCTATTGTCAGTTGTCGAAGAAATACTGAGCAGCTTGATCGTAGAAAGCAACGGCGAATCAGTGGTTTAACAATATTGAGTCCAAGTTCATTGTCGGATTAGAGCTTTTGATTACCAAGAAGAGTGTATTGTGAGTTTCATTTCGGAAGTCTTTGGAAACGTTGTCGTCGTGCACACACCCGAGTATTTGGGTGATGAACAGTCGCGTCAATTGCAAGAGTACATCACTTCACGCCCGCAAAAGAATGTCGTCCTGGATATTGATGCAACCGAGGTCATCGACAGCAAGGGACTGTCCATGCTATTGGATTTGCACGATGGACTACGAGACCGAGCGGGCGACCTGAAAATTTCAACCAGTAACCACTCCAACCGAAAGATTCTGGAAATCACTCGAGTTGACAAGCACTTGGATGTTTTCCCGACCGTTTTGACTGCCGTCAAGAGTTATCAGTAATTCCCGCATTGCGCTGAAAGAACCATTCGATGTTGATGCCAACGATCAGTGTTCCTAAGCGTTTGGGAGACCTGCTGGTAGAACGCCAAGTTATCACGGGATCGCAACTGCATGCCGCTTTGAAGCTGCAGAATTCGAGTGATAAAGGCAAGTTGATCGGCGAAGTGTTAATCGAGAACGGCTTCTGTACGGAAGTTCAAGTTTTCGAATCACTGGCGGTTGACTTTGGCATTCCTTTCGCTCGCCTAGATCAGAAAATGTATGATCCAGCGATCGTAGATATTTTGCCTCGGGAATATCTGAAAAAGAACCTGGTGTTCCCTCTGTTCCTAATCCGAGACGTGCTAACGATCGCCGTTTCCGAACCGTCCAATCTTTTTCTATTGGATGATCTTCGAGCGAAAACGAACCGTCGGATCCAAATTGTTGCCGCGATCAACAAGGATATTATGCGACTGATTACGTCGCTGCCCGATTCCAAGGTGTTCGTCATCGACGGCATCATCGATGAAAATCATACCGATTCTGATGTAACCTTGATCGAAGAAGCGATCGATGATCTTAGCGAATTGCTGGAAATCGCTGATCAGTCGCCGATCATTCGGTTGGTCAATTTTTTCATCTATTCCGCGGTTCGCGAAGGTGCCAGCGATATTCATATCGAACCCAGTGACCGAGCGGTGCGGATTCGAAATCGCGTCGATGGTGTTATGTTCAAAGCCAACGAAGCACCGCAACACTTGCACAGTGCGCTGACCAGTCGAATCAAAGTGATGGCCGGTTTGGACATTAGCGAACGACGATTGCCACAGGATGGTCGAGTCAATGTGATGGTAGACAATCGTCGCATCGATCTGCGGGTAAGTACATTTCCGTCGATCCACGGCGAGAAGACCGTGATTCGAATTTTTGACAATAAGGGAGTCTCGACCAACCTAGGCAGCTTGGGATTTGCGGAAGATCTTCTAGAAAAGTTCCGAGAACAGATCAAACGACCCAACGGCATTATTCTGGTGACCGGGCCTACCGGAAGTGGAAAATCGACAACACTTTATGCCGCATTGAATGCGATCTCGTCGGTTAGCGTCAACATTTGTACGATCGAAGATCCTGTTGAATTGCAACTGCCAAATCTAAATCAATTTCAAACCAACGACAAAGTCGGACTGACGTTTTCGGTCGCCTTAAGGACCTTAATGCGGCAAGACCCTGATGTGATCATGTTGGGTGAAATTCGTGATGCTGAAACGGCTAAAACAGCCGTGCAAGCAGCGTTGACCGGCCACTTGGTACTGAGCACCTTGCATACCAACGACGCTCCAAGTGCGGTTTCTCGTCTCCTCAATACAGGCGTAGAACCTTACTTGATCAGTGCCGCCTTGAATTCGATTTTGGCGCAACGGTTGGTAAGGAAAATTTGTGCCGATTGTCGGCAGATCTATGAACCAACTCGACCGATTAAAAAAATCTTAGCCAAATACGACATCCACACGCAAACCTTTTACAAAGGGCTGGGATGTCGTTCCTGTCGAAACACGGGCTACTCGGGACGCCTAAGTATTCACGAACTGTTTATCCTAAACGAAGAATCTCGGGAAATGATCAGTAACGGGAGTTCGCTGCAAGACCTCCGTCGCCAGGCAGAAGCGTCGGGCATGACCCCTTTGTTTATTGATGGACTGCGAAAAGCACAAGAAGGCATGACCACCTTGGACGAAATTTTCCAGGCGACCGGTATTGGGATGTCAAGTTAAATTTCTAGATGCAGTGGGACCTGGATCATTTGATCACCAGACCATCGGGCTAAACACCTGGGGTTGTACAGACGTTACCGAAAACCGTTTTTGGTTTGCAGTTCATTTCAGACGGACACATTAGGCAAGTTAAGGGAATCCTGGACTCATGGTAACGGCATCAGCAACTAGACTACCCGTGAATCGACAGATCGATGCCGATCTGTGGGGTGCTGATGAATATTCCGATAACGGTAAGGCGAACAAAAGTAAATCTGCGCTGGAAGTCAATCTTTTCGGTGGCTACGTCAGGCGTTCCGAAATCGTGGGCATGACCAATCAACTGGCTGTGATGATGACCACAGGAATTTCGCTGACAAATGCGTTAGATGCGATTGTGTCGCAGGGTTCCAATAAAACACTGAGTGATGCTTTGGTGAAGATCAAGACAGGAATCCAATCAGGCGACGACTTATCCACGTGCCTGGCCCAGTTTCCGCGGTACTTTGACAATACTTACATTTCGATGATCGAAGCCGCCGAAAAGACGGGGCGACTAGCAGAGACACTGGACCAAATTGCTGGCTACATGGAAAAGAAACTGGGCTATGCGTCAAAGATCAAGAGTGCGATGGCGTATCCTGCGGTGATCTTGCTGTTGACCGTTGGAGTGACCTTGTTCTTGTTGACCAATATCATGCCAAAATTTCAACCCCTGTTCGAACGGCAGGGCGCATCGCTTCCGCTGATCACGAAAATACTTATCGCATCTTCAGACATTCTGCTGGGCTACTGGTGGGCTTGGATCCTGGGTTTGATTGGCGCAGTGGTGGGTTTTTGGTTTTGGAAAGCATCCGAATCAGGTATCCAGATCTGCGACTGGGTCCTAATCAAGGCACCCATCATTGGGCCGCTGGTTCGCAAGATGACACTGTCGCGTTCGGTGATGACGTTGGGCGTGATGTTAGATTGCGGTGTGTCAGTGCTTGAAGCCATTCGGTTGACGAGTAAAGTGTCAGGCAATGTTCATTACCAGCGCCTGTGGTTGAAGGTATTGGATAGGGTTTCCAACGGAGATAGAATCGTGGCCTCACTGCGTGGCGAGAAACTGTTCCCACCGACCCTGGTGCAAATGATCAACGCCGGGGAAGAATCCGGCAAACTGGATCAAGTCTTAGCCAAGGTCAGTTCGTACTATGAACGCGAAGTCGATTTGCAAATTAAGACGATGACCACGATCGTTGAACCGCTGCTAATCGTGCTGATGGGAACGGTCGTGGGTACGATCGGTATGGCCATTATGCTGCCAATTTTCTCTCTAAGCCAGCACGTTTAGACCAGCATGTTTAAGCCGATAGCAGGCGGTTGGCTGGAATGTCATGCGGTCTTCAAACGCTCCTGCATGAACTCTCGAACCCGCCTAGACTCGAACCCGCCTAGACTCGAACCCGCCTGGACTTGAATGTGCCTGGACTCAACGGCTACCGCAGTGCTATTTGTCGGAACTGCTCACTCAATTGGTAGTCGCCTTTGGTGCTGTTGATTTCAAATGCAACCAGACTTGGGGCGGGTGGTTGATTCGGATTAATCACCACTGGGACTTGAAATCGTAGCATTCCGCACGCTTTGGCATCAGATACCGGCGCGAATAAGTCGGGGCGATCCGCGACGGGTAGAAATTGAAAATGTTGACTCAATAGCCTTTGGATTGCTTGTGTGTTGGCGGTTGTTCCCTGAAACTGAATTCGCTGTACGGTATTCTTAAAATCGAAAAAGTAAGTCAACGCGCCGGTGATGTCTACAGTTCCAGTGCCAGCCACCAACGCGACTCGCAGACCCTGAAACCCTTCGGGGGTCTGAATCGCCGCCGAAGTCCTGACCCAACGCTGTTGCACCCATTGTGGGCTGACGTCAAAGCGAATTATCTCGCGAAGATCAAATACGGGAATCGTATTATTCGGTGTCACTGGCTGACCTGTGAGTGGATCGACTTGCCCGAACGGGATGTTGCTTTGGTTGACAACCGCAGCATTCCACGGTTGGTTGGTCACCAAGTTACCTTGATTTCCCGGCTGATTTCCGGTGGGATTGGTTGGCAAGTTAGAGTTGCCAAAACTGTCGGTGCCCTGCGTTGACAGGCCCTGCGTTGACAGGCCTTGTGTCGACAGGCCCTGCGTTGACAGGCCTTGTGTCGACAGGCCGGGCGGAAGTAAGTTTGAATTTGAGGGGCTTAACGGCGATGGAAAACCGGCAAATTGACTTGGGATGCCGTTGGACGGTGTACCATTTGCAGGTGACGTGCCAGGGATCGCAATCACGTTGCCGTTGGCGTCAATGGACTGAGTTTGGAAAATGGATTGAATGAATTTCGACAGCGACGTTCCTTCGGTAGAGGCACTGGCGGCGGAGTTTCCGCCTGGGAAACTTTGGTCGTTGGGATAGAAGCCGCCAAACTGTGAACTTCGATTTGCCGATGGCGATCCGTAATCATTGGCTTGCTGGGATGTGGAACCCATTGCCCACTCGGCAAGTTTGCCAACCGAAAGCTCGCCGCTCTTGAACATCGGTACAACAAACGCTGCCATCAAGCCGACAAAAAGCAGCAAGTGTTTTTTTGGTAGTAGCCAAAGTGCCATGACGATTCTTCCGGTTGTGCAAGTCGAACTGCTGACCAAGTGGCGACAGAGTTGCGGTAGCGAAGCAAGAACCTTCTTCGCTTGATGTTTAACGCCTGTGTCGCCAATTCTTTACGCATGCAAGCAGTGATAAGGTTCGTTATTTATCGACAAAATCACTAGGCAATCGACGCTTTTGATCGCCAGCAACCGATGATCCGGTCGGTCCATCAACTTCGCCCATTCGCTACAACCAGCGGCTAAACGCTGGCAACCCTGTGACCCAAGTCGCATCGACGCCCACGATTCTTGCGGACTGTGGGGTGCATCGTGTTTCGCCAAACTGAAGCCAGCTACAAGCACGAAACTTAAGCGAGTGGCACAACCGATTTCTTGATTTGCGTTCTGGGTTGGTAACGCATCCAGTCGCTTTTGCCCGTGGACTAAATCTGTACGCCCCCCAGTCGCCGAGAGGTGCTGACCGTTTGTCTGCCGTGCTGGATGGGTGGCGCTTCTGACTGAATCGATAATTGCTCAACAGACGATTACAATTCGGTGCACATTATTCAGTTTGTTTTTCTAGGCCCGCATGAATAGGAAAAATTGGTTAAGAAATGATTTGGAAAGGTTAACATTTCACTTGGTTAAACTTAAGTTAATACGCTCAAAATAGATCGTGCGATGCTTTACCGGTTGGTGGTAAGTTGTAATCCTAATGAAACCAAACGTGAATCTTTGACGCGGAGCATCTTTGAATGCCGGATATGTTTGTGGGCAAAGTCCGAGTGTTTTAGGGCAAGAGGATTGAAGCAGAAGTTCAAAGAACGCACTTCCAGTGAAATACAATTAGGAATCGTGGCGATCGCCACCCGACGGAGGAATCTATGAAAGTTAAGGCTCGATCCGGTTTTACGCTCATTGAACTACTGGTGGTCATCGCAATCATCGGTATTTTGATGGGCCTGTTGTTGCCTGCAGTACAGATGGCTCGCGAAGCCGCCCGCCGCTCTTCTTGCGCAAACAATTTGCGGCAAATTGGTTTGTCGGCTCATAACTATGAATCGGCTCGTGGATATTTTCCGCCACTGTTCAATAACAACGGCATCATGTGGTCCGGGTTCTTATTACCGTACATGGAACAAGGCAACGTCTATGATCTGTTGACTTTGAACGATATGGCCGAAGTGACCGCGATTGATCAAGGCAGTATTGTCTACAATACCGCCTATTTGACCGGACGCATGGACACTCGGATCTCTGGTTTCCAGTGCCCGTCGTCTGACGATCAACAAGTGATTGGCGATTGTAGCCAAGCAGGCCAAACCTGTATCACTCGTTCGATCGCTAACTACATCGCCGTAGGTGCGGTTGATCTAAATCCGGATGTCACCGACCGTGTAAACGACCCACATGTTTCTGACGCATCACCAGCCTTGGCTTACAACAGCAATTCTAACTTCGCTTTTGACTTGGGCGCTGCCTGGCAACGTAACGCCAATGGCAATAAAGGAAGTCGGATTGCGGATTTCGTCGATGGAACCTCGAACACTGTTTTGGTCGGTGAATCGATGCCAGACGATTTGAATGGTGGAAGTTCGGCTGAAGGTCCTGCCGGTTCGGTTCGCCAAAAAGACCACTGGGTCATTGGTTCAGATGATGCCGACGTATTTGTTGACTTTTCTGAATTCATGGGTTCAATGGCTGTACCATTGGTTTTGGATCAGCAGTTAAATACGCTGTCCGGCTTCGACAACACTCACGTTGATTACGATCGTTACGAATTGTTGTTCCGCAGTAACCACCCTCAATTGGTGCAATTCGTTTATGGTGATGGTTCGGTTTCGACCATGGCTACCGATGTGGCACCACTGATTCAGAATGCAGTCGGTTCACGTAAGGGTAAAGAAGTGGTTAGCCTAGACTAATCCAAAAGTTCCTGGCCCCAACGTGGCTTATCGCGCGCGGCGGAAATAGAAGCGACTGTCCTAAAGGGGCGGGCGCTTTTTTCTTGCTAGCAACCTTAATCGAATGAACCAGATTCATAAATGACGGGCCTCTTGATCGACGTGGCTTAAATGAATGAGGGTCAACCGATCCTTCGACTGCAGATCTTAACTTTTGAGGCGAAACCAACACTGTGAAACTTTGGCGGCCAGCTTGCCGGTAGCTGGATGATACGATTGTGCAGCAGATCGAAGTATCGCGGCCTGGGGCTCCGACCGCTGGCAGTCTTTTCTGTAGGGAAAATTGATATTTACGGCAAAAAAAGGCCTTGCTACTATCCGCTGGTTTGATTGACCAATTTTGCAGGATTTTCGCACACTTTTGGAAGTGTAGCCTTTATCGACCACGAGCAAGACGTTGAATTTATCGTTCCCCAACCCGCGAACCTGGCATACCCATCTTGCTGACTGCAATTTTGGGTGTTGGAGTCAATGCGCGTGGTGGGTTTTACAATTCATAGTTATCGCGACACTACTGATCGTGTCCGGCTGTCGTCCGTTGCCTGGCACCACATCATCTGGGTTTGGTTCGCGGCTGGGTATGGGGCCGCAGAACCGCGCGATCGGAAACACGGCCTTCAACCCGGTGGGGTACGGCGAATCCGCGTATGGGCGAGTTGCCTATGGTCCGGGCGTCGATGGAATTCTTGGCACAGGGACTCCGGCGGTCGCCCAAGGCAACAGTATGAATGCTGGAGCCGGAAGTTTCGGGCCTCCAACGGCTCAAGCGGCCAATCCTACCGCTAATCCTTTCACCAGCGGACTGAATCCTGCTCAGGATGCCGACAATCAGCAACAAGTTCAGAATCTTACCCAGCAATTGAACCGATTCAATACCGACAATACCGACCTGTATCGCCAGTTGGCCACGATGCAGCAGCAGTTGCAATTGACCAATGACACCAACACGCAACTACGCCAGCAGTTGGTCGGTGTTCAAGGTCAGGCCGCACAGTTCGAACGAGTCAATCAAGACGCCCAGCAGCGTTTACAAGTCTTACAAACGTCCGTCGCAAGCGGGCAAAACGGCTTCCAAGGCGCGACCCTCCGCGCGAACAATAGCTTGATGCAAAATATCGATCGGCTGCGGATTCCTGGCACCACAGTTGAACAAGATAAAGATGTAATCCGAGTTCTAATCCCAAGCGACTATTTATTCCAAGCCGGGTCCTACGATTTGCAACCTGGTTCGACCGCAGTTTTAAATCAAGTAGCGGCAGCAATCCGGCAGTATTATCCTTCGCAAATCGTCGGCGTCGAAGCCCATTGGGACAGTAATTCGCTGGGGAATTCGCCCGTCAGCCAGCATCAGGTCACAACCGGGCAAGCCTTGACCGTGCTAAATCAATTGACGGGCGCGGCGGGAATGCCCGTGCGACAGCTATTTGTAATGGGCTATGGCAGCAACCGGCCAAAATATTCTAACGCCACCGCCCAAGGGCAGTCTGCCAACCGGCGGATCGAACTTGTTGTTTATCCCGAGCAATTCTAAGTAGCGTCGGCGTCCTTTTCGCGAAAAATGCTACGATGGCTTTGGCTGAACTTCTTGGTTTACCAATCCATGACTTCCACAGGGTAGCAGGCCTTTTACAAGATAAAAAATCAGCCAAATTCCAATGGCACGAAATACGACTGCGGCGCAAGAGACTACTGAGCGGGTCGCGGGCAAGTGACCGCTTGACTAAGGTCAAAGCTTTCAGGTAATTGGTTTCAACCAGCGAACGCAACAACTGGAATTCCTCAACCAACAACGCGATCGAAGCCAAGTCAGATGAAATTACAGTGTTGATTTCATTCTTTATTCGTTCCTAACCTATTGACCATGAACATGCCATTGTCGTTCATCACGGTTGCGAAGTTGCGTATCAGTGTGGAACTTGGCAAAATTGAATGGGAGAGGAGTTCTTCGTAAATTCGTAACGATTCATCAATGCATTTTGAGAAGGTCTGCCAACCACCATAATTCCCAAGCCCAATTTGGCCAGTTGCGAGAAACCGAGTGCCTTGCTGCCGCGATTGTGCTCAATTCATCGGGCTCACAATCTTAAGTCGATTACTCGTTCGAGCGAATCGATTCTTACTTCCAAAAATTTGAAGCCAGAGTTCAGCCTTACGATAAAATTTGGTACACGCTTTGGCGTCAGTCGAAATTAGAAAGCGACTAGGCAATTGAAAGTCGCGTTCAGCCATGAAGTTCACACCAGCATGTGAATCCGGTTCAACGATCGCAGTGATGGGCCGAAGGCTTGAAATCAAAAGGACGCAGGGCGGGGGAAATGTCTGCCCTACACGGTCCTGACATGAAAAAAGCCTGTCTCAGTGGACAGGCTTTGGGTTTGCTTAACATGATTTACGGTGATTTTTTCATTTTAAATTAGATCCCGTAATTTCTAGCCTTAGGTGCCTGGACCTGTGTTGGCCCGCCATGGAGTTTCTCCGGCCGATGGGTTTGGGCCGCTATTTCGTGCGTACTAACTTCATGATTCTGCCGCTGACGTTCCAGTCCTGGACGTACAGATTGCCGTCGGCATCCCAGTAGGAACCGTGCGTGCCACTGAAAACGCCTTCGACCCACTGGGCTTGTGGAATGTTATAGTTTCCACCTTTGGCAGGGTCGGGGTTGTGACCCAAAACGGACATGATCGTGTTGGTTTTGTCCAAAATCACGACGCGACCGTGCAGGTCAGCGACTGAAACGTAGTCGCCTTGGATCGAAACCGATGTTGGCATGCCCAGTCCCGTGATCACTTCTTCAATAAAATCGCCCTCCAAGGTGTAATGAACCAATCGCCCCTTGGGTTGATGGTTTCGGTCGCAGATCAGCAAGCGGTTGGGTTGGTACCGAGTGTCCAAAGTCATGCCGTGCGCGGTATTGAACTGCTTCATCCCATTGCCTTGCTGGCCAAAGTGCATCACATATTTCCCACTTTTGTCAAACTTGAAAATGTGATTACTGGCGTAACCGTTGGACAGATAAATGTCACCGTTTTGAGCAACAGTGATGGCTGTGGGGTTGAATGCCTTTAGGCCCAACTCTGATTCTTCTGGAAACGGCAACTTCAAGACGATTTCACCAGTCTTGGCGTGAAACTTGATTCCTTCGGCGTTCGCATTTCTGGCACCGTAAATATACTCGGTATCGCCTTCTTTGCGAATTTCCATGTCGTGAATGTTCGAATACTTGTCGCCCAAGTGAGAATGGATCACCGCACCTTCGCGTGAGAAAACGAACACGCCTTGCTGAGCACTGGTGTAGATGTTCCCGTCTTCATCAATGACGACCGAACCATGGGTTGGACCGATGGCAGAACTTCCGTCAGGGCGAAGTCCCCATCCCGGCACGGTGTCAAAGGTCATCATTCCGCAGCCCATTCGGACAGGTTGAACCTTTTCCTGAGCCGCACAAGGCTGCAAAACAGTCACTGACATTAGTAGCGCGACGCAAATCGAAACAATTTTCATGGTAATCCTCAAGGTAGGAAACGGCCCAGGGTAAGGGCTTGTCGTTTGGCAGGTGATCTGATGCGCGATTGCATCAGAGGTCGTGCGACTGAGTTTGAATGACGAACCGGACGTGTTGGGGCAAGTTGATTTAAGCCAAAGCAATTCTCTTGTTCGGTCTTTTTTCTGGTCGCCCAAGTCTGTGCGGGCTAGAACACTCAGGCAGGCTTGTGGCCTGAAAAAGTGCCTGGCACTGAATTGGCTCAAGCCAAGGCAACTTTAAGATCACGCCAAGGCAAAGCACAAGCCAAGGCAACGCCAAGGCAACGCCAAGCTCAAGCCAAGCTCAAGCCAAGCTCAAGCCAAGCTCAAGCCAAGCTCAAGCCAAGCTCAAGCCAAGCTCAAGCCAAGGTAACTTGCGCCATAACTGGTCCTAAGACAGCAGGCACCAAGGCGTCTGCCGCCCAATCGTCTAGGTCTGTCAAATAACCGATCCGGCAAAGGCTAGTTCATCTCCGTAAGCGATCGATTAAGGATTATCGAATGCCCAAGCGTTGAAAGCAAGAACGCTGCTGACAATAAACGAGCAATTTAGTTGCCTAGAATTTCCTGTCAGCGCAGGTGTTTGACCCGCTTGGGTCTCTAGCGTTAGCCAATAATATCGTGAAGTACGTTTCCGTACACGTCAGTCAAGCGAAAGTCGCGTACTGCGTAGCGATACGTTAATTTCTGGTGGTTCACGCCCAGTTGATGCAAGGCCGTCGCCCATAGGTCGTAAACTTGACACGGTTTGTCGATCGCATAATATCCCAGGTCATCGGTCGCACCATATACCGTTCCGCCTTTGATACCGCCGCCCGCCATCCACACACTGAAACCGTAGGGATTGTGGTCCCGACCGTTGCCTTGCGAAAACGGCGTCCGTCCGAATTCCCCCGCCCAAACGATCAGCGTTTCGTCCAATAGTCCGCGTTGCTTCAGATCGTTGATCAGAGCGGCGATCGGTTGGTCCACTTGATTGGCCATCGAACGGTGCCCTTTTTCCAGGTCCCCATGCTGGTCCCAAGGATTGGCCGCACCGCCGGCGCCAATCCCCTTGGTCAGGCAACTGAGTTCAATAAATCGGACGCCTTGTTCCACTAACCGTCGCGCCAGCAGACACTGCCGACCGTAGGATGCCTTGGCCGAATCCGAATCGTTCAAACCATACGCTTCGTATGTCTGTTTAGATTCACCGCTAATGTCGCACAGTTCGGGCACTGCGGCTTGCATCCGAAACGCCGTTTCATAATTTTCAATCGCGGCCTCGACTTGAGCATCGCCGGTCTCCCGCACAAACGCGGCATCAAAGTGGCCGGAAAACGCCATGCGACGTTGCTGATCGCTGGCGGTTCCCATGGGTTGTATGTTGCGAATGGCCGCAGGTCGATCCGCTTTCAAAATCGATCCTTGATGCTGGGCGGGCAAGAATCCGCTGCTGAAAAGACTGACACCGCCATGAGGCGCCACCGCATCTCCGCTTTGCAGAACCACATAGCCGGGAAGGTTTTGGTTCTCAGTTCCCAACCCATAGCTGCACCACGCACCAGCAGTGGGGTGTCCCATGAACGGGAAACCGCTGTGCATGAAGAAGTTGCCTTGAGCGTGTTCATTTACTGGGGTCGTCATCGAACGAACCACTGCCAAGTCATCGGCTAAGGATCCGATGTGTGGGAAAATGTCGCTCACTTCAATTCCGCTTTCGCCCCACTTTTGAAACGAAAACGGGCTGCGCATGATGTTCCCATTTTGATTGAACTGGGTCCTCTGGATCTTGCCTGGCATGGGTTGACCATGCAACTGGGTCAGCGCTGGTTTGGGATCGAAACTGTCAACATGCGACACACCGCCGGACATAAAGCAAAAGATGACGTGCTTTGCCTTAGCCGGGTGATCAAGTTCTTTCAGTGCGGCCGTCGAAGGCAGTCGGTCATCGTTCCCGCGGGTTGGCAAAGTCATGCCTTTACCCAGACCAGGAGCGGACATCAAACCCGCCAACGCGACCGATCCAAAGCCGGTCGAGCAGGTTTGCAAAAAACGACGGCGTGAAAATTCAGGGAACATATTTTGCCTATTTCACAAAGATGAATTCTTTAAGTGTAAACATCGCATGAGCCAATTCGCCCCACACATCTTCAGGAACCAACCGGTCGGGGATCTCTTGCAGGTCCGCTAGTCCTATCTGGTTCTGCGCGATCAAGGCTTGCAAGTTCGCGCTCTCTGTGGCTTGCTGCTGGGACAGTGCCGCGAACACCTGTTGGTCGGTAACGCCGATGCCCGCAGCAAAGCTATTGGCCACTTCTTCTGGTCCCAGGGCACGATCGTACAATTGAGCCCGAATCAGTTTACCGTTAAACATTCGATTCTCACCTGCGGGCAAATGCCTGATACCAAAGCCTATTCGGAACTGGCCCTTATTAAAGGCGACCGGACCCTCGGATTGGTAACTAGTGCCATAGGCTTGACCGTCACGGTAGGCAAGAATCATGCCATCATCGCGATAGACCAACACCATGTGAATCGTGCGATTGACCTGTGATTCCAAAGCCCCCTGCAGGCTCTTGGTTCGCCGGAACAAATTACTTCCCGCCATCCACTGCTGAGGGTCCCGCTCACCGTAAACGATCGAATCAAATTGGTCGCCCTCTGCTTGTAGAACCGAAATGACACCGCCGCCCGACTGTTGCAAGTCGGCAAGTTGCACCCACGCCTCCAATGTCTTTGCTTTCAGGTCAAAGTCCATCTCCGAGGTCAGGGCATAACCGCCAGCATGTACGTGCAAACCGGACGATTCTTGGGTCGCGCCGCCCAGTAACTGCACTTCAGTTACTTGATCAGAAATTTCTTCCGACTGGTTTGGTGAACCTGGCTGAAGCGATTTGCTGGTAAAGTTCCATCGTCGTATTGGTTTAGGTGCATTGTTTTGTAAACTCTTGTCCAGTTTAAGATTTGCTTGCAACTTGTTGCGCACCAACGCCATGATCGAATTCAATTCCTGTTGCTGGTTGGCAAGTGCCATTTGCATACCCGCTTTTTGATCCACCTGTCGCTGGGCGGTGGTTTCGATCTGGCGGAGATAATCGATCGCAAACTCCAATTCGGTTGCCTCTGGCATGCGACCCACTGCCTGAACAAACATCTGCTGAACCTTTTGGCGATCAGATTTGGGAGGATCTTGCCCAAGAATTTGCCCTGCCCAGGCTCGGGAAAAGCGTTTGATCATCGGGTCGTTCATCATCGTTAAGGACTGGGCGGGCACATTGGTCACGTCGCGGCGTCCAACACTACTAAACGGTTCCGGGAAATCGAAGGTGCGCAAAAATGGATTCAAATCATTCCGAATCACTCGAAGGTAGATGCTGCGTGAAGGATCGTCGTCACCCACCGGCGTGCCGCCGCTGCGCGGACGCAACTGGCCCGAAACGGCCAGCATCGAATCGCGAATCGCTTCCGCTTCCAGTCGTCGCACGTGCGATCTTGCCAACCAAAAGTTCTGCGGATCCACGTCCTGATGGGCTGGGTCGGCGATCGAAGACTGTTGCCAAGTCTTGGTCAACACAATCGTACGAATCATCTTCTTGATGGACCAACCCTTGCCAGAAAAATCGTTTGCTAACCAGTCCAGCAATTCGGGATGGGTCGGCGGTTGCCCCAGTTTCCCTAAGTTGTCCGGCGTACTAACAATACCTTGGCCAAACAAATGATGCCAAATTCGATTCACAATCACTCGGCGCGTCAGCGGGTTATCGTCCCGCAATAGATCTTCTGCTAATTGCAAACGACCACTAAGTTGACTCACGTAAGGCGAATCGTCGATTGCTTCCAAGAATCGTCGTGGTACCTGCTGGCTTAACTGCTTATGATCGCCGCGAATCATCAACGCCTGGTCCTCGCCCGCGGTTTCATCCACGCCGGGCACTCGAGTGGGTATGGTGATTTCTTCTTCCAATGCCTGGTACTGTTTGACGAGGCGGCCCGAGCGACTAAGTTGCTTGATCGAGTTGGGGAGAACGCCATTGCGCAAGCACAGGTCGATCAACAAGGCCTGTTCGTCACTGATGTCGTCAGCTTTCCAGTCCTTGATTGCCTGTACGATCGCGGTTTGCACAACACCGGTTAAGTCAGCCAAGGATTGCGTTGACCTTGTGGTCGCTAAATCCACGATCGGCCCAAAGTGCTCTTGTTGATCCGTTGGAGATGGGTGTCCGGCGTCAACCAGCATCGCTTTGCGAATTCCAAACCACGAACGCGGTCGGTCGCGAACCAGTAGCGGTGCATCTTTTGCAGTCGCCAGTTCAATATGCAATGGGTCGCCCTGCCAATAGCCAACATCAAAGCGTTGCCAACGCCATTGGTTGGATAGGCGAGTCACAGGATACACCGTGCCGTCACGCGGGTAGTTCTGGACCGCATACCGTACACTGGCCTCGGAATCACCAATCACTTGGATCCACAATTGAGCCGACGGGTTATCAATCAGAAACGAAGGCGAAGTGAATCGAGCCGCGTGCTTTTGAGACAATCCGTGCGAATACACTCCTGCCGGGTAAACACCAACGACCGCCGCATCGCCACCGGCCGAGATCGAAAATTCACCAGCGCGACTGGGACGATCGCCAAGTGCGTTTCCGTAAGCAAACCATTGCCCAAAATTATCATCTTTTGCCAAATTCCACTGTTGCAGTTTCTGAGTCTCCTGTTGGGTCTTTTGTTGCGCCAGTCTTGTTTGATGACTTTCTAACGGTGTCGCCCAAGCTTGTTCAAACGATTGGCCCTCGGCCATCCCCAATTGAATTTGCTGTAGAAAGTGAAGCAGATGATCTGGTTGATCCATTTTCGATAAGTCGACATCGAAGGTTTCACCGGCAGTTACGTTCGTCCCGACCCGTTCTTGATCCGCATTGATCTTCGTGCTGGACACAACGTCGACAACAGGATCCGTGCCAGGCTTCAAAGGAACACGGTATCGTCCCAGTTCGGTCGAAATCGCACGGTCAGTTTTAATGGGTATACCCAATTTTGACTTAATCTTGGTTCCCAAATCTGTCAGAGAATCTAGCCAGTCGTCGGCCAAAGATTCTCGCAATTGGGTTTTCAGTTCTTGTAATTGCTCGCGATTTTGATTCAACACCTGATCGGTATCAATCAATTTTCTGCCGGGCCTGGGCGAACCCAAGATCCCGAACATTGCGTAATAATCTTTTTGACTAATCGCATCAAACTTATGATCGTGACATCGTGCGCAAGACACCGTCAGGCCCAAGAAGGCTTTGGAGAACGTATTGATTTGGTCGTCAGTGAAGCGGACTTTTTCGTCCAACGCGTCTGTCGGTGCGAACCCGTGAAAGACCATCCTCCAGTGACTGGTTCCAATGACCGATTCGTTAATCTTCAACTGCGAATTGATTCGCGGATTAGGCAGTAGGTCACCCGCAATGTGCTCGCGGACCAATTGATCGTAGGGGACATCGGCATTCAACGCTCGGATTAGGTAATCACGATAGTGCCAGGCGTTGTCATTGACCGGATCACCCTCGCTGCCATGCGATTCGGCGTACCGAATCCAGTCCATCCAATGCCGAGCCCAACGCTGGCCAAAGCCAGGGTGTTCCAACAACTGGTCAACCAGCAATGCAATCACTTGATCACGATGTTCTGGCAATGCACTGTTAATCTTGTCGGTCCACAGTAGCGATTGTTCGGCCGACGGCGGCAGTCCAATCAAGTTAACATACAGCCGCCGCACCAACGTTGCCCCACCCGCTGCTGGACTGGGGTTCAAGCCCGCCGCGTTAATCCTTGCTTCGATCCATCGGTCAATGGCGTGATTGCTGGCAGAGAGCGAATTGCGTGGGGTTATCGGTGGAGGCTGATGGGTTTGGATCGGCTGAAAACTCCACCATTGCTTCCGCAGTTCCAAAGTAACAGGCCATGCGGTCGCGGCAGCCAATTCTTCCGCTGTCGGAGCAACATCGCGAGGGTCCGGCGCTCCCATCTGGATCCAGCGTTGGAAATCGGCGATCACCGAATCCTCTAATTTTGGACCGTCTTCCGGCATTTCCAAGCCGTCAATCTGATGTCGTAAGATCGCCAGCAACCGGCTGGCGTTGACATCGCCTGGTACTAGAATAGGTCCGCCGTCCCCGCCGCTTAAGGTGGCCGATCTGTGATCCAACGCCAATCCACCCATCGGGTCGTCAACCGAATTGTGACAAGCATAACAATGCTGGACCAAAACGGGCCGAATCTTACTCTCGAAAAATTCACTTTGCTGCTGCGAAATATCTTGCCCGATCGTGAACCCCGAACCCACAAAAGGTAGACTGCAAATCCATAGCCAGCAACCCAACAAACAATACACACTCGGGTGTCCGTTCCAGCCACTTCTGTTAGGACCGTCAGTATTGGATCGAGCCGATGTGAATAGGCAACGGATCGTTTGATACACCAAGCGTTGAATAAGGTTCATATCATTTTTCTGCACGTAAAGCCAGCTTGCAATGCCGTAAGTTGCCAGAACCCCGTTTTGCCGGTCGAAACCTGTGTTGCCAGAAACTTGTTTTTTAACGAGCCAGGTTTTTCAACGAGCGGGTTTTGCAAGCCGTCCATTGGATGGCACCAAAGTTGACCTTGGATCTGAATGCCGGTTGGATTGAAAGTGGCTATTCAAGATCCGGTCAGTCAGGACCCATATTCGGGAACTTGCGATTCCGGACACTGCTTGGCTTAGGCGGGGACGTCCAAGGGTAGGTGGGGAAATTCGTAACGATTTCCAATAAGTCAAGGGAAACCGTACGGCACTTAGTATAGCAGGGGAACCGCAGCAAAGCACGCGGTTGCCAAGTTCATCGCAATCAACGCACGATTTGCACATGAGATCAGGACTACCATTCGCTTTGGGAGTCTATTGGCTGTCGCGGAGCGTTTTGGGTTGCTGGAAGTAAGATTGGCGGAATTTTGGGTGCGGGACTTGGGTGCCTCGGGCGGGCGTTTGGGGAGTCGATGATGGCGCGGGACCGGCAACGGGAAAGTCAGACGGGTGGAAGTCAGTTGTCTGAAAATTGGTTGTCTGAAAGTCTGTGCCGGGCAGGTGCGAATCGAAAGTGGCGTGTTGGTCTTCACTGGGTCGCTCAGAAAATGGTTCTCCCAGTGGAGAGTCGCCCGAGTGTGAACCTCCCGAGTGTGAACCTCCCGAGTGTGGGGCATGGTGGCGGGAACTACCGGGGTTGGATTGGAGACCAGCGTGGGTATTGCGAAGGGGGATGATGGATTCGATAGCCCCCAAGTAGTTCTTGCGAACTTCCGGATGATTGGCAACTTCTTCGGCGGTTCCGCTGCACAAAACTTTACCTTCGTGGATAACGTAGGTTCGGCCTGTGATCTGCAAGATTTCTCGGGCGGCGTGATCGGTGATCAAAATCCCGATTCCTGATTGGGCCAGGCGTTGTATAATGGCCTGAATGCTTTGAACGGTGACCGGGTCAATGCCGGCGAAGGGTTCGTCCAGCATGATGACTTTGGGTTTGGAAATTAAGCAGCGGGCGATCTCCAAACGACGGCGTTCTCCACCGGAGACCTGTGCCGAATTGGTATTGCGAAATTTCTGCAAGCCAAATTCTTCAATCAGACGCTCGGTCTCTTCTTTTCTCTGACGCGCCGAAAATCCTAGCAACTGCATGGTCGCCGTCAAATTCTGTTCCACGGTCAGTCTGGCAAAAACGCTAGATTGTTGGGGTAGATAACCCAGTCCTCCGTCTTTAGCTCGCAGGTGCATTGGCCAGTCGGTCACGTCTTTGGAATCCAAAATCACTTGACCGCTGTCAGGTGTAATCATGCCGCACGTCATGCGAAACGACGTCGTCTTGCCGGCTCCGTTCGGACCCAACAGTCCGACGATTTCACCGCTGTCCACTTCGAACGAAACGTTATTGACCACTTGGCGACGGCCGTACTTTTTGGCCAGCCCGTTGACTTGCAATAGACTCATCGGTTCCATCCTGGAAAATAGTTTCTATCAAATCGTAGGGTCGTTTGCCTTGGCTAAAAGACAAGTCCCGAACCAAATAGCGAGACGAAAACTGAGCGTAAAAAAGGAACGCCTGACATCGCCGGCGCGATCACCACTTCCGTTGCGTTGTGTTGTGTTGTGTTGTGTTGTGTTGTGGCGTTTGGATTAGTGAATCAAACGCATGCGGCGAAAGTTTGGCCAGAATCTGGGGCTGTTCCAGGTATGAGGCCAATAAACAATCAACGCTTTGCCAATCATAAACCGTCGCTCGACATACTTGGGAGCGTTCCAGATTCGTGCATCGGAACTTTGCGGGCTGTTATCGCCCATGGGGAAATATTGATCCAGCGTCAAACGGAAACTGCGATCCCAATCTAGCTGAGTCTCAGTTGAAAATACATCGAACAACGATCGAGTGCTGTCGTCATTCCAAACGTCTGGACGAAGAAAGACCCCTTTGGCCGAATTGGAGGGCAGCACCAAATTTCCTCGGCGTCGCAGTGCCGGCATGATTCCGTTCATGTTAACCGGATCCAAGTAGTACAAGTCCCGATCGACCTTCAAACGCTGGATGGTTGCAGCACAATCGCTTACGCCAATGGCCAACGGTTGAGCATCGGCGGGGTCGCCGGTACTGTAGAACGGCCGGACTTTCCCATCGCGGAGGTAGCAGCCATCGGCCGGTATTGGAACCGATGTGTCGTTGATCCACAAATAGATTCGGTCATCACAATTTCCGTAGCGAATCTTGTAACTGCCAGCGCCTTGAATCGAAGTTGGGAATTCGATTTCCTGCTTCGAAAAATTTTCCAACGAGGTATCGTCAGCAAACGAAATCTTGACGTCCGGATCGGCGATCACGGCGCTAAGTTTGGCAACTCCCGTCGCGACGTCAATTTTGCACAGAAAGTGCACGCCGCCTTCGACCGCATCCAAAGCGATCGTTCCCTGGCTGTCATCAAGTTTAAGTTCTGCTTCCATTAGCAAGTCGCCGACCCAGTTGATGCTAAGTCGATTGTTGTCCCACGGGTAATCGCGGATCGCTCCTTGGCCGTCGATGGAGATGTTCTGGGAATCGTTGTAACAATACTGATCCGTGACTAACGACCCCGGACTTTCGATAAAGTCTTGTGGCAATTGCCCGCCCGCTAGTGCCGTTTTCCAGTGGTCTTGAGTGGGCAGTTGGTGACGGAATCGTAGCCAGTCAATTTTTTGACTGTCACCGGAGCCGGATTTTATGGTGAAGGTCGCCGGAGTATCGTCGTTGGTGACCGATTCCCAGGCAGATTTGTCCACCGAATAGTTGGACCAAGTTTCGGGTTGATCGTTGGTCAACGACTGCGGCTGCCACGAGGGCAACAGGCCGGCGGTCCGCATGGCTCGCGAGAAGTACTTGGTGTCGCTTACCGGGAACGCGATATGGGCAAGTTTCTCTGGTGGTTTTCGAGCAACCATTCGCGTCCGAGGTGCCTTGGCGTTTTTACCGCTGACAAGGTCGGCGACCTGCTGAGTGAAAATGTCGCCGTTGTTGGTCACCACCGCTTCCCCGGGCAGGCCCAGCAAACGCTTAATGTAATTGGTTTTGGCACCCCCTGGGTATTTGAAAACAATCACGTCCCAACGCCGAGGTTCGCGAAACACATACTCGACTTTGCTAACCACAATGCGATCGCCAGAGAAGGATTCTTCGTTGGCATCGTATTCGGAATCGGACCACTGTTGGCGGCCACGACTTTTTAGGAATTGGCGGGTCAATTCGTGCCGCTTGGAACACATCGGGCAGCGAACTTCGCTGATCAGTGAAGTGTTCGATTGTCCAGGACCTTCGGACGATGCGCCCGACTGGAACCAGTAGTAGCAATCGTCACATTGAACTTCCGCATGCTGTCCCATCAACGACGGAGCCATCGAACCGGTCGGAATGATGTACGCTTCGGCTTCCAACACCTTGAAGATCATCGCCAAAATGATCGCAACCGCAATCGATTCGATGGTCTCGCGAAATCCAGGCCCATCTACCGGCGTTGGGTCCAGTTGCAACGCGCCCGTCGCTTCGGTGTTGTCATAATTGGATTCAAACGCCGCTTTACGTGCCATTGAGTGTCTCTGTCAATTGCTTTGAGCTGCCAGGTGCGGCTCGAGTGATTTACGAATGGTGACGACCGACCCGGACAACGG
>JBDNHU010000378.1:0-18662 GCA_041688615.1 Mariniblastus sp. | reverse complement strand
CCGGCACCTCAACGCCCGGCACCTCAACGCCCGGCACCTCAACGCCCGGCACCTTAACACCGAAGAACACAGGTGCGGAATCTCAGCAAACAGTGCCGGCGGTGTCCCAAACCGCCGAACCGGCTCGCCGAATTGACCGCATCGTGGTGGCCGCGATTGTTCTGCCGCTATTTACGGGCATGATCCTGCTGGGCTGCGGAGTAATTGGCCAATGGCAAAAGAAACCTTCGCCATTAATGGTAGCCGTGGTGGCGGCGGGTCTGTCTGGGATCTTGATGCTTGTACTGGGGGCCGAACGAATCGGGATCCTGAGCAACGGATACGGCCAAAGCGATTCAAGATCAGCTTGGCAGTTGTTGATTTCTGCCACATTATGCCTTGGTTTTACTGCGATCACTGCCCGATCCGCTTTTGGAAATTTCGGCAGTTTGGATGACTTGTCGGGTCCCGAAAACGGGCACAGCCCGTAAGATCCAATGGGCTTTTGGTTTGTGTTTGCAATTGCTCGACAAATCATTCAAGGGCTAGCGTTGGGTTTCGCGAAACAAGAGATAGTCCAGACGCTGAATTGAAATCGCCACGACAAAAGAACAAGAGATTGCCGAGCCGTGGGCAGCTGGTAAAACACAGGTTGGCCCCCATCGCGGTGGATCCCATAGTGGCACGTCACAAGCTTTGCGGGGGCGAACCTCAACGGGAAACTCGACGGTAGTGAGCAGCATTTTCCCGATGAAATTCCAGGAAAACCCCGTCGGTCCGCTTTGCAAAACCCCGGCGCAAAACAAAAATGATATCTGGGAAAGCTGTAACGATGCGTTCAACTTTTCTAGTAAGCCAATTCGGGTCAAAAGCGGCAATTAGCGGCAATTAGCGGACAAGTGGCTCAGGGGAATCAACCTCCAACCATTGCCAAACTTCAGATCCAGCGAGAAAATGGATAAACCGGCGATTCGGGACTCCAATATTTTCGTCGGATTTCGGAATACCAGCAATGGGTTTAGCCTGAACAGGTACTTTTGCCAGGACCATTACGTTTGGTCCTGTATTTTTTTGTTTCATCCTTATTAAGGACGGACGACACAACCCAAGCAATTGCAGCATTGTGCCCAACGGCACGGTTTGAAGAACTTTCAAAGGACCGCCGTTCGCAGTGCAAGTCGACAATCCATGTCAACTTTGAAGACGCCCCATGCGGGATCGAAGGAACTGGCCGATTCGGTCACCCATTCCCAAGTGACCATGTCGTCTCCAAGCAAAGATAATCGTTTGAGTTCGGTGCCGCAGGACGGTTTATTTTAGCGATGAGCGTACTTAGTCGCGAAGATGTCGAACGTTTGTATCTTGACTACCGAAATAATCCTTCGCAGTTTTCTCCCGAATGGCGAGAATACTTTGCGAAATTTGCTGCTTGGAAGAATTCCAGTGAGGCAAACGAAGTCAACGATTCGTTAACCAACAATCACTCGGCGTCGCACGCCCACAATCAAAGCGCCCACAATCAAAGCGCGCTTGGTCAAACGTCGGTTGGTCAAACGTCGGTTGGTCAAACCGCGGTTGGTCACTCGTCGCTCAATGGTGACCAGAACCAAAGTGGCGGCCACCACGAAGGTGGAGTTGCCACCGCTACGCGAATCAATTCCCTATTTGCGGCGGAATTCCCCTCAGGCGTCGCCGGTAATGGGGCAGCGGCATCAGCAAGTGCGGACATGAGCCTGGCCCAGTTGCAGGACCGGGTCGATCAATTGGTCCGTGGTTTTCGAGTCCGTGGACACTTGGAAGCGAAGGTTGATCCATTGGGTCGGCCACGTCCTACCAACCGCGAATTGCACCCGGAATCTTACGGCTTACTTAACAGCGATTTAAGTAAGTCGTTTTCAACTCGCACCATTTATGGCAATAACGTGCGTACGTTGGGCGAAATCGTTGACCAGCTTCGGAACACCTACTGTCGCTCGATCGGTGCTCAGTTCATGCACATCGACGACCATCATATCCGTGATTGGCTTCAACAGCGGATGGAAGGAACCGAGAATCGCATTCGGTTAGATCGCCAGTCGCAGCTCCGCGTGTTGACTCGATTGACCGACGCGGTGGTCTTCGAAGAATTTGTTCGCCGTAAGTTCGTTGGAGCAAAAACGTTTTCGTTGGAAGGTGCCGAAAGTCTCATTCCTTTGCTGGATTTGACATTCGAAAAGGCCGGCGACCAGGGCGTACGTGAGGTTGTCCTGGGCATGGCGCATCGTGGGCGGCTAAACGTTTTGGCCAACATCATGGGCAAGCATAGCGAAAACATCTTCTGGTCGTTTGACGACCCGAATCCAGAGGCCCACCGCGGTGCAGGCGATGTTTTGTATCACCTGGGCTACAGTTCTGACTGGACGACCAGCAATAACAAGAATGTTCACATTTCGCTTTGCTTCAACCCCAGCCACTTAGAATTCGTAAATCCGGTGGCAATGGGCCGATGCCGTAGCAAGCAAGATCGGATCGAAGACTGCGACAATCGCGAAGTGATGACGCTACTAATCCATGGCGATGCGGCCTTCGCCGGGGAAGGCATCATTCAAGAGACGTTGAACATGAGTCAACTTAAGGGCTACAAGGTTGGCGGTACCGTGCACGTGATTGTTAACAACCAAGTCGGATTCACCACAACCGAAGAAGACGGGCGTTCCACGACGTACGCAAGTGACGTGGCCAAGATGTTGCAGATCCCCATTTTCCACGTCAACGGTGAAGACCCTGAAGCGGTAGCGCAAGTGGTCAACCTGGCAATGGATTTCCGCCATGAATTCCATCGCGATGTCGTGATTGACATGTTCTGCTATCGCCGCCTAGGTCACAACGAAAGCGATGAACCACGCTTCACTCAACCGGAAATGTATAAGGTTATCGACGCGACGGCCACCGTCCGTGACAGCTATCTTGAACACTTGCTGCAGATGAATGAAGTGTCCCGAGAGGAAGCCGACGAGATTGTCGAAGCTCGCAAGAACAAACTGCAAGCCGATTTTGACAAGGCCAAAAGCGAACAATTTAAGCCTGACACCCAGACGATGGGTGGCTATTGGGAAGTTTACTACGGTGGCACACTTCGGGAAGAAGAACGGTACCTGGAAACCGGAGTTCCCGCTGGAAAACTATCTTACTTGATCAGCAAAATTGCCGAAGTGCCAAGTGACTTCACCCCCAATCCCAAGTTGGTCCGCCTGCTTCAAATGCGGAGCGAGATGGGTGCGGACAAACGTCCCGTGGATTGGGCGACCGCCGAATTGGCGGCCTTTGGTTCCCTGGCGTTGGAAGGCCATCCGATTCGCCTGAGCGGGCAAGATTGTGGACGTGGAACGTTCTCGCACCGCCATGGTGTGTTGCACGATTTCGAAAATGGAAAGCGATATTGTTCGCTCAAGCATCTTTCGGATGATCAGGCAGAAGTGGACATTATCAATAGCCCACTGTCCGAAGCAGGCGTTTTGGGGTTCGACTACGGTTACAGCTTGGACACTCCAGAAGGTCTGACCCTGTGGGAAGCTCAGTTTGGTGATTTCTCCAATGCGGCTCAGGTGATTATCGATCAGTTTTTGACAAGTGCCGAGGATAAGTGGCGCCGCTTAAGCGGTTTGGTTATGTTGCTGCCACACGGTTTCGAAGGCGCGGGCCCAGAACACTGTAGCGCCAGAATGGAACGTTATTTGATGCTGACCGCAGAAAGCAATATCCAAATTGCTTTCCCGACAACGGCGGCTCAATATTTCCACGTGTTGCGACGTCAGGTCAAACGAAATTGGCGGAAACCACTGATTGTGCTGACTCCCAAGGGCTTGCTTCGTGACCCGTTCTCGGCCAGCCCTTTGTCAGACTTGACCTCGGGACATTTCCGCGATGTCTTGCCCGATGCCACGTTGCCTAAGGATGCCAAAGTTCGCCGAGTCCTTTTGACCACCGGTAAAATTGGTGTCGAATTAATCAAGGAACGCGACGAACGTGAAATCCAAGATGTCGCGGTCGTTCGCTTGGAACAATTATATCCAGTGCCCGAAGCAGACTTGAAGAAGGTGATGGACGGCTACGGAGAAGACGTCGAAGTATTCTGGGTTCAAGAAGAACCTAGAAATATGGGCGCCTGGCAGTTTATTCGGATGCGTTTAGGGGAACGATTGTTCGGACATTATCCGATCAACGTCATCTCTCGCCCCGAATCAGCAAGTCCATCCACCGGCAGCAAGAATGCTCATAAACTGGAACAGGGCGAAATCATTGACGCGGCGCTGGGCAAGTAAGCGGATGTTGGCTTTCGACTTTTAACCTTGGGCGGTGGCAACTAGAAACGGCTAATGGCAAACGCCCGCCTCCAATGAAGTCAAAGGCCCCGCAACGACTTACGTCAATCGCGTTGCCGTTAGACAGAAATTCGATTTTGGCGAACCGGGTGCGTTCAAGAGATCGGTAGCCGACCTGTGCATTTTCGCGGAACCTGAAAATGCACCCACGAATTTCTTTGGTTCGAATATTTATTGAATCGATGTCCGATTTGGGCCAATCGATTTGTCCATTGCTAATTCCATGCGGCGGTGTTCTTCAATTAACACGTTGTCATTGCAGGTAATCGTCCCATGCTAGAAATCAAAATTCCAGAATTCGGTGAATCCATCCAAGAAGCCCAAGTCTCGCAATGGCTAAAAAAAGAGGGCGACTGGGTTGAGCGCGACGAAGCGATCGTTGAACTAGAAACCGAAAAGGCGTCACAGGAAATCTTGGCTCCCCAATCCGGCGTACTGACCAAAATCGTGGTCGCCGAAGGCGAATTCGTTAACATCGGCGCGTTGATCGCTCATTTTGACGAAACCGCCACCGGTGGAGGTGCCGGCGAAACGGGCAACACCACAGCGGCGACCGCGGGTGGAACCGCCGTCGCTAGCCCAGCGCCACCCTCAACCGCCAGCCCCGTTACTGCGGCCCAAAGTGTGATGCCTGCCGCGGAAAGAATGCTGCACGAATACCAAATCTCGGCGGACGTGGTTTCAGCAACTGGCCCGGGCGGACGCCTGCTGAAGGAAGATGTCATTGGCTACGTCGAATCCAAAGGCCTACAGCCGCGATTGCCAGGCGAATCCAGAACGACTGCCCAAGTCAGTGGTTCAGCATCCGTCATCGCCACGCCTCCGGCTTTCCCAACGCCCCCCACTTCGGCTCCGTTCGTCGGGGCGCCGGGTGCCGATCGTTCGGTCACTAAAAAACCGATGAGCATGATGCGTCGAACCATCGCGTCGCGTTTGGTCCAGGCTCAACAAACCGCGGCGTTGCTAACCACGTTCAATGAAATTGACATGAAACCTGTGATGGAATTGCGATCGCGATACAAGGATCAATTCCAGCAGAAACATGGCGTCAAGCTAGGCTTTATGTCGTTCTTTGCCAAAGCCTGCGTCGAAGGGTTGCGGCGGTTCCCTGCAATCAATGCCTATGTCGATGGTAACGAAGTGTATTATCACAATTACTTTGACATTGGCGTCGCGATCGGCGGTGGCAAAGGTTTGGTCGTTCCCGTGCTACGAAACGTCGAACGAATGAGTTTTGCGGATGTTGAACGCCAAATTTATAACTATGCCATCGCCGCGAAAGATAACAAGATCAAACCGGCCGATCTTGAAGGCGGAACCTTTACCATCAGCAACGGCGGCGTTTATGGTTCTCTGCTTAGCACGCCAATTGTGAACCCACCACAAAGCGGAATCTTGGGATTGCACGCGATCCAGGATCGTCCGATCGCCGTCAATGGTGAAGCCGTGGTCCGTCCCATGATGTACATCGCCTTAACTTACGATCACCGCATCGTGGACGGTCGCGAAGGCGTTCAATTCCTAAAGACGATCAAAGAAGTACTGGAAGAACCTGCTCGACTGTTCCTAGAAGTCTAGCCAACCTGTCGCATCTTAAAGTGGCGGCTTGCCACTCCCTGTCCCTGGAGCTGAATCTTCCAATTGACGGAACGGGTTTGCAGGCTAGTTGGACTTGCACAAGAAACAGAAATGGCGACGCGAACTCAACCGTTCGCGTCGCCATTTTTTTTAACTGTGTTTTCAGCTTCATTCGCTAGGAAACTAAGCCAATTTAATCAACAACTTCGAATAACCACTGGGCAGTACCGTGCCGTTCTTGTTTGCCGTTCTTAGGCTTGGTTGGAATTGGTTTGCCCAGGCGTTGAACTTAGCTGGCTTAGCATCTGAAGCACACCATTCAAATGAGCCATTCTGGGGCCGTAACGATCAACAAAGTCGGTCAACGCGTAATCGCTGTCCACCAAACTGTCGGAATTGTCTTGGACTTCATCCGTCAAATTACGCAGAAACTCGGTCTGCACTTGGCTAAGCGCTTCCACCGCCTTCCGGCAACTGCGAGCCAAATGCGGATTGGCTTGCTTCCACTGGCCCAGTTCAATCGCTCGCTGACGCTGCGGCGCATTAATCTGCTTGCCCAAATCCTCAAGTAATTCATTCTGACGTTGTTGACCTACCACCAACTGTTGCAACAGTTGAGCCATCAACGCCTCGTTTGCCTTCAATTCAGGTTCAACCGGCTTGGAAAAGTCACGGGTGTTCTCTTGATCCATCGCCGAATCATAACGGTAAAACGAAGCGGCGTCGTGCGAGTCGTGACTCATCAATGGTCTCCAAACGAAAACGAAAACGAAAAGTAATGTACCAGCCAGTCAAGCCAGTCAAGCCAGTCGAGCCAGTCGAGCCAGTCGAGCAAGTCCACTGAAAGAACAGTCCAGACAAGTCTTGCTTGCCTGCCCGCAAATATTTTCATGCTGGCAAAATTTCACTTGCCCACAAAACAGAAGCCTCAAAGACCCACCTGCAATCTTCTTCCTGACCTGCAAAACGCAATCACTAGGAAACGTTCCCAGCCAACATCCTCCGGTTCCAGAAAGTTAGGCAAGTTACGGCGACTGCACCGCTAGGCACATTTGCAATACCACCAGCCCTGTCAATGAAATGTAACGATTGTTCTGATTATTCTACAGGAACTTTGATCCCGCGTTGGGCCCAGCCAACCCTCGGTTCCCAGTTCGCTTTGTGGACGGCGGTGGCAATTTCAATTACCACCTACAGTATAGTCACCACCACGGGCAGTTGTCGAGAAACAAAGCAAAACGAACATTCGCACCTCTAAAAAAATCAACTGCAAAGGCTTGACTTTGGGGATTACGTTAACTCTGGCTCTGCCCATGGGCTGTTCTACCAGAAGTCATGGTCACTGATTTTCAGTTTATTAACCACATTGCGAATTCAAGCTAAAGTTCAGTCAACGCTAGCAGCAATGCGGCGGTTGATCTTCGTACCGTTGACCTTAAAAAACTTTAGTCGTACGCCAGTCAGACTTCAAAAAACATCAACAAATAGAGAATCAAGTTCTGGTCTAAAGTCTTTTGTTCAGCTTTGCCGATGGTTCCAAACGCAAGGCCTATTCCAACGGGCTTGGCGGCGATCGATTGAACGCTAATTTGACACAACCTTGATAAGCGGAACTTATGAGTTCAGGCACCGAAGCAATTCATTATGGATTTGTCACCACGGTCGAAATCGAACAACTTGGGTTGTGCGGCGGGTTACTGCTTTTGAACCAAGTCGCTCGGCCGCTTGAGTTCCATTGCACGCTACCGATCAAACCCACCCGTAGTCAGGAAATTTTGTACGGCAAATCGCTCAAGCCTTTCCTCTGCGGACAGATCATCGCCAAGGCCTTGGTGGAGAAAGCCAAGAGTGTCCCTCATTTGTTGATCACCGACTGCCTGAACACTCTGTCGATCTCGCCCCAGATCGCCATCCCAGCACTTTATCACGGCGAAAGTCCACTCGGGCAAGTCGTATCTTCGCACGTCAGTCAACAGTCGTGGAACATCATCGAAGCCGACAAACAACAGGTCTTTCAACCCGAACATTCCAAGGCGAACACAAAGCAGAAAACGATCGAAGAATGGTTAGTCACCTACTGCCGAGAAAATGAATTGGCCGAACCGTTTGAACGAATTCGCCAAGCCATCAATGAAGCCCACAATGTCGCCAGGAATGCAGCCTAGTCAGAAATCCCTTCGCTGCGGGCAATGATTTTTCCGACATTCATTCCTGGGGTACTTGATCGCGATTACCGTACCGCCGCCTTCCGACTGAAACTATCGCTCAAGGGACGACACCAGGATGCAATTACCCGAACGCGAATTCGATAACACTCAAATGTCGGATCCTGCATCCACGGCAGCGGTCGTTGGCAACCAAACCGCGGTGAACTCAGCAGTGTTCAATGAAGCGGTGTTGGCCCCGCCTGCGTTGCAGCACGCGGAATCCCTTTCCTCCGATTCTGCTCGAATCTGTGGCCAAGGCAACGCTGGCACGACACCCGCCCCCAGTACTTCTTGGACATCATGGTTAGGCATCGATACGTGGCGAAAACCCGTACCACAAACCAGCATCGTTGCTGAAACTGACCCTGAAGCTAACCTGGGAATCGTCCATTCGTCGAATCCGCTACCCACTACCCAAGCATTACCTGGCCCTCTGAGTACGGCTTCAACGTTTCAGGAAATTTCCGCCCCAAAATTAGATCCTGCCCATTGGCCCGTTGAATTCCTAGCGTCAGATCTCTTCCGCATAAATCCTTGCGCTGAAATTGAAGTCCAGTTTGCTCCGTTTGACGTGACCGCGCCGTCACCAAACGTGGTCAACGTCAATTGCCAAGTGAAGACGCCTCGAGTGTTCTCACACATTTTCCCCGAATCGCCGCTGTGGCAAGCCGCAGGCAGAATGAACCCGCACAAACCTAATCCTAGTGCGGAAAAGCCTGGCCATCCAAGCAATGAAACCGACGACGAAGATGCGTTGGAGGAATCGGCTAGAAAGAAACGCAAGCAAGGTCGCACTCGAATCAAACCGCCGAATGATTTGATCAAACTGACGGACCGTTTGTATTACTTATTGCAGCCTCCGTTAGAGACGCTGCTCTCGGGCTCGACACTCGACTTTCCATTTCCTCCGTTCGCGTATCAATTCGAAGGCGTCGCGTTCCTCTTTCCGCGGCAGGCCGCCATTCTAGCCGACGAAATGGGGCTGGGCAAAACCATGCAAGCGATCACCGCTGTTCGAATGTTGCTGCATGCGGGACATGTTCGGAATGTGCTGTTGATCTGCCCCAAACCGTTGGTCACCAACTGGCAAAGAGAATTCGCTGCCTGGGCTCCCGAAATTCCAATCGGCATTGTAGAAGGGTCGACCGCCAAGAGGTCGTATCTGTGGCAACAGGAATCAACTCCGGTCAAGATCGCCAATTACGAATTGATGATGCGCGACCAGGCCGAGGTCTTGGGTGAAGACAAACATTATGATTTGGTGATCTTGGATGAGGCCCAGCGGATCAAGAACATCAACAGCACGACGGCGAAAACCGTTCGAGAAATTTCTCGCAGTAAATCTTGGGCCTTGACCGGCACGCCTATCGAAAATAGCATCAACGACTTGCATGGAATTTTCGAATTCTTGATGCCAGGTTTTTTGCCGCCTGGAATGCCAATCGAAAACTTGGCCCGTGAAGTCGGTGACTATGTCCTACGCCGCACCAAAGATTTGGTCATGAAAGACATGCCGCCGCGACTGTATCGCGATGCGTTGCTAGAACTTTCGCCCGAGCAACTGGAGACGTACCGAACGGCCGAGGAAAATGGCATCGTACGCCTGAATGATATGGGAAGCGAAATCACCGTCCAGCATGTTTTCGAATTAGTGCTGCGGTTAAAACAGATTTGCAACTTTGATCCCGTCACCGGCGTTAGCGCCAAACTACAACGCCTAGAAGCGGATATGGAAGAAGTCGCAGCCAGTGGTCAAAAGGCTATCGTCTTCAGCCAGTGGGTAAAGACCATCGACCACATGCGTCCAAAAATGGAACGGTTTGGATCCTTGGAATATCATGGCCGAATCCCGTCCAAGAAACGTGATGGCGTCTTAAAACAATTCAAAGAAGACGATTCCAAACACGTTCTACTAATGAGCTACGGAGCGGGCAGCGTTGGACTGAATCTACAATTTTGCCGCTACGTTTTCCTGTTCGATCGTTGGTGGAATCCAGCCATTGAAGATCAAGCGATCAACCGCGCGCATCGAATCGGAGCCGCCGGAAGTGTAACGATCACTCGGATGACCAGTGAAGCCACGATCGAAGAACGCATCAACGATATCCTGGAAGAAAAACGACGCCTCTTCGAAACGTTATTTTCGGCCACTGATGGCCCCAAGAACTTGGGCCTGACACGCGACGATATTTTCGGTCTATTCCAATTGCGCGCCGGCGGAAAACGGATTGCTGCCTAACCCGCTTGATCGCTTGCCCAACGTCCGTGCAGCCTCTTGTGACCAAATACTAGCCATTTGAATGTCTCGCAGCCTTAGACTTGGTCATCCGTCGCCCAAACATTTTGACGCGGCCCTTCACTACCGAAACGAGCATCCAAGAGTTCAAGTGCTTTTTCCAGAAACCGCAGCCGGTGCCATGCAATCTCGCAGCGTCAGGGATACGCTCCTGAAATTGGCCGACCGCCTGCAAAGGCTGATCGAACAATTTCGAACTGCATAGCAGTCCAGTCGTGCCCACAATGTTGTGAGCTTCCCGCTCACACCCTGGGTCGGGGCAATGACAACGCTTGGCGTTTGCCATTTTAAAAAACCTTGCCCTGGAATTAGTTGGATAGATTGGGCGCGGGCACCCTTGGGACTTACCACCAAACAGCTTACCGATCCCATTTTCAAGGCGTTGGTCGTGCGGTCCAGCACTACCCCAAGCCTCGGTCCCCGTCCAGTTTACTGGTCGCGAAAATCGTCATCCGTTTCGGATGCTCCACAAATCGCCGAAAGTCTTGACAGCTTTCGCTACGATCGGTGTTAGTAAACTCACTCAGAACATACCACTAGGGTTTGCGGGCCAAAATTTGAATGCCCGGCGGGAACTTGTTTCATAACTGCTCGTTATTCAAGAACTTCCTGGATTTGCCCGCACAAATGGTATCGGACGCAGGTAATCGCAGACGCCCACAGAACAGCGAAATTCGCTTCATTTGGCGAACTTCAAATGACAACAACTGTGGGTTAGACTACTAACGTGTACCTACGGTCGACCCAATGATCATCTGGAAAGAGACCCAACCCATGAAGCTGTTTCAACTGGCCACTTTTTCACTGCTGATGCTACTGACTTTACTTCACCCTTGGACCAGCCAAGCCCCAGCACAATCAACCAAATTAGTTTCTAGCTTGGAAACAGAATCCGCAACCCAATCAAGTCCGAACCTGTTGATCATACTCACGGATGACTTGGGCTATGGCGATGTATCAACCTACCACCCTTCGGATGTTGCCACGCCCAACATTGACCAACTGGCCACCCAAGGCATGTTGTTCACCAGCATGCGCGCCAATTGCACCGTTTGCTCGCCTTCTCGCGCCGCCCTCCTGACCGGTCGCTACCCGGATCAAGTAGGAGTGCCAGGCGTCATACGAACCAGCGCCAAAGAGTCGTGGGGATTCCTTGACCCGCAGGTTCCCACCCTGGCCAATCACTTACAGGATGCAGGATACCACACCGCGCTGATTGGCAAGTGGCACTTGGGACTTACCGCTCCCAACACGCCCAACCTACGAGGATTCGATCTTTTCCATGGGTTTCTGGGGGACATGATGGACAGTTACACGGACCATCGCCGCCATGGAATCAACTACATGCGAAAAAACCAAGAGCAGATCGACCCGGCAGGTCACGCAACGGATATCTTTACTCGGTGGGCTCAGGATTACATTCTGCAACAGTCCCAAACCCAGCAACCTTTCTTTTTGTACTTGGCCTACAACGCTCCCCACTTCCCAATCCAACCGCCAGCCAGTTGGCTAGAAGAAGTCAAACGGCGGTCGCCCAAATTAGATGACAAACGGGCGTTGAATGTCGCAATGGTCCAACACTTAGACGATTGCATCGGAAAAGTGCTTGCCACCTTGAAGGAGTCTGGCCAAGATCGAAACACGATCGTATTTTTGTCATCTGATAACGGAGGTTCACTTAGGCATGCTCAGAACAATGATCCTTGGCGAGACGGAAAGACCAGTCACTATGATGGCGGGCTTCGAGTACCGTTTATGGTGCGGTGGCCTGACCAAGTAAAAGCAGGTACCCGCAGCGATTATGCTGGACTACTTTTTGACATCTTTCCTACCATTTTGGAAGTCGCTGAAATTCAGAATCCGAACCAGACAGACGCCGTCAGTATCTTGCCGATCCTTCGCGGCAGGCAAATCGACACCCAACGCGATTTATACTTTGTTCGTCGCGAGGGAGGCCTCGGCTATGGTGGCAAATCGTATCAAGCCTTGATTCGTGGCAATTGGAAATTGATGCAAAACAACCCCTACAGCCCACTGCAGCTTTATGATTTGAAGAATGACCCGACCGAACAAATCGATCTGTCTCAAGAACAACCGAAAATTTTTCGCGAATTGGCAGAAGCCCTGCGGGACAAAATCCAACAAGCGGGCAGCACACCCTGGCAACCCCAGAACTGACTCAAAGCACTTTAGCAACCAAGCACCGGAATCCGCCTTAGGAATAAAAGGGTCGCCCAGTGTTTGCGATGGTCGCCGAATTGTGTGCAATGTGGTTTTGTGGGGCGAAAGCGGCAAGTTTTCACATTTTTATACCCAAGTTGGCAAATGCCCAGGTGGGGCGTGCCACCGGCCTATAAGAGTCACCCCGAACCTAAATTGGAAAAAAGCGACTAAGAGCGTAGCTTGCCATCGTGGGGTCGAGGCGGGGAACCAGAACTTCGGGGCTTCTCCAATCCCCTGCGTCCAAAAACGCCCCAATCGTGGTTTTGGCGATGAATTGCCCGTTTGCCGGGCCCCCCGCTTGACGATTCGAAGGCTGCGGAGCAAAATTCACTGCACTTAGCCCGGCTTTAGGCCGATTAAAACACTACCGGACAAAGTTCGGGCGTTTAGCTCAGTTGGCTAGAGCGCCACGTTGACATCGTGGAGGTCACTGGTTCAAGTCCAGTAACGCCCATTACTTAAACTCTTTACCGCCAAGTCTTTACCGCCAAGTCTTTACGCTATTCTTCGGTGATACAATCTGTGGTCAGATTTTTGGTGATACGATCGGTGATGCGATTCTTGTAACGCAGATTGATTTGATTCCGAGAACAACCGATCAGGGCCGTGGGCTTTACCCCCTATATTCTGTACCAAGGGTTACCCGAGCGCGGGATGGCTAAAGCTATCGCGAGAATCTCGATAGCGTCCTGCAGATCAGTGAACCTTGTGGTTGTAGTTGACTTGCCGTTGGGCGTTCAGCACTTTAGCCATTACCATTAGCGCGCCTGGCACTTGTATTGACTGGGAGCCAATAACGTGTCCTGTCCCCAGAATTGCCTTCGTGATAGGCGGCAGGACGACAACACACCGCCGATTCGCATAGCAACAATTAGCGCAAACATCGTCGAACACTGATCTATGTCGCGACCTGACACCGACTGGATTAGCGTGTGATTCGCGGAAATGAGTGTTCCACAACGGCTGGAACGAATGGAAAGACGCGACGGGCAGAAAATTGAGCGAAGTTGAGCGGGAGACGAACGATTCTCTGGAAAGTGCCGAAAGCGAAGGAGTTTGACTACCTGAAGCCGGCATTGGCTTGACTTTTACCGCCAATCTGGCGATAGTTAATCAGAGCTCTGTACTCCTCGAAGGCCCAGGTTCCACCTGGGGCACGCCGCAAGGCATAGTGGATACGGGGTTTTTTTATGGTTTGTGCCGAGTTGGATCAACTTGACGCTCTTTCGGCAAGAACAGCCAGTGCCTGTACGAATCTTCCCATAGACTTTCCATCCCGTGTTTTCCTGTGCTGATTCCGACATTAAAGTTCGGATAGATCAAACGAATCCGCGAATTGATGTGCTTGTAAACGGTCTCTTTCGCGATCGTTTTCTTTCCGCGACGTGATTGTCCGGCTGGCTTCTCCAGATGCTTGTCGTTGAGCCGGAATGCCATCGCACCGAGGACGACATCGAGGCATTGAAGCAAGCCGTGGTGATGCGATTCGACCTCCGCGATTCGACCTCCGCGATTCGACCTCCGCGATTCGACCTCCGCGATTTTGTCTTCTCGTAAGAAGACGCCGGCACGCTTGAAGTCGGAGTTCCGATTCAGCCCCAACAGAAACGCTTTGAACTGAGTGTTCTGTTCCTTGTTTGCGGGAAGCTGATCCAGATTGATTCGCAGCCCAATGCGTTCTCCGGTTGGTCCTGCAGCGAAACGAAGACCGAACGCGTGCTTGAGGAACTGGTAGTAAAGGCGGTGGTAGGTTTCGCGTCGCTGCTGCGTCGACAGATTCGTGGCGACGTTGCTGTTCTTCGTAAACATGATCCGAACTTTTACTTTGTCTTCTGCGATCAAGTCAAAGAAGCAGTCCATCAGTTCGATGTACTTAGCGAGATAGTTTGCCGTGATCTTCGTCCACTTGACCTCATCGTTCAGGTGAAGTGAGGCCTTTTTTAACGCAATCTGATCTAAGACGTTGTGGAGGTCCACGGACCGAACCAACGCTCCGCCGTAAAAGTTGCCAAAATACTGGCCTGCTTTTTCTGATTCGTCCGTGTAGATGACATATTCCATGATGGATCATTTTATCGGATTCAAGATGTGACGGCGATACCTGAGTCCATCGTCACCAAACGCGATCTCAAAGCCGATACGCTCGGTTCGAAAACACACTCCAGTGCCAGGCATTGGAGTGACTAATCGAGTTACGAGAAAGATTCGGCAGGATAAATTGGGGAGTCTTCGGGCGGGGTTGGCTCCGATTTTGGAGCGATTGCAAATGAGCGGCCAGACGTGGGTGGCCAGACGTGGGTGGCCAGACGTGGGTGGCCAGACGTGGGTGGCCAGACGTGGGTGGCCAGACGTGGGTGGCCAGACGTGGGTGGCCAGACGTGGGTGGCCAGACGTGGGTGGCCAGACGTGGGTGGACTGTGTGAAGAACTTTGGCCGCTGGTTCGGTTGAGCGGTCGGCAAGGAGCAAGCTTTGGTCCAAGAGCGTGACCGACCGGGTCTCCACCGAATGCAATCCCTTCCCCAAGCCACCGCCATCTTTGGCTAACGCTCACAGGGTCGAAGAATCTCTAAGGCTGGCGTTCACCTTGCTGAGCTGACATTCACAGCAGCCCAAATTCTCAAGCGAGTTCTACCTCGCCAAGATATTTCTACGCGCCCAAGCAGCCAATTTCCGCTGCACCCCATGCACCCCACCATCTCTCGCGACTTTCGCCCGCAAAATCCAAGCAAACAGCCTCCAGCACCCCACCCGCCCTCAAAATCCAACCCAAGTTCATTACCGCTTGCACATTGCAGCTTACGTGCCTGGCACTTGTATTTTGTTATTCCATGTCGAAACATTGGAAAGAATCATCGCTTTGGTGCTCTTCAAGATCCCTGCCAACGCGTAGTAGTCGTCCGCCGGTATCGGATCGATCTTGTGATCGTGGCAACGTGCGCAACCGATTGTCATCCCGAGCATCGACTTGCCGATCGTGTCCAGCTGCTCGTCGACCACATCCATTTCCAGAATGTCTTTGTCTTGAAGCTCGTAATTCGTCGGACCGAGTAAAAGGAAAGCGGTTGCAACCATTTTTCGACTTTGGTCTTGCCAATCTCCGTGCTCGAGCAAGTCGCCTGCGATTTGCTCTTTGAGAAATTGGTCGTAAGGCAGATCGCGATTGAAAGCGTCAATCACATAGTCACGATAACGCCAAGCGTTTGGGAACAACGCAGTGCGACCCCGCCACTGGATTCAGCAAAACGCACGACATCCAGCCAATGCCGCCCCCAACGTTCGCCGGGCGAATCAAAGGGGGTCGTTTCGAGCACGCTTGTCATTTATTACCCCCTTCCCCTTTTCTTCGCGCACGATAGACGTTGAAGTTGTCCAGCAGAAGATTGGGGGAGTTTTCCGGGCCTTGGATCTGGCCAACGGAGAAGTAGCTATAGGCCAGGCTGTCCATGAAAGGATTGACCCCGCTGGCATGGGTGGTGGCGAACCGGGTAGAGTCAAAAATAATGTCGCTGGAGGTCAGTTCATCGGTTCCCGAACGGGCGTAGTAGTATGCGATGCCCGCTTCATCGAAGCTCAAGCCCAGGGTCCACCAGCCGGTGTTGGGCAGATAAGGACTGGCCGGGAGGGTGTCTGAAGAAAAGCCATCGCCCAGCCGGACACTCAGGTAGGGAGAAGTCTGGGAGATGTGACCCTGCCCACTCTGAGGATAGTAATTGATCCAGATGCTGGGGTAGTAATAGCCCACCGCATTGCCCGATCCCATTCGATCGTTTGATCTCGCTTCGGTGCGAAAACCCGCGATAAACCAGTCGGCTTCCAGTTCACTGACCGGGGGGAGGTAGACCTGGGTGGTGATGATCGGCAGGTCCGCACGGGCCGGGTATCGGCCCATGCTGGCGCTGTAATCACGGGTCAAAAAGTCATCCTGAGTGCGGTATGCGTCCTTGCCGTTGTCGACCGAGCGGATACTCAACGCTCCCGTGCTGCCGGCCGGCCCACCCGCGGGGGTCGCCACCCGCTGCAACGTTTCCGGCACGCCCCGGAATGATTCCCGCCACTTCCCGTTGGCGGAGCTTTGGGCGGCGTAGTTGTAGTTCCACGATGGATCATCAAAGTTGTCAGAAATCTCATCGACGCGCACATGATTTGCAGTAATCGATTGCGCGAACACCGGCATCGCCAGCGTGGCGAACACACAAAGCCCCAGCGTGGTTTGGAAATACGGATGTCTGGCCATTGCTTTTTCTCTTTCCTAACAACTTTTTTGAATCGACCAATCGTTGGAACAAAAGTCACGGCGTCGGGTCGTGGCCCGATCCATCAGCCATGGGTGCGAGACTCGCTCCGCGGATTCGTCGAGATTCACCGTCCATCGCTGGTCTTGCCCACCCCACCAGACTGCAACATCATTTCCGGGCCATGCCCATCTCCGTAAAACCCGGTGAATCTCCACAAACATTTCAACCATCCACACAAGTTTACACCCTTTGCCAAGACTTTCAAAGCCAATTTGGCGCGAGACATCAGGGCCAGCGCATCCCCGTGGGAGCACCGCCCGCAGGTCACTGACCCCGCCGTCGTGCGTTCCGACGCGTGTCACTGAGCGCTCAAAACCAGCCACCCCTGGGCGCGTTGAAAACCAGCCACGTTAAGGAGGGTTTGGGACGAAGAAAAGGGGAAGGGGGAATAGTGTTCGGCCCGGCGATTGCTTGATACCGCTTCGTCGTTGGATTTCTCCGCACAGCTGCAAATCAGCTCGAATATTTGCCCGTGCCAAAGGCGAGTAGATTGGTGGGTTGGCGACCGCGCAGCATTCACGGCGGGATCAGTCTGCAAATGAGACTCCCCGAGACGCTTGCTAGCAAATTTTTTGCTGCTCCTGCTTCCTACTCTTCGCTTCCTCTGCAACTCGCCGCTTCTCCAGGTGAGCCATCAACTCCTCTTCACTCGCAAGACCCTGGAGGTAGTAGCTAATCATCTCAAATGTGCGTTTGGTCGGACGAGCGCCAGTCCAGAGATTGATCAACAGGCAAGCGATCATTGAACAGTAGACTTGGATCTTAATTCCATTGGCGCTATGGCTGATCAGATGTGATCCACCCATCAACTGCTTGTAAAATCGAAAGAATATCTCAACGGTCCATCGATACGAATAGATCAACGCAATGATCTCCGCAGGGACATCCAACAGATTGGTGGCGATTCGAAGAATTCCATCACTGTTGGGAGCCGTTGAGCCCTTGGCTTTTCCGCCGGTTCGATTCTTGTGCGGCGTGCAGCGGATTTGGATCAGTCGGATCTCGTGGTCAGGGCACTGGGAGTTGCTGCTCCCCTTGCCAAGCGAAACGATTTGATCGCTGATCACACCGGCCGCGTGATCGCCCGGCGTCAAAGGGCGATCCTCTATCACCTCGTAGACGCTATTGTCTCGCAGTCGACAAACGTAGCTGCTTGGCGCGGCGAGAATGGCGTTGAATAGACTGAATTTGGCATAGCCGCGATCCATGACATAAAGACGATCAGATTGAACCACTCGTTCAAGGACTGCTCGCTCATCATTCGCCCCACCTCCATCTGGAGTCACGTCGACCCGCGTTGGAAGCAGGTTGTTGACTTCAAAATGGGTGTGCAGACGCCACCGAACGAGTCCCGTTCCGGTTGTCTGCTTGAGGATGGAAGCAGCGGTGGGGCTTCGCAGGGGTCAGACTTGGTTTTCGGTTTTCAGCAATGTTTCTTTAATTCTATGGTAGTTGTTTTTGTACTTTTTAGAATCGCCCAGTAGCTGCTTCGCCTTCTTGGCCAAGTTGGCGGAACTGTCTGGATGCGCCAAACCAAATGCGGTTGAAAGCTCGGCTAATGAGGCGTTGGTCAATTCTCGACAAAGCAATGCCGCGATCTCTCGGCCTTCGGAACGACAACGGAAACCGACATAGGCGTCGGGGGAAACGTCGAACTGATTCGCGACTTGCGAAATGATCAACTCGGGCGTGAATCCTGAATGGCGTTTGGAAAGTGACTCT
>JBDNHU010000377.1:0-3414 GCA_041688615.1 Mariniblastus sp. | reverse complement strand
ATTACGGCCGGGCAGGCACCCGACCATCTGGCATTTTCGCCTGGAGTAAACGTCGCCGTCTCACCGCTGCGCCACTTAAACTAGCGGGAGCTGTGGTCTATTGAGCGAAGTTTTCGCCCCGAGTAGGGGACCTTGATCTGAGAAAAGTTCCGGTTCATCGGGGCTATGGCGTCTTGGCTGGGTGATCGCTAACCGATCGGTTGTGTTTGACTCGTTGTCAGGCAATTTCTGGCCAGCATTGGTTACAAAGCCGGCGTGTTCAGTTGATGTTGGCGAGTGGATCTATCGGTACGCTAGCGAAAGTGTAGCGATTCAATTGGGACAAACCGCTTAGCCGACACAGGTTAACAATTACCGCGAAGTGATCGTAACAATTCTGCCGATTCATTGAATGATGGGTTCGCATTGTGCCGAATATAGAAAGGGCAGGGGATTGGCACATTCCAGGGGTTACCCGAAACCGTGTCATCCCAAACGTTAGTCGACCAACGAATACCGCTGGCGACCTTCCTTTGAATCAATTCACCCCATTTGGTCCCGATCCGCAAAGGGGAGCTCTATGAATCGCCTGTTGGTTGTCGCTTTGGTCGCAGTCGCTTTTATGTTTTGTCTTTCAGATAACAGCACACAAGCTCAAGAACGTGGTTTTGGTCAAACTTGGGGCGGGCAAAATCAAGCTCGTGACTACCAAAAGTTTTACCACTACCCCTACGTCTATTACCCACAAAACTACTGGGGCAACGAATACTATCGCAGTGCCGATAGCATGTACTACCGTTACCCAGCAGAAATGCGAGTTCCTGTTTACAACAAACAGTGGCACAACTTTTATCCATCGAGTCGCCCCTACCACTGGGGACATCATTTCATTCTTGACGTCTTTTAGTCTAGGCTTTGCCATTAGGGCAATCTCGCTGAGATTTTCAAATTATTTGCGTATTAGTGGAGAAGAGCCGCTTGCCAAGTCGACAGCAACATTGCATAATTCTTCCACACCACCGAAATCGGAGTCCCTTGTTTGACAGTCTGGAAAGCAGGTACCAAACGCGACTCCGAATGAATGTTCGGATTGGCAATAATCGCCATTTCGAGCATTTAGAAAGTTTGACTGCTGGACGGCAGCGGACTTCTTTGGTAAGATTTGAACTGATGGTTTATTGATTGATTTTTGGGATAGTTCTGTTTCAAAGCAGACGATTAATTAAAACAATTTGAGTAACGGCTCGGCTAGTCCGGGCCTAGCCCTTCGTAGGATCCTGCCCCACCTGCGAAGGGCGCTTTTTTGCGCTGACAGCTTTTTTGCGCTGACGGTAAGTCGGGGTGGTGACGAATAGTGCTCGCGATCGTTGATTGTTGGACGGGCGAATGTCTTGGCTTGCGATTGAATCGCAGTTCGCGGAATCCTTCTTGAAGCTTAAGTTAGCGTAACTTCGATGGGTTCTCAGTCGGTTCTTGTTCTGAAATTACTTGCGGCTGATCTTCTTTTGTCTAAGGGTCCGCCGCGAAAAAGAGTTTCTGTTTATCAGGCACCGGGCGGGCCGCTGTCTATGAGCGACTGATCACCCCGAAGACCACAACGGCCAAAAGAGCGAAGCCGAAAATTGCGGCAGCAACGGCCGTGACTTTCCACCAGCTAAACGGAGCCGAACCGTAAGTGCGTCCCGTCTGACCGTTGATAAGGAATCGATGCAGTTGCCCTTTGTACTGATATGCCAAAATCCAGATGGGCAGTAGAACAGGATGACCTTCTACCGCGGAAAGGCGAACATTGACATTCATGTTCCGGCAGCGACCAGGAACATATTTCTGGCAAGCGTTCCGCTCCAGTTCTTCAATCGCAAGGCGGGCTTGGGGGCGGGCGAATTTGCGTTGCACTTTGACTTGTTCAACAACCCAATTGGTTAGGTCCACATGGTTGGAACTTTCTGCCTGAGCGAGATTAAATGGACACAGAGCATGGGTTTGTGCGGGCGTTAAAACACTGCTGGCTCCGATCAAAACGCCCTCGTACTGCCCTTGGTGTTCACCGGTAACTGGCCGCCAATCCCCTTGCGCATTCCAAGGTACGTCCGACGAGTCCGCCGTCCAGAAGGTGCGTGTTCTGGCCGCGAAGGACCAATAGGGTACAAACACTGGCCGCATTTGTGTCACCTTCGCTTGCCGCACCAGGTCGTTGGGGCGCCAAAAGCTGCTGCCAAGCCAGCGAAACAGGATCTGGTGGGCTTGGTGTTGTTGAGTCTTGAACGGAATGACCCACTGTGCGGTAATCGTTGTTTGATCCGACAGCGAATCCATCTTTTGATTTCCGCAAAATGGGCAGCTTAGATTTTGTACCGACGCGTCATAGCTCATTGATGCACCGCAGCCATTGCATTTGAAGCAAAACTTCAGCGTTTGCTTGGGTTGCAATTGACCCTCGGCGGTCGGCGCTTCCGTACCACAGTTGGCACAGAATAAGTCTTCGCGATCGATCAGCGCATCACATACTTTGCAGCGTAAGCTGACTTCGGAAAAAATCAGAGCAGACGACTCGTTGGTCGGTTTGGCAGATTGATTCTTTCGCTGTTGTGGTGTCGGGCTGGGGTCGGACATGATTTTTCAAACGCAAACTGGGGTGCTAATTGACGGAACTACCAACGAATTTGCAACAACGCCGCGATCAAAACGATCAGTAGAATAATCGCGATGACTCCACCGATCACCCAGTTGACTCTGGTTCGCCAGATCGGTTTCTGCCCAAACACTTTTCCGGTTTGCCCATTCATGATGACTCGAAAATTTTGGTCATTGTATTGATAGCTCAGCATATACAGCGGCAGCAAGCACAGATCGGACTGGGTGCCGCTGAAGGATGTTTGGGTTTGTAAGTTGCTGGAGGTATCGCCTGGCAAAAAAGCTTGAATGTTGGATCTTTCCCAGTGGCGAAATACTTCAAGGCTTCGCTGCATTGCCTGTTCGGCAGCCACTGAATATTCTTCGCTGAACCAGCCAGCCAAAAAGAACGGTTGGTAGCGTTGCAGCGCCGGCAAGTTAAACGGTTGGACGGCATCCGCTTCTGATTGGTTCAGTCCTGAACTGCCTGACACCAAATAACCGCTGTAGTATTGATGGTGACGCCCCGCCAACGGCCACCACTCGGTATGACGCACCCGACGGGTTCGTGTTTCGGTTTTGCCTTTCGAATTTCGTACGGTGTACGTTTCGGTGCGGTACCAGTATTCGCCAATCGACGCCTGCCAAGTACTTTGGGCTAAAGTTGAAAACGACCAAAAAGGAATGTAGATGCCGCGCAAGCGTTGCACGATCTTGGCATCTTTTAGATCCTTAGGGTGATACCAACTGGAATCTTCCAGCCAGGCAGTGATCCTTTGAGTCGCTCGTTCTTTTTGCCCGACGTTTGTCATAGATTCAATT
>JBDNHU010000376.1:0-12028 GCA_041688615.1 Mariniblastus sp. | reverse complement strand
CTGGAGAAATATTGAAGTTGGAGAAATATTGAAGTTGGAGAAACATTGAAGTTGGACAAACATTGAGGAAGCACATCGGCAATCCCCAAGACCAAAGTCAGAATAAACACCTTCACCTGGATCCCAGCAGTGAATGAACCGAATAAGAAACCACTCCGCCATCGTGCCAAATGCAAGGTCACCCGAATAACATCACCCGAACATTGATCAGAAATAGAAAACCTGCATTACGATCCATACGTCTGTCGAGACGAATCAAGACAAAGTAAAGTACCCCAAAGCACCCAGTAAAAGTGCTGATCCGTATTCCCGAAATCCAAATTTCGCCTAAATCTCGTGGAGCCTGTGCCTGGCCCGGTAAAAGATTTTCGACCGAAGAAAACGAATCGGAAATACGGCAAGGATCCAACACTTCATTCTTCCTTACAAACAATCACACTTGCTTGATTGATTGATAATCTTAGCGACCCACACATACGTTGATTCACTAAATTTCTCTTCGATCAAGGGCGCGTAACTCATCCTCACGACTCGTACAATTCCAAGGGTAAGCCGTCAGGGTCAGCGAAGAACACAAAACGCTTTCCCGTGTATTCGTCGATACGAATTTCTTCAACTCGAACTTCCGACGACTCAAGTAAGGCCTTACTTTGGGAAACATCATCGACCACAAATGCCAAGTGCCGCAAACCCAAGGCTTCGGGGTACGACAACCGAGCGGGCGATCCTGGTAAGGAAAACAATTCTATCTGACCGCCATTAGGAAGTTGCAAATCCAATTTGTAAGATTCTCGTTCTTTGCGGTAGTTTTCAGCAATAATCTCCAAGCCCAGGACTTGAGTGTAAAACCGCTTTGAAACTTCGTAGTCCGAACAAATGATCGCTGCATGATGTATCCGTTTCAATTCCAACATTCAGCTTTCCTTTTGTTACAACGCAGTTAAGGCAATCCCATTCCAAAAATCACTGAATTTCCATTTCAAGTCAACGCCAGCAAATTCCTACCGCCTGAGCTAAGGACGATCGCACGGCACCAAATGTTTTGGAAAATCGGCAACTTCTTGGCAACAGATCTGTTCCATCACCTGTTGCAACTGTCGCTTTAGGATCGAGATCGTATGATTCCCACCTTTCGCACCCAAGGCCGCCGTTCCGTACATGAACGCTCGGCCCATAAACGTAAACTCTGCGCCGTATGCCAGTGTCCGAGCAATATCAGGGCCCGAGCGAATGCCGCTGTCCATCATGACCTTAATTTGCCCGGCACAAGCGGCGGCAATGGCCTTCAGGGCACCAATCGATGATTGCCCAGCATCCAACTGTCGCCCACCATGATTCGAAACAATAATTCCATCCAATCCCAACTCGATGGCTCGCTTGGCGTCCTCTACACTGGCAACTCCTTTCAATACTAACTTGCCTGGCCACATATCTCGAATCGGCTTAATCTTCTCTTCATTCAATCGCCCTGAAAACGTCTGATCCATAAACTGCCCCAACTGGGCAAGGTTCAAATTCTTGGGCATATAAGGTCGTAATGTTTCGAAATTTGGCTGACCGGCTCGCAAGGTCGTCAGCGCCCAATTCGGCTTACCCAAAATTTGCAAAATGTTTCGAAAGGTCATTTTAGGTGGCATCGCCAAACCGTTGCGAATGTCCCTGGGACGGTATCCAAAGGTCGGTACGTCACACAGAATTATCAATACCGGACAACCAGCCACTTTGGCGCGGTTGATAATATCGTCTCGAACTTCCTGTTTGGCAGGATGATAAAGCTGGAACCAAGCGCGGCCTTCGGTTATTTCAGAAATGGTTTCAATACTGCTAGTAGAAACCGTGCTTAAGATAAACGGAATGTTATGTTCGACCGAAGCCCGAGCCAATATCTCGGGGGACTTAGGCCACATTAATCCTTGTAGACCCACCGGCGCAATTCCAAAAGGTGCGTCGTAGGTGTGGCCAAAAAGTTCCGTCTTCATTTCGGACCGAATATGTTTGGTAAGATACTGTGGGATCAATTCGATCTGCCGAATATCTGAAGTGTTGCGATGAAGGTTAATGTCCTCGTTGCAGCCGCCATCCAAGTATTCAAACGCGAATCGCGGAATCCGGCGCTTCGCCAATTGCCTAAGGTCGTCGACGGTGGGATATCGACTGTCGAAACTAGAAGTGCTCATTTCTCTGGGCCTTTGGCTTTTCTTGCTCAAGCTGTCGCTGGTCGAATCGCTTGGTAACTGTGTGTTTGATCCAGGGTGCAAGAACCGTTGTTCTTGCAAAGGATTCAGGCTGCCTAGTATAAACAGTCAATCCAACCTTTGGCACCAATGGTCTTCGCAAGATCCGGCGAAAATACGATTATAGAATCGGTGGTCAAATTGACGCAGTAGATTTTTGATTCACTCACGACCGCCACCACAATCACTGCTCGAATGGCCCATCTAAGAGGGTTGTCCCAAACAGACACGACCTCATTCGAACACTCAGATTGGTTTTGCTTCACAAAGATACGAGAACTTTGGTGGTTGGGTCGCTAGTGACTTCGATCGCTTTGGGCTTCACCCAGCTTCCGCTAATTCACAATAGCCACAGATGGGGCACAGCAGAGCAGCGGGTAAGTAGGGGTAGAACAAAATAAAATCATGCAATAACATCATGCACAACATGCCCCTTCACGTCCGTCAAACGCATGTCGCGACCGCCAAAACGAAAAGTGGAACGCTTGTGATCCACCCCCATCAAGTGCAACATCGTTGCGTGCAAGTCATGCACTTCCATTCGATTCTCGATCGCCTTGTAGCCAAATTCGTCGGTCCCGCCGTAAATGATTCCAGGTTTTACACCGCCTCCAGCCATCCAGACGGTAAAACCAAATGGATTATGATCGCGGCCATCGCTGCCCTGCGCGAACGGAGTCCTCCCAAATTCACCAGCCCAGACCACTAAGGTTTCATCCAACATCCCTTGGCTTCGCAAATCTTTTAGCAAAGCCGCAATCGGCTGGTCCACCGCCAGCGCATTGTTTTCATGTCCTTGTTTCAGGTTCGAATGTTGATCCCAGCGGTCACCGCCAACGCTGGGGCACGTCAATTCGATGAAGCGAACGCCCTGCTGGATCATGCGTCTGGCAATTAAACACTGAGCGGCATAGATCCGGGTCGGCTGGTACTTGGAATCCATTCCATACATCTGTTGAATATGAGCTGGTTCTGATGCCAGAGACATTACATCTGGCACCGCCATCTGCATGGAGTAGGCAAGTTCATAATTTCGAATTGCCGATTCTAGGCTGTCATGTTTGCCAAATTGGTCCACGGCCAGGGCATCCAATTGGTTTACCAAATCCAACTTCTTTCGTTGCTGCACTACGGTAGCTTCGGTTCGCTGAATGTTCGCAACTCCACTACCCGACGGCTTGAAGACGCTACCTTGAAAACTTGCGGGCAAAAAGCCACTACCAAAACAGTCCAAGCCGCCCGGCGGAATCAGACCGCCATTGAGCGCAACGAAGCCAGGAAGATTCTGACACTCACTTCCAAGTCCATAATTCACCCAAGCCCCCATGCTGGGCCGCCCCTGCAGACCACTACCTGTATGCAAAAAATAATTGGCAAACGTATGCTCGGGAAACTCGGATACCATCGAACGAATGACTGCCAGTTCGTCAACACACGTGGCCACATGTGGAAACAAATCACTTACCGGAATACCGGACTGGCCGTACTGTTTAAATTTCCAAGGACTGGCAAGCACGTTTCCATTGTTGTTGAATTGAGTCGGTTCAACATTAAACAACTTCCCTGGATCTTGCCCGTTGTACTTATCCAGCATCGGCTTGGGATCAAACGTATCAATTTGCGATGGGCCGCCGTCCATGTACAAAAAAATCACATTCTTCGCCCGGACTTGATGATGAGGCCCATGCCCTGCCACACCCAATCCATCATTGGACCCCTTCACCCCTTTGGCCGACCAAGTGGACCCGCCATATGCGGGATCAGGCAACAAGCCTGCTAGTGCCAACCAGCCAAACCCACTGGCGGAGCGTTTTAACATTTCGCGGCGAGAATTCGGTTCAGCCTGCATTCGTTGACAGGGATATTTCTTGTGGTTGCTCATCGCAGAAATATAAACTCCTTGGTGTTGATTAACGCATGGGCAAAATTCGTCCACGACTGCAACTCATTTTGCTTGGAATCACCTTCTTCGCTTTGAAGCTTCAAGTACTCCAGCGCGATGGTCGCTTCTGGCTGTGTCGGCCGCCTTGCAAACGCAGATTCATACATCCACTGGATCCGGCCTGGGACCGTGAGATCATTTTCAATCGCCACCTTCGCCCACTTCTGCGCCTGGTCAACGACAAATGGATCGTTCATCAATATCAACGCTTGAGCGGGAACATTCGACACATTTCGCCTACCCATTGTGCTAAACGGAGACGGAGTGTCAAACGTCAGCATGAACGGAGACAAAAAGTTGCGCCGAACCGCAGTGTAGATCGACCTACGCCCAGCACCGTCAAGTGGACCACTTTGCCCCGGACGACCTCGGCCATCCATAAATGCTGTCAAATGAATGGGGATCGGCTCACCAAATTGCGTTGGATCCAGTTCGCCAGACAACAACAATAACGAGTCACGAATCGCTTCACCCTCTAAACGTTTGGGCGGTCGATAATGCCATAAGGCATTTTTCGGATCAATGGCTACCGCTTCCATATTCGACTGACTGGACATTTGATACGATCGCGACACAACAATACTGCGGATCATTCGCTTGATACTGCGACCGTCGTCTTGAAATCTTATCGCTAAATGATCCAACAATTCAGGATGACTGGGCCGTTGCCCGAGCACGCCAAAATCATCCGTGGTGGGAACAATTCCGCGCCCCATTAGGTAATGCCAGATACGATTGACAATCACTCGTGAAGTTAACGGATTGGCCGGATCATTGATCTGAGCCGCTAGTTCCAGCCGGCCACTTCCTTGCCCAATTTCCACAGGTTGGTTTCCTGTGACTGCGGTCAGAAAATGTCGAGGCTCTACTTGCCCCGGCTTGGAAGAATTCCCGCGAATCAAAACGCGATCGTCTTCACCCGTTCCATCCATCATTGCCATGGCCAAACGCGATCGCAGCATTATCGTCGCTTGCAATTTCGCTCGCTCTTGCATCCAAGCTTGTGCCATTTCGTCAGCCCGTTCGCCCAGCAGTTTCACGGCCGCTTGCTGGAAGTTTTTCACACTTGCAGAAAACTGGGACTCCCGTTCCAGCCACTGTTTTCGCAATTGCTCAGAAGCCCCTTGAGTGACCAACATTACTTCCAACGATTTGCCCTCAGCAGGAGTGAACTCAAGGTGCAATCGATGGCCGACATAGCGATTCAAATTCAACTCGACCCACGCTTGATCGCCTTGAATCGGTTTAACCGTTCCCGCATGCAACGGACCTGCAATCAAGCGATGCGAATCGACACAGGCAACCACATGGCCCGTGCCTCGAACCCGACAAGCTACCGTTCCATTGGCCAACTCAAACGTGGGAGTCCGCAAAGTGCGACCGCTGCGCGGCACTTTCGCCAAAGAACTTCGATCTTGCACGTTACTTTCCGAGTCGGCCGTCAATCCATCCCAAAACGAATCGCTAACCGCCGCACTGACGTCGCTGAATCCTAATTGCGGCTTCCCCTGAATCGTCTCCAAGTAAGCGTCCCCAACTAATCGCGGCCGCAAACCAAAGATAAAACCATCCTGAGTAAAATCATTCGCCGGTATCTTCGAAAAATCAAAAACGACAACTTGCGCCAATTCAGCCGGCATTGCCTCAAGCTTCATTGCCTCAGGCTTCATTGCCTCAAGCTTCATTGCCTCAAGCTTTAGTGCCTCAAGCTTTAATTCGCCAGCACTTAAGGGGTCAGACGCTGACAAGGAATCACCCGAGTGGGTCAACAACTGTTTCAGCTGACGCTGGTAACCCTGATCAAGTTGTGCCAACTGCTTTGCAATACGTTGATTATGTTCAATCGATTCAAAACGTACCTGGCGATAATCGCTACTTTGCAGGAAGCCCGACAACGAATAGTAGTCCGCGGTCGAAATCGCATCGAACTTATGGTCATGGCAACGGGCACACGAAACGGTAACACCCAAAAATGTTTTCGACATCACGTCGATCATGTTATCGAAACGATCCGCTTCGTCTTTCCGAATGTCCACCGGCGAATGCACCCACTCACCCAAAAACCAAAAACCAGTCCCAAGGATCGATTCGTTGAAACCTTCTGCAGAATGCAAACGGGGTTCCGCAAGTAGATCACCAGCAATGTGCTCGCGTACAAGTTGGTCATAAGGAACATCTTTATTGAAGGCGCGAATCACATAGTCGCGATACTGAGAAGCATTGGGGGCATCATTATCGAATTCATGCCCACGTGATTCGGCGTAGCGCACCAAGTCCAGCCAATGTCGCCCCCATCGTTCACCAAAGTGAGGCGAATCTAAAAGCTGATCGACCAAACGTTCAGTCGCCCCTTCGGTGGTATCACTAAGAAATTCGGTGGACTGCTCCACGGTTGGCGGCAGACCGATAAGATCAAAATACAGACGCCGCATCAACGCGGCCCGATCCGTGTCACCAGCAGGTTTCAATTTAGCTTCTTCAAGCTTCGCTAATACGAATCGATCCAATGGATCACGTGGCCACGCCGTATCCATCACATCTGGAATACTCGGCTGGCGAATCGGTTGCCAAACCCAATGGTCGACTTTTCGTTGTTGCAGATTAAATTCAGGCCGAACCACCTCCGCCGTGGGCTCCGTCTCCTTGGGCCACGGCGCACCCATCTGCACCCAACGTTCAATCGCCTGAATGTCTTTCTGCGGAAGCTTCCCGCTTGGAGGCATCTCGTAAGATTCATATCGCACCGCTTCAACCAAAAGACTGCCGTTGGCATCACCTGGAACAATGGCTTCTCCCGAATCGCCACCCTTCAACAAACCGTCGCGACTGTCCATCAACAGTCCAGCTTGGATCTTTTCGGCGTCAACGCTGTGGCAACCATAACAGTGCGTAGCAAAAAGTGGGCGAATCTCTTTTTCAAAAAACTCCAACTGATCCGAAGTCCCAACAACATCGTCGGCTTGCGTCTGTAAACACAACGTACTGGAAATCACGAACCCAAATATCGCAAGCCCAGCCAGTAACTTCCGTCCGCATACCAGGCCCAGACCCGCGGCCACTCGCTGGACCGGGAAGCCAAGCCAGACCATCGCAGTCGCGGTATCGTTCACCGTCGGTTTCATCACTCAAGCTCTCCACTTACGATTTGGAACGATTACTGCAACCCTGAATCTTTTGACCGTACAGGTTTTAGAAAATGTAACCACTCAGTTCACCCCAAACGATTTCGGTCTGTCAACAACGACTCTGTCAAACGCGTTCTATTAGTCGATGCCCAACCCGCCAGGATCTACAGATATCGTACTAGGAAATTGACCTTCCTGCAAGAAAAACCCTGCCGGGCACCCGCGCTCAACACTCTGCGATTAACACCCGGCACCAAACACCCGGCACTTGGGTATCTCATTTCAGGCGGACTCGCAAGGGCAAGCGATGGCTGTTGTGCAGCCTTCTCCATAAGATTCTCTGGGCCTTCTGAAGCATTCGACCTGACTATTGACTTAGTACGCGGAGGCTCTTTAAGATCGAGATGCTCGACGGTGGCAAGTTGAGTTCGACATCCGAAGTTTGAAGACTCACATGCAGATGATTGGAGAATCTATGATTCAAGAGTCCTTAAATGGTTCGCAAAACGACTTTCGCCCTAACAATTTGATATACGCTTTTTCGTGATCGACCTGTGCAAACCAAGCTGCGATATTCGACGACTCAAAGTATCTCCAGGGCGATCTGTCCGGCTCTATTTTAGTCCGGCAACGGTATCGAAAGCGGTTGCGAGTTCAACTGGGATCTCTTGCTTCGAAAACGCCGAACAAAATATTGCCTTGACCAATCCAACACTGCAACACTGCAACATTGCAACACTGCAACATTGCAACTAATGCAACTAATGCCCGATCGGTTGGCAAGATGTTTGAATTCCACGTGGGAACCTCGTGCCACAATCCGCGTTTTAGAACTTTCGATTCAAAAGGCTTCGAGTGAGTCTAAGCAGAGAGAATTGGCAAGCTGGCAAATCGCTGTAGATTAACCCAAAAGCTTTGATTGTCGCTTTTGACTGTCCAAGGTTTCCGCTTCCTCTAAACTAGGTTTTCGCGTACCTGACATAATCCGGCAAGATTCGGGAGACTGAAATTTGTTCCGGCTTTCTCCAAGCGGTTCGCCAGGCTATCAACCATGTCGCTATCAACCATGTGGCTATCAATCATGTGGCAAGCAATCATGTGGCAAGCAACATTTCTTAAAGTAGATAGCTGGCTTGTCTGCCAAACTGACTCAGATGCTGATCGCCTCCTCCCAGGAGAGGCACAACGACACTACGCCCTATTTGCTTGCTGTCTGTTTGCTGTGAATTCGATATCTAGGAACTTTGGACGTACCCACACAGCAACGATTTTTAATGCTTTGTGCTCTAAGAAAACGTCGCACGGTTCCGCTTATAACAGGCAACCTAAGAAAACAGGCAGCCTGCCGCGCGATGCGACGACAGATTTAACGAGTGGAGGATAACGGACTTGAACCGATGACCTATTGCATGCCATGCAATCGCTCTCCCAACTGAGCTAATCCCCCGTTTTGGCGAGGTGGGTTCCTCGAAAGCAAAAATTATCACGAGACCGCCTGCATGTCAAGCAAGGTGATGCCAGTTAAGGAATTTTACCGAACTTGCCCGTCAATTTTCTGCTTTTCTATGATTTCTTAAGTCAATTTATCACTCGATCGACCCAAAATTCAACTTTTCCGCAGGCCACCCACACCATGCAGCCTTCACTCGACTGTCCGAAAGTCCGCACTAAATTAACCTGAACCACGATAACTCGCACTTCATTTCGGGAAATACATCGCATGACTGGACGGACCCACCGCCAGGTTGACCGATCACGTGAACAATCGGCAGCGACCACCTACTACCAATATTACTTGCGAAACATCTTGCCCAAGTAGTTACTTGCTATTTTGGACATATCCGAGCAATCGAAATCTCCGTCGCCCTCTGGTTCCACCAACCTACCGATCAACGAAGAACTCTTGGGCTCCTTTTCCAAACTTGCCTTTTCGCCCTTCATCAAATCCAACAACGACCCAGGATCAAAACCTGAGGTGGTGCCAGGGCTGGATTTCTTTGCCAATGCGCTCAGGGACATCGGACCAAGTAACTTTAACCACATGCCCGTTTGCGAGCTACTTAACCCTGATACGGCCCCAACGCCTGAGTCACTCAGCTGCGTCGATTGCCAAAAAATCCATCCAACATCGAACCGCCAATCGACTGGTGATTCCCTTTGCCCAAGTAGCCCACAAAATCATTTAGAACACTTCCGTCGCCATCGCAGTCCAACATGCTAAGCAGACTATTGCCACCATCACTTTCAGCCTTCCGCGACATCGCAGCAATCATCGCAGCAATCATCGTGGGTAACGCAGCGCCTATCGCAGCCTGAGGCTGATTTTCATCGGCTGCAATCCTTTGACTAACGCCCGACATGTTTCCTGCAAGCGATTGAGAGACTACTGCCGTAAGTGAAGACACGTGGCGTGCGCCCTGACTTGAATCCAAAGATGATAATGAAAGTTAGAAAAAGCGGATAAATCAGCCTTGCTCGCGGTCCCAGCTGGCACAATCCAGCCCGCACAATCCAGTCCGCACAATCCAGCAAGAAAAAAGTTCAATGCCGCCCCCTTTGAATAGCCTGAAACAATCTTTTGGCAAACTTCAGGTCGCTGATTTTTATGCAATGCAAATCGGCAAAGGCAATAGCGGCTGATCAGTTGAGTTGACCAAAACCGCATTGGAGCGATCTGACGCTGCCAGTACCCCGGAGAAAGACCAGTGGATAGTTAGCGAATCGACTTTACTGGCACCGGTTGAAATCACACTGCCAAGCGGCACTTTGGGCGGTTGCAGCCATTTTCCTGCCTACCCTACCATTAGTCATTGGCCAACGAGCCCGCGGTAACTTAGCAGCCATGCAGCCATGCAGCCTCCCAGCCTCCCAGCCTCGCATCCATGCATCCATGCAGCCATGCAGCCTCGCACTGTCTGCCGACGTTGACTAGCAAGCACTTGGAAGTATCTGCGTTACGGAACTGGGACTGCAACGACTGCCGCAAAATTACCGCCAGCCTTTAGACCAGCAACGCTAATTTGCATCTCGCTGCTTTATCCATGTGCTAATCTGTTTGAAGTTTGGATCCTTGCAGTCGCGACACCATTCAAACAAAACCGATTCGGTCGTGGTCAACGTCACGCCTGCAATTTCCATTCGACTTAAAGCGGTATCGCGATCCACCGCATGACGGGATCCAATCGCATCGACCGCTAAATAACATTCAAACCCCATCGCTAACAAGTCTAAAGCCGTTTGCTGCACGCAAACATGAGCCTCGATTCCAACGATCAGAATTTGATTCCTACCTTGCTGATGTAGCCGTTCAAAAATTCCGCTACACTCGCGACAGCTAAACATCAACTTGGATTCAGCCGGTTCTGGAAGCAGTTCGGCCAACGACGAAACCGTCGGCCCCAACCCTTTGGGATACTGCTGGGTACAGGACACTGGCAATTGGAATAGATTCGCAGCCTTGACCAACAATTCAGCGTTTGCCAATAGACGTTGCTGGTGCGGAATCAAGGGCAAGAGTTTCTCTTGAAGGTCAACAACTAGCAACGATGAAGTCTTGGTCGAAAGCAACAACGGACTTCTTGAAAGATCTTGATCGGACACGCAAAACACTTTCTATTCTCTAATACACTTGGGGAGCATGAGGGCCGGCTGCATCCCGAACCTGTTACTTAACCACCACTTACCGGTGGAAGAATCGCAATTTCATCTTCCGCATTTAACGCGACATCATCGCCAACAACTTCCTGATTCACAGCAACCTGAGAAAACGGAAGCAGCGGCAGCAGTGTTGGGTAATCGAATAACAACTGAGTGCGCAAGTCCCCCACCGTCGGGGCTTGATTCTCCAGACGGATCGTGATTTCATCGTAGCCAACAATTTCACGGATCATGGCAAACAGCTTCACGCTAACTTTCACTGAACCATCCTCGATTAAGGACCCAATCGTATTTCGTCGTGTCACAAAATTAGATTATAGCTGGTTTGGCCAACTTTGGATCGGGTAGCAATCGTTGCTAGTACAAATCAACACGTAAGCTGTGGCACTTTCCTGCTAGGACCACCTTTGGCGATCCATTGAACAACCGTCCCGCTAGAAATTACCCAAACTCGCTCTATTGAAATCCAACCAGACAAACTGAACTCGGACTTCTCACTCAAACACGAAGTTTCACCTGCAAAACCACGCCGTTCGATGTCGATGTATACTAGGAGCCAAGCTTCAAATCCAAAGCAGCAATCAAGGTCTTCGTTGCGCACCCTGGGACTGCGTACGGTGGTGTTGCGTACGGTGGTGTTGCGTACGGTGGGGCGGGTCATGGTTCAGTGCAGCGGGTACTTTACAACAAGGTGGTACTTCATGATGTTGCTGGACAGACGCTGGCGGACGGCATGACCGAATGTTGCCGACTACACTATTTGAACATCCCCCACAGACACCCGTTCAACGATCACGATCGCACGGTTAAACTTTTGCGTTGATGTTGAATTACAAAACCCACACGAGTCGCGGCTGATGCATTCGATCAATATTCAGCAAAAATTAGCAAAAATTAATGACTACTGGTCACCCGGAATCCTGGCCGAATTGAATGGCCAACACATCAAATTGGCAAAACTTAAGGGCGAATTCGTTTGGCATCAACATGAAAACGAAGACGAAGCATTCTTGGTGCTCAGCGGAATCTTAAAGATGGAATTCATCGACCACAGCGTAACTGTCCAACCG
>JBDNHU010000375.1:0-11465 GCA_041688615.1 Mariniblastus sp. | reverse complement strand
GCGGCCTGCCGCCTGAGTCGGTCAAGCCAAAGTTGAATTCGCTGGGTCTTGGACATTGGTAACATAAGATCTCCTGGAAACCAAAAGGAAATCCACCAACCTAAACCACCCGTCAATAACCGTGCTCAGAAACGCTTACAGATCAAGGTCCCCTACTCGGGGCGAAAACTTCGCTCAATAGACCACAGCTCCCGCTAGTTTAAGTGGCGCAGCGGTGAGACGGCGACGTTTACTCCAGGCGAAAATGCCAGATGGTCGGGTGCCTGCCCGGCCGTAATCCAGTTGCCCAATGACTGGCAAAGCGTCTGAGTGATGGTCGCAGAGTCCAAATCAACATACTGATAAGGATCATGGTGAACCTGACCAATGCAATACTGTCCGCTGCGTCGTCGAGCGATCAAATGGTATCGCTCCAGCAGGAAGTGTTCTAAAGTTTCGGGTTCTGCCGAGCGGAAATTGGGGGATGCTGGGAGCCTGATTTTCATGTCGTATTGCACATCTGGTGCGGATTTGCGCAAGCCTTGGTAGTGAATTTGCCCGTGCTGCTGCCCCATGAATAAGTCGGCCGTCTGATAATTCAAATGCCAAAACTTCCTTGCAACCCACACCGCAAGACGGTGGTTTGCGTCCAAGCTGAAAAACCAAACCCCACTTCGACCACTCGCATGCCGGACGTAGGTTCTTAGATTGGTCTCCAAAAACCAAGAGATCCCTGGAACGGCAGGCGACCACCAAGGACGGATCCGCTCCATCGAAAATGGGACCACCGCTAACCACGCCGAATCATCGAACGTCTCAATCGTCAAACCTGGCGGAAGTAAAGTCTGGAGTTGAGCAGGTGCAACACGCCAGTGCGCAAACAAAAGGTGACGCCAATGCTGATAGCCGGCAATCGTCGGATCATCGGCCGGCGGTCGAGTCATTTCAAAATTCGTAGACATCAAATCTTACCGTTGGCAAGGTCCATCAATCGATCGATATAAATCGTCTTATACATGTAGATAACGACGAAACCGATACAGGCGAATATCAATAACATCACCATTGTCGCACCGATTGTGCTAAGCGTCTTCAAATTGCGTTGGGCTTCGTCATCGTAAAGAATCGCTAAGTGCTCAAGGCCTTCAGGGATCGTGCCCGAGATTTCGCCGGTTTCAATGGCGATAATGAAGTCACGTGGAAATACTTTGGTGGCGTTCAAAGACTGCGTTAGCGTCTTGCCGGCCCGAATTGAAGCTTCCGTGTCTTTCTGATGCCGTTGATAATACCACTGCTGCGTACTAATCAAACCAAGCTTGATACTTTCTATCGCACTTAGTCCGGCTTCCATGGCGGTGGCCAAAGCCCATGCGGTCCGGCTTAACGTCATCACTTCAATTGTGCGTCCCACCAAGGGAATACGCCTTGCAATATCCAACGGCAAACTACCAAGCCAACCCTTGGCAAACGCCTGGTAGGCAAAGGCAAGACCTGCTCCCGCTGACAAAATCATCAGGCAATAAGTAATGAAATACGCTTTCGGCGTCCAACCAAAGCCGAACGGGTCGATTGGCTTGGTGTTGGTTATCGATGCAATAACCCCAAACGCAAGTATCAGTACGCCAATAATCACGATCGACATAGCCAGTTCAAAAGCGGGCCAAGCGATACTTGAAAGGAAACTGGCCCGCAAATCGACTAACGCCTTGTAGTAAGTGCTTAGCCTAGCGGCCGCCTGTTCCAACCGTCCGCCCCTTTCCCCAGCTTCCACCAACGCGATGGTCAGCTGCGGAAAATAATGCTTATTGCGTTTCATCGAATCCGCGAGAGTGCTGCCACTTTGAAGATCAACTTCCATTCGCCCAAAAACAGCTTGCCCCTTGTTTCCAGTCGAGCCCTTAAGTTGCCGAATCGTTGATCGCAAATCAACGCCGGCCCGCACGTTGATAGCCATGCGATGAAAGATGTCCGACAATTGTCGATGGGAAGCGGTAGCCACGGTGTTGCCTCTGAAATCAAAAAAAAGACACGAGTGCAAGGTTGCACTCGTGTCTTAATTGTAGACGATTTCGATGCATGAACAAAGCGAAAATCAATTCGCTCCAAACAATAGTTCACGACGTTCTTTCTCTAATTCTTCACGATGTTTTTTAGCCTTTTCCATTTCTCGCTCTTTACTTCGCACTTTCGACTTGACCTGAGCTTCTCTTGTTTTTTCAACTTCCAAGTCTGCATTCTTTTGGTCAACTTGCTTTTTCAGCTCTTCAATCTGCTTCTCCAGACTGTCGATCGAACCTTCAACTTTCTCGATATTCGCCGTCTGTTGACTGAATTCTTTGTCCAATTCGGCCTTCTCGGTCGTCAATCCAATCGCTTGAGTGTTCAGTTCCAACATGACCGACTCGTAGCCTTTAAGTCGATCGGCAAAGACAACTTCTGGACTGAAATTGCCCGTCGCTAATCTTTGAAAAACAGAATCAACCAACGACATCGGCAGAGCGTAAGATTTAACCCGTCCTGATCGCGAGATATTCATCCCTAGGACTCGTCCGTCTAAGTCAACAATTGGGCCGCCGCAATTTTCAGGAGTCAAGAATGAATCATGCTGGAAGGCCATTGGAAAGTCATCTCGGCGTTCAGATATTTCGCCGGACATTGTATTTTGATTGACCGAACGCTGGTTGTCCGGGTTATCATCTTCCCGATTTCCAAGCACCACTCGTAGTGCCATTTCGGTTTCGCCTCGCATCACAGTCAATGCGACCACGTCACCAGGGCGTTTGTTTTTCAGCGAAGCCGAAAGGTCAGTCGGCGTCTCGACTTTCTTATCGTCAACGGCCGTAATAACGTCTGCCGTTTTTAAACCATAACGCTCAGCTGCACTGCCGCGAATCACCGTGGTCACTTCGGCACCGGCTTCATTGGGTTGCATTTGAATACCAATAAATCCGCTAACTGGCGGAATCTGTCTACCCAATACACTCAACACACCGACCGATAACAATTCTCCATCAACGCCAGGCGAAAGCACCCAAAAACCTTCTTTCGCTTCCCGTTCCGACTGAGTCGACCATTGAATCGCAGACAGATTGGTTGCTTGCAAGCGTAATAGCGCAAGATCGGTTCCGGTATCAATTCCGTAGACGATCGCAGGTACGGTTCGACCATTGGGCAGCTTGCAACGGACTGCACCGGTTAGCATGCTGGCTTTGGTCATCGCGAAACCACTCGCATCGACAACCATGCCCAGTGCTGAGGGCATTTCATTGTCGTCCACATACACTTCGATCGTGCCAGAAGCCGCTGAATTAACCTGTTCCTTCAACAGGCCCTTCATTTGGTCGTTAAACTTGGCGAACTGCAAAAAGCGAGCGGTCCTGCTGCGGCGTTCCGTTTGAGTGGATCGCTCGTCATGCGTGCCGCCTTCGTCATCCGTCGAATCGTCATCCGTGGAATCATTACCCATCGAATCATCTTTGTCACCTTCGGCTTCGGGTGCGCTATCGTCAGCGCTTTTATCGTCCGAAGATTCCTTGTTATCCTGGTCTTTCTTCTGTTCAGATTCTTGATCGTCGTCTTTCTTTGGATCGCTTGATTCCGACTTATCCTCCGCCGAATCTTTTTGATCGTCAGGCTTACTGCCTTCCTGCTCCTGCTTGCTATCAAGTTCTTTTTGTTCTGGCTTATCTTGAACAACTGCGGCGTGGGCTTGAGCTACGCAATGCCCACCCAGACCCACAATTAGCAACAGACAAATTGCCCTCAAAGAGATTCGCCCTGATAGACTTTCGGACATTCGGCGATTCCTGTCACCCAAATTCATTTCGTTTCGCATTGACAGCTCTTCAGCAATATTAGTTTTGTGGTCCATTATTCAACTCCACAAGTAAATTTCAATCTTCAACTGATGGGGGAAAAGATCCACCCTGCAGCTATCCTTATCAAACGTCAATAAAACTTCTCAACGACCGAGGATTCACCCATTTTCACGAGTGCAACCGTACAAAAAATACACCAAAAAAAAATCTCAAGTGCCAGGCAACCTGCTCGACACAAAAAACCTTAACGCCTGCAAAGCAATCGTTCTTACAGCAAACTTTGGTGCAGTTAACTTACTCGGCAGCAACTTATTGGCCGCCCAACGTCAATTCCAACTTCTTTTCTTTATCACCGCGTTTAACGACAATTTTCAATTTATCAAAGACTCGCAGACCCTTGATCGAGTCTCGAATGTCACTGCGTTCCTTCATGGACTTGCCATTGATTTTTAGCAGTTGATCCTTGACTTCCATCCCCGCTTCTTTCGCAGGGCCGTCAACGGCTTTAATAATCAAATCTTGGGTCGTTTCGATATCTTCCAAGGAAAACCCAAAATACGGTTTGGGTTCCCTGGCCATCGAATCCCATTCCGATGTGAAAATGTCCACCGAAACGTGATAATTCTGTTGAATTCGCCGTGAAATCCGTGAATGAATTCCAATCACAAAACCATCAAGATCAAACAGCGGGCCACCCGAATCACCACCGACCAACGTGCAATCACTCTGGAGTGTGGTCTTGCCCGGTTTGGTAAGCATTCTGCCCACCCGCACGACGGAATCACGGTCGGGATCGAAACCGCCTGGATGTCCCAATGCCATTACCCACTGCCCTTCCAACAAGGGCGAACTTTCTCCGATATCCGCGTAAGGCCAAGGCCCTTTATCCAACAATCGGATCATTCCCGAATCGGCCTGTGAATCGGTCCCCAAGACCACTGCTGGATGTTTCGAACCATCTTCCATCACAACCGTCGCCCGTTTCCCGCGTTGGCCAACCACGTGGGCCGCCGTCAAGATATAACCGTCAGCACTTACGATCACACCACTGCCCTGGCCACCTTCCATTTGGATCCCAACGACCGATGGCCGCAGACGGCCGACTAATTGGCTGACGCGTTCTTGAATCGAACGAAGATCTTGCAGCGAGGGGGACACTTTTCCCAGAATAACCTGCTGCAGTTGGGAATCCGTTTCCGAGTCCAACTGGTTAGTCGTGGCCGATTCCTTCGCCATCGCCTCGGCGTTTTCCGCCACTTCCGAGTCCGCTTCGCTGGACTCACCTTCTTTGGACTCCCTGTCTATCACTTTCCCCTCGGAGTTTTCGGTATCCGGCATGGTTTCTGCCGGTTTCTCAGCAGCGGCTTCGTCCGCTGACTTTTCGGGACTTTCCACCGTTCCGGAATCAAGTGCTGGAGCGACCACAATCTTTGGCTGCGGAGGAGCGTCAAGCAGTGCTTGCGCTTGCAGTTGGGAACCACTGATCAATAGCGCAAACAATGCTAGACCGGCACTAAGACCCGTTAAACTAAAACAACGCCGAAAACTCATTCTTATCTATCCTCCGAAGTAGGGGGGAACGCTTCCCCAAGCCAACGTCCAGTGTTTTTTGTAGATTTCTTCTCTATTCTACCGTCAACCCATACTTTTCGCTGCCTGTTTTTTGCATTTGGCCGCAAAACTTGCCGGTATCCCCCTAATTACCAACTCCCACAGAGTAGATTCTGCGAACGTGACAATTGGAAATAAGCATCATTTCATCAAGCAAATCCAGGCAAAATTGGCCGAAAATCAGCCGCAACTGAACTGTAGTTCCGTTTTTACTCGTTTGGGTATAAACCGATTCCCCGCGGAAAAGTCGCGGTTAATCCACTGCCATTGACCGGAAAATCAGACATAATCTTCACTGCTTGACTCCTTCAGCGCCTTAAACATCCGTTCGGAAACCTCGCCATGACGATCGCTGCTCAACATATCCGAGCCGGATTGAAACACTTAAGAGCTGCCGATCCGGTCATGAAGGTCATCATCAAGTCCGTAGGCCCGTTCACGTTGAAACCCCGCTCTGATCGATTCTTGACCTTGGTCCAAGGCGTCGTATCCCAGCAAATCTCAACCAAAGCTGCCGACTCAATCTTCGCTGGCTTGCTAAATTTGCAGGCACCAGCCTCCTTAACCCCGGAATCTCTAGACAAACAGTCGCTTGAAACCCTGCGGTCGGCGGGTATTTCTCGTCAAAAAGCGACTTACCTCCTGGATTTATCCCAACGCTGCCTAGCAGGTGAGGTCACTCTAAGCAAAACAGGACGCTGGTCTGAAACTGAAGTTATCCAGCATTTGACACAGGTCAAAGGCATTGGCCCCTGGAGTGCGAAAATGTTCTTGATCTTTTCACTGGGAAGACTGGACATCTTGGCCGAAGAAGACCTGGGAATTCGAAATGCCATTAAATTGCACTACCAATTGGACGAGGTCCCAAACCACTCGACCGTCCTTGCGGTGGCCCAACCCTGGGCTCCCTATCGCACAATGGCCAGTTGGTATCTTTGGCAATCACTAAATCTCCCCAAGTAGCAATGGATACATTGGACATCGCGGGACAGCAACCAGCTACAAATAGCTCAAAGCTTGAACCGTAATTTGGTTCAAGAGTTAAGTCGGTTCCAAGCAATGTTCTGACGCTGGAGGTGGAAACCCTTCCAGTGCTCCCTAGATTGGCCGGCCCCCATACCAAGCAAAAGTTTTTGGCATTGATTACGGCTAATCAACAATCCGACAAACAAAGGATTGGACGACAACGTTTTAGGGAGAAGTCTAGTCAACCCAGTCCTTTGCCAGGACACGCGACTTTGTTGCTACCACTGCCTTGGGCCTTGCACCGCCGGACTTGCCCCGCCGGCCGCACTCAATTGACAACCATCACCAATCTGCTGCCGAAATTTCCGTTAGCCTAACTAATTATTGACTGCCGTTACAACATTCGAAATCCAACTGTTGTAAACTATGGGCAACGTCGCCATGACTGCCAGCATGGCACCAACCGCGATCCCGCCGATCGACCCCCTGCACTGTTCATGATGGGTGAAGCCCCAGTTCAAATTTCGTCATCCAAAACGAAATTACCGCAACACTTGATGCCTCATGGCATTGCCTTATTCGTGACTTGGAATGCAGGGACGAACGTGCCTGTAGAATCATCTAACACGGTTTAGTTATATGCAAACCAACCGTGCATCGATTGGCTCCCCTCAGAATTCTCTTGCAAAGAAGGTCCTCCCCATGCCGCGTCCATGGCCCACCCTGCAGCCCCTTGATCAAAACACCCAGCATCCTCACATTCGTCTACAAAGATGCCTGGCACGAACAATGTTCATTGCCCTCGTCGTTTTTGTTCAGTCAACTTGCGTAGCGCAAACCGAGACTCCGGGTCCAGCAGCCAAGGCGGCACCTGACGCAAACAAAGTCGTCCACCAATTTGAACAACAGACGTTGACTAGTATTTACTACAGTGAAGGCACGTCGGTTGGCGACATCAATGCCGATGGCGTCAAAGATATCGTCTATGGACCGTATTGGTTTGCGGGGCCAACATTCCACGCGGCCCAGGAAATCTATCCTGCGCGACCGCAGCCGATGCACGGGTACACCGATCATTTTTTCTCTTGGATTGAAGACTTCAACAATGACGGCTTCGGCGATGTATTGACCGTCGGTTTCCCTGGCACACCAGCGTATGTTTACGAAAACCCTGGCAAGTCGGGCAAGAAAAACTGGACTCAGCATCAAGTCGCGGATTGGGTTTCCAATGAGTCACCCGCGTTCATCGATCTAACAGGCGATAGTAAAAACGAATTGGTTTTTACCCGAGATGGCGTCTTCGGATACGCCACTCCACAACCGGGTACATTTGACGCCTGGACCTTTCACCCGATTTCAGATTCTTTGGCGACCAAAACCTTCGGACACGGACTCGGCGTGGGAGACGTCAATGGCGATCAACGCAATGATGTTTTGACCAAAGACGGTTGGTTCGAACAACCCAAAGATTTGTCGCTGGAGACGCGTTGGATATTTCACCCATTCAGTTTTGCCGGTCCTGGCGGTGCAGAAATGTACGCTTACGACGTCGATGGCGACGGTGATAACGACGTGATCACCAGCTTGCACGCCCATGAATACGGACTAGCGTGGTGGGAACAGGTTGCTCCCAAAGATGGTGAACCTAATTTCAAGCAACATATGATTATGGGCAGTTCGCCCTCGCAGAATCCCTACGGCGTGTTCTTTTCCGAGTTACACTCAGTTGCACTGGCCGACATTGATGGCGATGGCCTGAAGGACATCGTTACTGGAAAAACTTACTGGTCGCATCACCGTCAAAGCCACAACTGGGATGCCGGCGCTGTCGTCTATTGGTTCAAATTGACTCGTACGCCCGACGGTGTGCAGTACGTACCCCACTTGGCTGACGATTCGTCAGGTATCGGGCGCCAAATTGTTGTAACCGATGTCGACGGAAATGGCACACCGGACATTGTCACTGGCGGAATGCTCGGCTGCCACCTACTAAATCATACGGTTAAGCCAGCAACCGCTCAACAATATGTCGAGGCACAACCGAACGCGCGTCGCGAATTGACCGAAGACCTAACCGGTCTAGTCGCCGCAGAAACGATGACCGTTCCTGAAGGATTTTCGGTTCAGTTGGCGGCTGCCGAACCAGACGTGCACCAACCAGTAGCAATGGCGTTTGACCACCGCGGTCGCCTGTGGATCGCCGAAGCCTACACGTATCCAATTCGCGCGAAGGAAGGCGAAGGCCTCGACAAAATTGTCATCCTGGAAGACACGAACCACGACGGAACATTAGACAGCAGAAAAGTCTTCGCCGAAGGCCTGAATCTGGTTAGTGGATTAGAAGTGGGCATGGGTGGTGTGTGGGTTGGCGCGGCACCTTACCTGATGTTTATCCCCGACGCGGACGGTGATGATGTACCAGACGGTCAACCTGAAATTCTACTCGATGGATTTGGCTTCCAAGACACTCACGAAACATTGAACACGTTCAACTGGGGGCCTGACGGTTGGCTTTACGGTTGCCAAGGCGTTTTCACTCACGGGAGAATCGGAAAGCCAGGCACTCCCGATGCTCAACGGATTCCGGTCAATGCCGCAGTCTGGCGCTATCATCCAACGCAACATAAATTCGAAATTTTTGCTGCCGGTACCTCGAATCCGTGGGGAGTCGATTTCAATGACTACGGCCAGGCATTCGCAACCGCCTGCGTTATTCCTCATCTTTACCACATCATCCCCGGAGCTCGGTACCAACGCCAAGCTGGGCAGCACTTCAATCAACACACCTATGACGATATCAAAACCATCGCCGATCACTTGCACTATGCCGGCAATATCCAAGACCACGCTTGGTGGGGGAATGAACCGCCTATTCAAAATGACACTTCCGATGCCGGAGGTGGTCATGCCCATTGCGGTGCAATGGTTTACTTAGGTGACAACTGGCCCAAACGCTATCGCAATACCGTATTCATGCACAATATTCACGGCAACCGAGTCAACAGTGATCGCTTGGCTCGGAACGGCAGTGGCTACGTCGGCCGACATGGCGAAGATCTGTTGCTTTCCAATGATCGGTGGTTCCGGGGTATCAACCTTCGCTACGGTCCCGACGGGTCTGTCTACCTGATCGATTGGTACGATAAGAATGCTTGCCATCGGACGAATCCAGAGATTTGGGACCGAACCAATGGCCGAGTCTACAATATCAGTTACGGCCAAGTCGAGCGAAAGTCAGTTGACCTGTCGCAATTGGATGATGCACAGTTAGCAAAGTTAGCATGGCATCCCAACGATTGGCATGTGCGTATGTCAAGGAAGCTCTTGCAACAACGATCATTCGAAGGAAAAATGGAAAAGGAGGTAGTCGCAACGGAAGTTAAAAAGCTTCTGGCATCGGACGACGATACTCGAGTTCTACGCGGTATGTGGTTGGCTTACGTGACCGATCTTCTGACAGAGAATCAGTTGCTGGACTTAAGCCAACACGCTTCGGCTTACGTTCAAGCATGGAGCATTCAAATTGCGGCCGCGGACAATAGCGTCAGTCCCGAATTCCTCGCACAGATGGTTCAACTGTCTCAAGATGCCAAAGTCGACCCCATTGTTCGCCTTTACTTAGCATCTTCGTTGCAGCGATTGCCTACCGAGCAACGGTGGGATGTGTTGAACGGCTTGGCTTCCCATGAAGCAGATGCCAAAGACCACAATCTACCGTTGATGATATGGTATGCGGCCGAACCGCTGGTTGTCGTCGATCCGACCAAGGCAATCCAATTCGCCAATCAGTCGAAAATTCCATTGCTAAGGCAGTACGTCGTTCGCCGTGCCGCTTCAGAACCAAAATCCTTGAATCAATTATTGGCTTCGGCAGCAAGCCTGGACGCCAATGCCCAAGCCATGGTTTTGACTCAAGTCCAGAAATCGCTTGAAGGGCAAGTTAACGTCGCCATGCCAAACGCCTGGGCCAAAGCTTTCGAAGTTTTTTCGGCTGCGGACAACGACTCGGTTCGTCAAAGTGCCATGCGTCTAGCAGTAGTTTTCGGTGACCAACGAATCTTCCCGCAGCTTCGTGAAACCCTGGCTTCGCCCCAAGCTTCTTTGGAAGATCGAAAGCAGGCCTTGGAAATCTTACTTGCTGGTCGTGACCCGCAGGCAACTTCGGCCTTAATTGCTGCAATTTCGGCCCCTGAATTACAGTCGCCGGCCATTCGCGGGCTTGCCGCCTATGCATCGCCCAAGATTCCTGTAGCGTTGCTTAAAAACTATGCAAAGCTAACAGCCACAGCAAAAGCAGATGCCATCTCAACACTTGTTTCTCGTCCGACTTATGTTTCTCCGCTGTTAGATGCGATCGAAAAGGCCGAAATCCCAAGCTCGGACCTGCATGCGTATCACGTGCGCCAAATCCAAACTTTTGGTGATGACCAACTAACCGCACGCTTGGGAAAAGTATGGGGAATGATCGGTTCATCGTCGTCCGATCAACAGCAAGCTATCGCCAAGTTCAAAAAATCCCTTTCGCAAGAAGTACTGGCGTCGGCCGATCGAAGCCATGGACGTACTCTGTTTCAAAAGAATTGTGCCAGCTGCCATCAATTGTTCGGTGCCGGTGAAAAAGTCGGCCCAGACTTAACGGGTTCCAACCGGGCGAATTTGGATTACATCCTGGAGAATATTTTGGCTCCCAGCACTGTCGTTGGCAAAGATTACCAAATGACACTGTTGCAATTGGTCGACGGTCGAGTGGCCTCAGGGCTGATTGCAATGGAAACCGACAGCGCCGTTACCTTGCGCACGATCAACGACCTAGTTGTGATTGCAAAAGACGATGTCGAAGAACGAAAACTGTCCGAATTATCTTTGATGCCCGCGGGGTTGATTGATAATTTCTCAGGGGACGATGTACGAGACCTAATTGCTTATCTTGGTAGCCCAAGCCAGGTAGAAATGCGTGGAATCAAGCCACCTTTTGATTCCAAGACCGGAAAAGTGCCGGGCGCCTTGGAAGGAGAGTCACTCAAAGTTATCCAAAAGTCCAGCGGCAAAGTGGCCAGTCAAAACATGAAAGAATTCAGCGCCGACAAATGG
>JBDNHU010000374.1:0-6549 GCA_041688615.1 Mariniblastus sp. | reverse complement strand
TTCGCTGTATCAAGCTGAGCAACATTTGGAACCAAGTGTTTGGTAAAATGTTAGCCGCCATTCCACCCGTCAGCGATGTTATTCGAAATCAAACCCCGAATTTCCAAGCCTCAAACTGCGCATGAACCAGATCGCACCCCCCTCAGAGTGCAACAACGATGCCTCTGGCAAGCTGGGTTGATTTTGCCGAATAGGGCAAGCTTAATGACTTTAACTGTCATCCCAGCTATGGCGGTTCTGCACTCACGATCATCCAATTATTCACGTTATCCGCTATACGGACTCAGATCGCAGGGCCGATTAGACCGAATAACCCAGGTAACGCACACAACAGCGATTAAGCCGGTGGTAGGCAAGCTAATCCTAATAGTGGTTCTAGCCATCACAACGATCGACCCAACGTATTAGATTAATCGCATTGTTTGCTGAACTTTACGAGGCTTGACCTGAATCGCTCGCCAGAGCGCCTCGCACTGCACCTTGCGATATCACCTTGCGATAAAAGTAAGCCAAAAGCAAAAGCATAAGGATATAGGCATGAGCCGTATCAATACCAACGTCAGTTCTTTGATCGCACAGAAAACATTGCGTAAAACCAATGGTGAACTTCAAACGACATTGAACCGATTAAGCACTGGACTTCGGATCAACTCGGGCAAAGATGATCCTGCCGGTCTGATCGCCAGCGAAAATCTGCGCCGTGACATCACCAGCGCCAAACGAGCCATTACCAATAGCGAACGAGCCGGGCAGCTGATTGCTACGGCGGATAGTGCTTTGGGCCAGGTATCCAACTTATTGAACGACATTCGCGGATTGGTAGTCGAAGCCGCAAATACGGGCGTCGTCAGTGATGAACAAATCGCAGCCAATCAATTACAAGTGGATTCCTCGCTCGAGGCAATCGACCGTATTGCTCAAACCACAACCTTCCAAGGCCGAACGATTCTAGACGGTAGCCTGGACTTCTTAGTTTCCGCCGGTGGAACCAATGGCGTGGGCTTGGACACTGTCGAAGACCTGAAGATCGACCAAGCCAATTTGGGTACTTCTGAATCAATTGATGTGAGCATTTCGATTTCCAACCCGGCCACCACCGCAGCGCTGTCAGTGGATGCCAACGGCTTCACCAATAATGCACTAAACGACGATCTTGTTATCAAACTTAGTGGTACCGACGGAACCGAAGTCTTCACGTTCCAACAGGGAGCAACCGTAGACGACTTGGCTTCAGCGATCAATCTTGTCAGCGATGCCACCGGTGTGGAGGCAACGAACAATAATGGAGTCTTAGAACTCGCAACTTCGGCTTACGGAAGGTCGGCCTTCGTCGATGTCGAAGTGATCTCTGAAGGTGCAGCTGGAACGTTTGGTGACAACCTCTCCGGGACACGCGAAATTGGCACCGATATCGAAGCTATTGTGAACGGTGTCCGGGCCAGTGGTAATGGTAACAGCTTCTCAATCAACACTTCTACTTTGGATCTTGCCGTTACGGTGGATCCAGGGTCAAACACTGCGATCAACTTTACGATCGGAGGTGGCGGTGCGATCTTCCAACTAGGGCCCGATGTGGTTTCCAACCAACAGGCTCGGATCGGTATTGAGAGCCTTAACACTGGGCAAATCGGCGGTAAAGAAGGTCGGTTGTATGAACTTCGAGCCGGAAATGGCAAGGACCTGTATGCCGATCCATCAGGAGCCGCAAGGATCGTGGACGAAGTCATCACCAAAGTAGCGGAACTTCGCGGGCGTTTAGGTGCATTCCAAAGAACCACCATCGATACCAACATTACGTCCTTGGAGGAATTGGTTTCGAATTTAACCGAAGCCGAGAGCACGATTCGTGATGCAGACTTCGCGGCTGAATCTGCGGCTCTGACAAGAGCGCAGGTGCTGACTCAATCAGGCACATCGGTTCTGGCGATTGCCAACCAATCTCCGCAAAACGTGTTAGCTCTGCTTCAATAGTCAACCGGCTAAGCCCCGTCTAATCGATCATTAACCCTGGAATTAGACGCGATTTCGGGCGAACCCAACCGCCCAGCTACAATTTGAGATCCCCCAATAGGCTCGGTTCTTCCCACATGGAAGAACCGAGCCTATTTTTTATGCATGCATAATCCAAAAACGCACTTCATTCGCTTTAACCATTATCTCCAGATCGCTCATAATCGCCTTCTTGCTTAAACGTTCCATTTTACCAAAGTTCCATTAGAGCCCTCGACGATAGCACTTTCGAATCGACGGACCGTCCACATCCCAACTCAGGTTTTTTGACGTATCAAAATTCTATCTGCCAAGCTCGGATGGCTTGGACCTTGGGTGTACCAGCGTGTCGGCCATGGACAGGTACAACGACTTTTAAGCTAGCTTGGTGCAATTCGCATCAATGTTAGGGACCGTGTAAACGGGTTTACAGCTCGGCCTTTTTTTTCTGAGGTCTCTTGGTATGAGTAGAATCAATACGAACGTAAGTTCGCTCGTCGCCCAAAAAACTCTGGGACGATCGAATGGACAACTTCAAACTTCTTTGACTCGTTTGAGTACTGGTCTTCGGATCAACTCTGGTAAAGACGATCCAGCAGGTTTGATTGCAAGTGAAAACTTGCGACGAGACATTACCGCTGCCAACAAAGCAGTAACCAACAGTGAACGTGCCGGCCAGTTGATCGCAACTGCCGATAGTGCATTGGGGCAAGTCTCCAATCTACTAAACGACATTCGAGGGCTGGTAGTCGAAGCCGCTAATAGCGGGGCACTTAGTGAAGAACAGATTAGTGCAAACCAGTTGCAGATCGATTCGTCGCTAGAAGCGATCGACCGTATCGCTCAAACCACCACTTTCCAAGGCAAAGCGCTGTTGGATGGTAGCTTGGACTTCCAAGTTGAAGCCGGTGGTACCAATGGTGTCGGGTTAGACACCGTTGCCGATCTGGTAATCGATCAAGCCAACTTGGGTTCAGCCGGCAGTATTGATGTCACAGTGACCATCAATAATGCTGCAGAACAAGCGGAACTCACCGTTGCCGCCAACGGTTTCACCAACAATGCTCTGACCGACAATCTCGTGGTCAAGATTGCTGGTAGAGACGGTGCCGAGGTCTTCACCTTTCAAGCCGGCGCCAGCCAAGATGATGTTGCCAACGCAATCAATCTAGTTAGCGACGCAACGGGCATCGAAGCGACCAACAATAACGGCGTGTTGGAATTGAATTCGACTGCTTATGGGTCCAAGGCCTTCTTGGATGTTGAGGTGATTTCAGAGGGTGCGTCTGGAACTTTCGGAACAAACCTTTCGGCCGTTCGAGATGCGGGTACTAACATCGTTGCCACCGTTAACGGTATTCAAGCCAATGGCGACGGCAATAAACTTTCGATCAACACGTCGACCTTGGACTTAAGTGTAACGGTCGACGCTGGTTCCAACACCACGGTTGAATTTTCAATCGAAGGCGGTGGTGCGTTGATCCAATTGGGTCCAGATGTTGTATCCAACCAACAAGCACGTATCGGTATTGAAAGCTTGAATACCGGTAGCTTGGGTGGCACTTCGGGTCGTCTTTACGAACTGCGAGCCGGTAACGCGAAGGATCTAAACACCGATCCAACCAACGCTGCTAAAATCGTTGATGAAGTGATTACCAAAGTGGCTGAAATTCGCGGTCGATTGGGTGCGTTCCAACGTACAACCCTCGATACCAACATCAATTCGTTGAGTGATTTGGTTGCGAACCTAACCGAAGCCGAAAGTTCGATTCGTGACGCTGACTTTGCAGCGGAATCAGCGAATTTGACTCGAGCTCAGGTTTTGACTCAGTCAGGTACATCGGTCTTGGGTATCGCTAATCAGAACCCACAGAACGTACTTTCGCTACTGCGATAATCGTCTCAAACGATTCTCGTTATATCAGATTCAAGAGGATTCGCGTTCCAGAAATGGGGCACGAATCCTTTTTTCATTCCCACACGAAGTCCCAGACCTGATCAGCTAAAAACAAGGGATTTTGGTGTCGTGTTCCCGCCAAACTAAGCAACTAGCTTTCACCCAAAATGCCCTCCCTTCAAGAATCTTCGATCACCCGCATCGATTCCCATTTCCCCTGCAGGACACGAAATGTGTAAATAAAGGCTAAGGACGAAATCCAACAGGGCAGTGCCACCCACCAACCAACAGCAACGTCGCCAACGGGAGTCTCTGGCGTTTCAATAAGCCAACCCATCGACAAGAACAGAACACTGGAAGTCACGATCGTCGCCGTGACAAACCAAGTATCACCCGCACCCTTTAAGACGCTGACCATGATGATTTGGATCGCATCGAAAATACAATAGATCGCCACAAAGAACAAAAATTGTAAGACAACCGGTTCCATCTGATCGAAATTTTCCGCGTTGCCTCGATGCAGGTACAGCAGCAGTCCCGGCATCATGATGTACATAAATGCGAAAACCCCTGTGTAGCAAAATGCCAAAAACAATCCGCTTCCAACCGCTCGTTTGGCCAAGACTGGGTTGTTCCTACCCAATTGATTTCCGATCACCGCTGTCAATCCCATACCCAGTCCATAGATGGGTACAAACGCCAACATGTTGATGCTAAACGTCAAGCTTGTGGCTGCCAAGTAAACACCGCCCAATCGTCCCATAACGGCAACGAAGTAGGTCATCGCGATTCCCTCGACAAACCACTGAAAACCACTTGGAAAGCCGAAGTAGATAAACCTGCCCAAGAAGCGGCGATCGAATCGCCACCCCTGTGAAAACTCAAAGGCCGAAACCTCGGGTAGCCGCAGCACCACCCTAAGAGAGTACACGAATTTTGCCCACATCGAAATCGCGGTGGCCCAAGCCGCACCATCAATTCCCATCTCGGGGAAGATCCACCATCCAAAAATTAGTATCGGATCAATAACTACGTTCAGAATGGTAGCGAAAATGTTAGCGTTCATCACCGGCGTACTTCGTTCAATGCCAACTAGCAAGCCTTCCAGCACTCCGTTAGCAACCATTCCCACTCCGGCCAAAATGTAGATCGTAAAGCAACGACTTTCCATGCCGGCCAACTCGGGGGAGTGTCCAAGCCACAAAAACATGTCCTCGATGAACACAATGGGCATTAGCAAGAACGGGATCGAAAGTAGACACAAATACCAGGCGTTGGCAACGGACTTCCCAACTTGATGGTCTTGCCCCGCCCCTCGGTACTGGGCCACAAAAGCGGTGACATAGCCAACCATTCCCAATGGCAAACTTATCATGGTCCAAACCAAAGTCCCAATGGTGACGATGGCGCCAGCTTCCATCTGATCGTGAAACAGTAGAAACAACCGATCAATGAACTGCATCACGCTATAACATACGGTCGACACCATTAAAGGAAATGCCACCCACAGAACGGCCCGAATACCGCACGGGCGACTCCATCGATCGATGATCCAATTCTTGATTTCCGACATCACTGACTCGATTTTAGGGCCAACCTCTGGGCAAACGTACGCCGTTTTCGCCGCATTTCCAGTCGAATAGCATAACCTTCGTAAGCAAATTCGCGAAGGTTGCCATTTCACCAGACGCATCCGCGAAAGACGTTTCGTCCGCAAAGTAAATTTAGATACCCGCAATTTTTCCCAATACCGTATCCTCAATAAACTCAAGATTGGCCAAACCGATGCGGATAATTTGGGTAAATATTCGTGTGGAATAGGGCGGTTGTCGATATTCCACTCTGCGGTCAAAATTTAAATTCCAGTACAGCGGAAACCCCACCGAGGGCAGAAAAGTAAACCCCTGTTACTCGAACGGCTTGCCGGTCAAAATGCCCGAGCTTTGGTTCACTGCCGGTTGCTCATTAACCACGTAAAATACGACAACAACATCCATTTAGTCGCTTCACCTAGAATCGAATTTTTCAATGTCTGACGCTCCCATTCAAGAAGATTACGCCCCCGAAGACGAAAATGCTTTGGTTGCGACTAGAAGGAAAAAACTGGAACAAATCAAGACTCTGGGTCACGATCCGTTTGGACAACGATTTGATGATCGCATGTGGGCCGAAGACATACGCGGTCTTACAACAGAGATCAAGTATGTAACCGAAGACGGCGTAGAAATCCCTCTGCCTGAAATCACAGAAGATTCAAAAGGCAACTTTCGCAATTGGCTCTCAGAACAAAAAACGGGCGAACTGGTTGGCCCCAAGGTGCGTGCCGCTGGACGGATCGTGTTACACCGCGACAAGGGCAAGCTGCACTTTATTGATATTCGCGATTGGACGGGCCAGGTTCAATTGTTTGTCGGACAAAATCAAGTGGGTCCAGACAACTGGGAATTGATCAAGTGCTTGGATCTAGGTGATTTGATCGGTGTCGATGGAGTCTTGAAGTGGACCAAGACGGGAGAACTTTCCATCTTTGCTGACAAAATTCACATTCTGACCAAAACCATCGATCCGCCACCCGATAAGCACAAGGGCTTGACGGACCTGGAAATGCGTCAACGTCGTCGTTACATCGACCTGGCTTACAACGAAGGTGTCATTCAACGGTT
>JBDNHU010000373.1:0-6007 GCA_041688615.1 Mariniblastus sp. | reverse complement strand
ACCACGGCACTGGACACCACGGCACTGGACACCACGGCACTGGACACCACGGCACTGGACACCACGGCACTGGACACCACGGCACTGGACACCACGGCAAAACATTACGACTGAATTTATGGCAACTGAATCTAATCCGGACAGACAAAATCCTGTCTCTGAAGTTGCCCAGACTTCTGTGCCAATCGCCCAGGTTGCAACAACCGCTGCGGATTCTGTGGCAAATGAGTCTCGGGCAAACGAGTCCCAGGAGTCTGCGAAATCACGGCTTAAGCAACCCGAAAAAATTGGCCCTACTGATAAGTTAGACAACCGCATCTGGGTATCCACTCCCGAACAAATTCGTTTCCAATATCAAACCGTGGGTGTCTTGCGACGCTTTCTGGCTTTGATCCTAGACGTGATGTTTTTGCTGATGCTTTTTGCAGCCTGTGGGTTCTTATTGTTTCTGATCACGATTTGCCTTGCCTTCATCCTGTCTTTCAATTCGCCGTTTTTGGAACTGTTTAGTGGTATTGGGGCAGGCGTTTATTCCGTGTTTCTATTTGTTTCGTGGTGGTTTTACGGTGCGATCCAAGAGTATTGGTTTAACGGTCAAACTTGGGGAAAGATGTGCTTGGGGATCCGGACCGTCAGCGTAGATGGACGCTCGCCGACATTAGCCCAATGCATGTGGCGAAATTTCTTACGCTTAGCCGACGGTCTACCGCTGTTTCCCCTTGTCTACCTGTTGCCTGCTGACGGTATTCCTATCTTTCCGATGAGTGCCTTTGTTCCGCCTGGGGATTCGGCGGCGGAGATGGCCTTTGCCGTATCTTCCTTCGCCCCAACCTTCATTGCAGGCCTGGCGGCCATGTTGATGACTAAGCGTTACCAGCGAATTGGCGACCTATTTGCCGGCACCATGGTGGTAGACTACGAAAGCTACGGCGTGGCAAATGTTCCCATCTTCACCGATATTGAATTATTGAAATTGGCCTGCCAGATCCCTCGAAATTTTTCGCCGACTCGTGAATTAACTGAAACCTTGTCGTTGTACGTTGGGCGGCGTGGTCGTTTCTTCCCTGAGCGACGCGAAGAAATCGTCGGCCACTTGGCCCGCCCGCTTTTGTTCGAATGGGGGCTGCCGCAATTCACAAACCACGACCTATTGATCGGCGCCGTGTACGTTCGGTCGGTTTGCGAACTCAACCGAGTACAACAGATGCTCGAAGATGCACTGGTTGCACAAAATCGACAGCACCCTGTAAGCGTTGAAGGTGCGAACCAAAGCGATGCCAATCCAACCTACATGAACTTCAATCAACCCTCCATAAGTAGCGTAGGGCAGGGTACAATACCCAATCCTGGCGTGCCGCTTGCGGCCGTCGAAATGCCCGCGGGCCAGCCCTCAATGAATCAACCAACACTCAACGACTTCGGCGACGACATTTTGATGACTTCCGGCCAGGCAATGACTTCCGGCCAGGCAATGACTTCCGACCAGGCAATGAGTGCCGACCACGACCTGGCTTCAAAGTTCAATTCACCAACCGAACCTGTGGATTCTGAGATCGATCATCGGGAGAAAGGCGTCGAATGAACCCTAGCGAACTATTGGCAAAACGCCGCCCCAACTGGGAAGAACTTGAAAAAATTTGTTCTCAACTTGCTTCATCCAAAAAGAGCAAAGTCACTAGCGAAACGATGTTGCGATTCGCGTCTTTGTACCGTTCGGCATGTGCCGATCTGGCGTTGGCCGAAGCTTACCAGTTGCCACCCACGGTGGTAGAGCAGTTGCAGCAATTGGTCGCCAAATCACACAGCATTCTTTATGTTGGCCGAAGCGGACACTTGGAGAAAGCGTTTCGCGAAATCCCGCGGGCGGTAGCGACCGACCCTTATGTTCACACGGCCTTTGTGATCTTCTGGGGGCTGTTTATTTCGTTTTGCTGGCTGATAAAAACCGGGGCTGCCGAAGGATTGGCCGAAAGCATTGTGGGCGATTCACAATTGGCCGGCGTGGAACAAGCCTATGCTGGTGGTGTCGAAAGAACCGCCGGGCAAAACGCCCAAATGGCCGGATTTTACGTTCGCAATAATACAGGCATTGGCTTGATGTGCTTTGCGTTAAGCGTGTTGGTTCTGCCCGGATTAGCCGTCCTAGTCAGCAACGCAGTGCAAATGGGGGCTACTTTTGGCTACATGCTGAGAGACGATTGTGGGCCGGCATCCGATTACTTCCAACAATTTGTGATGTCTCATGGTCCATTTGAATTGAGCGCGATTGTTCTATCGGCAGGTGCGGGCCTAAGAATCGGCATGAGCTGGATTGATACCCGGGGTCTTTCACGCAGCAGTTCCCTGCTTCGCGCAGCCCGTCGATCCTTGCCCGTATTGATGCTTGCGGTCCTATTATTCTTAGCCGCAGCCGCGGTCGAGGGCATGTTGTCAGCGTTGAATTTTGGCAGTTTCAGCATCTGGTTCAAGGGATTTATCAGCTGGTTCTGTGGTTCTAGCTTGATGTTCTACATTGTGATTTTTGGAATCGTGCAGCCAAAATACGCGAACGACTTGGAATTGGATCCTGATTCCATTGATAGCCGAGAGCGACTATGGATTTAGAAAACGCGGACATCGAAATTCGCGAACGATCGTTGTCTCAGCGATTGGACATCGCCTTACATATTGTGTCGCGCTACCCATTGGATTTGCTCAAGTATGGCGCAATGGGAATTGTCCCATTCTTCGTTTTGAACATCGTCGTGATCCAAGGCTTGGATTCCGTTGGGTTCTGGGAATTCCGTTATTGGGCAAGCAAGTGGTTCCTGGTGTGGGCATTGACACTTTTCGAGGCTCCGTTGGCAACAGCGCCTTTGCTACTGTTTCTAAGCCAAAAAATATTTCGTCAACAAATCAGGACTGCGTTCATTTTCAAAGAGATTGGACGGCGGGCGTTAACCTTGTTTTTGGTTCATGGCCTCTTTCGCTTGAACATCGTCTGGCTAGCCATGATCGTCCTAGCTTACCAAACGGAGAGTCTTGAATTCTTCATCTTCTGGTTGGTAGTTATGTGTGTGTGTGGCCCCGTATTTTGGTGGCTCCGCCCGTACGTCGACTGCATCATCTTTCTGGAACAGTTGCCGATTTGGGCAGGCTTTAACAAACCGACCATTGGGAAGCGAAGTCGCGTTCTCCATGGATTCAGCCAAAGCGAAGTTTTTAGTGAGTCAGTATTGGTATCCTTGTTGACATGTTTCTTTGCATTTGGTTTGTACGGAATCTTTCTGTGGATTTACTTTGGCATTTTCCAAGAGACCATCACCCTGAATTGGTTTAGCTGGACATTTTTTGCCTGGGCCTTATGGATCCCCTTGATCTTGACCACGCTAGTGCGATTTCTTGGCTATCTTGATACACGTATTCGCCTTGAAGGCTGGGAATTGGAACTTCGAATGCGCAGCGAAGGAGCCAAACATAGTGCGAAACTAAAACAAGTAAGCCTTGAAAACACCCTACTCCCAGCTCCAGAATCACCGGCCTTAATCGGCAAGAACACCGAACCCGCAGTACGACTGGAGTCCCCATTATGAGACAACCCTCGTGTGCAGCCGCTCGAAATCCACCCAAGGTGCGGGCGGACACTCTCACAATCCGACCACCACGATTCATGGCAAACCCCGGTATCCCAATCGATCGACGGTCAACAGCTAAGCGATTCAAAAAAGTTGACTCCCGAACAAGTGTTCGCAACTATTTTCGCATTACCATTGCCAGCCTTGGCTTGTACTTCCTTGCGCTCGCAGGGCAGCCGGCGTACGCGTTTGAACGTACACAAAACGATCGTGTTTCAACTTCGACCTTAACGCAAGATCAGCAGGTGGAGCAGGCGATTGAACAAGTGACCCCGCCTTGGTTCAATGCCCAAACGGGCCAAATGCGTCCGATCAATGAATTTTCAAGATCGGTTGACCTTTACGATACGACCGAGTCTGCCGACCGTCAAAAAGCTGCTTATTATTTCAACTGGTGGGATTTGTCTATCCGCCCCGCCTTTGACTTGCTTTATGATTGGTTGATTGGCTGGTGGTGGCCAACGTCCTGGAGCTGGGCTGAGTACTGGCCGTATATTCTGCTGACGATTACGGTAATTGCAATCCTAGCAATCGCGATTTATTGGATTATGCAGATGGAGAAAATCCAGGTATTGATGGGCCGTGGCGGAAAAAAAGGAACGCTCAAGCGACGGAAGAATGCAACGGTTGCCGACTTGCCATTTGAACTAGAAGGCATCACGCTTTCGGTTGACGACCTGTGGGCGCGAGCGAAGGGAGAGCGCCAAGCGGGCAATTCCCGAATGGCCATTGTTTACCTTTTTAGCCACCTGCTGCTGGTACTTGATCGTAAGGAATTCATCTTGCTGACCAAGGGAAAGACGAATCGTACTTATCTTTGGGAATTGAAAGAACATCGGCAGGTGCGGCCTTTCTTCCGCCAAATCATGACAGCGTTCGAACAAGTCTTTTTTGGACAGTATCAATTGACTGAATCAGAAGTGGAAACCCTCTTCCAAGAAGCGGAAAGCTTGGGGCTGCAATAAAGTGAACAACCTCATAATAAGTGTGATACAACACTGCAGGCATTGGATCCATTGGACCTCCGGTACTTTGTTACAAGGAGTCCAATGATGCGACGATTCGTGTTCCCTGCACTGGTAGCAACTATTTTCCTTGTGCTCTTCTTGGGTACGTTTCGGTACTACCAGTCCGATAGTGAACTGCCCTTGGCCAAGACAACTTTTGGCAGTTCGACCGACAACCAAAGCATCAACAGCTTTGGCGTTCTATCCCGCTTGATCACCAATTCGGACTGCGAAGTGGATCGCTTGCCCTTGATTTCACCTTCGCTTGATAAATACAACGTAGTGATCTGGCTTCACCAGGGAAGAACCTTGCCGCAGGATGCCGCATTCCAGCGCATGGAAGATTGGATGCAGCAGGGCGGTAAAGTCATTTTCATTAGCAACGACCACAATGCCGAAATCAATTTCTGGCGCGAAGTGTATAAGGACTGTCCGGCCCAGGACCGTGAATGGGCACGACTGGTACTAAGACGAGCCGAAGCAGCAGAATTTTACCGCAGCGAATCTTCGACGCCTTTTCCACAATCGCAACCCGGCTACACGCGACTGCAGGAAAATCAAAAGAGCCCTTGGTTTTCCGTAAAATCAGCTCCGGACCATTTTTTTGGCCAATGCCATATAGAAACCGGTTTGACCAAACGAAGATCCACGAGCGACCGAGTCACCAATGCAACAGCGATCCCTGCGCCAAAAGATCTGCCGGCCATTCGTGTGCATAACTACCTGGAAAGCAGCAGTTCAAGGGAACGATTGATTGCAACCTGCAAAAATGGTTCAACCGCCATCCCTTTAATTTGGTCGAACCAAATCATGACCAGTCAATCGCAACCGGACGATCTGGTCGTGGTTTCCTCGGGTGCATTCCTGACGAACTTTGGCATTGTACAAACCAAGAATCGCCCCTTGATTCTCCGGTTTATGCAGGAAATACCCGTTGGTAGTCGAGTGGCGTTTTTGGAATCGGGGCCAGGCGATGTCGCCATGTCCACCTCACCCGAGAGCCGCATCGTTAACATGTGGAGTTGGATGGGACGCAAACCGTTCCCGCTGATCTCCTTACATGTCTTGGCCTTGGCCGTGGTCTATTGCTTTGCCCGCTATCCAGTTTTTGGCCGACCCAAAGAAGTCCAATTTAAACCTAGAAATGATTTTGGGCAGCACTTGACCGAAGTCGGGCGTCTGCTGCGATCCAAAGGGCAAATCGACTTTGCGAGACAGAAAATTCAACATTACTACGATGTAGTCAAGCGATCCCTAATTGGAAAAGGGCAAAAGAGGAGTTGATTGAAACTGCCGCTGCCACTGCCACTGTCAGACGATAGTGACAGTGCCACCCTTTCCAAAACAGCCGCTTTGGACACACAGACTTTTGGACACACAGACTTT
>JBDNHU010000049.1:0-6820 GCA_041688615.1 Mariniblastus sp. | reverse complement strand
AGCCCAAAGAGGCGGCGTGTGGGAGTTCGACTGTTCCATCCAACAGGAAACCAAGGTCGCCAACGCGTGCCAATTCGCAGCCGCCACGCCCGACCAATTCTCAATCGCTTGGTTCGCACCAACAAAAAGCGTGCTGCCACTGGCCGAGTCGAAATCAGTCGCTGACTGAGAATAATATTCAATCGAACTGCCAAATTGCCCAAGTGTCGATTCACACTCCTGCACGATTCGCCGAACGCCCTCGGCTTTGGTAGCAAAGCAATCCGCTAATTCGCCAGTCATCGTCACCCCGAACACCACCCGGTCGCTGCCCATAAGACCAAGCTGGCTAATTGCCTCAACCAGAGCGCCGGCCAAGCCTTCAGGATTTTTCCACAACGCAAAAGGCACACTCCTGCCACGATCAGCCCCAAACGTTTTATCGGACGCATTGCCCACATTGCCCGCATTGCCCGCATTGCCCGCATTGCCCGCATTGCCATTGCCATTGCCATTGCCATTGCCCGCAGCACTCGAGTCGTTCTCATCCAGCGAAAAACGTTTGCCAACCACTGCAAACTTTAGGTTGGCACCTCCGACATCGATTCCCACACAAACCGTGTCAGCATTCTGGGCAGCGCCGCTTTTCACCGGCAAGGGAACGCCACGCGAATCTTGGGCTCGATCCAACCAATTCCAGAACGGCGTTTTCGAAGTGGACACAGGTAGCACCGTTAGCCTAATAAGTCTTGCAGAGTGTCATCGATGCCAGGAAATTGAAATTGATATCCAGAATCCTGAGCAACCTTGGGAACCACCTGCTGCCAGTCGAACAAGTTATCGGCAAATTCACCGTACAGCAGTTTCAAACCAAACTTGGGAATCGGCAGCAACGTTGGACGATGAAGAACCTTGCCCAACGACTTTGTAAATTGCCAGTTAGTGGTTGCTTGAGGCGCCACGGCGTTGATTGGCCCCGAAACCGTTTGATTCGACAAACAATGGTGAATAATGCCAACCAAGTCGTCGACATGGACCCAGGGAAAATACTGTCGCCCCAACCCCAGCGGACCGCCCAATCCCAACTTAAAGAATGGCAACATCTGTTGCAACGCACCACCGCTGGTGTCCATCACAATGCCGATCCGTACCAAACACACTCGAATCCCTAACTCGCGAGCGGCCAGCGCTTCGGCTTCCCACTCCTGGCAGACCTCGGGCAGGAAGCCTACTCCAGGTTGGCTGTTTTCGTCCAAGACATCTCCTGGTCGATCACCATAAAACCCGACCGCTGACGCCGAAACCAAAACGCTGGGCTTTTGTTTCATTGCCGCAAGCGACTTCACCAAACATCGGGTCCCGATGACCCGTGAATCCCGAATCTTCTGCTTCTTGATCGTGTTCCAGCGCCCTTGGGCAATCGGATCGCCAGCCAAGTGGATCACTCCGGTCACGCCCTCCAAATCCTGGGATTCCAAGATTTGGTTGGAATCCCATTTTAGATAACGAACCTCACTGCAGGACTGTTTGTTGTATTTTTCTGGCGACCTTGTCAACACAAGAGGGCGGGGCAGGGTGGACACTAATTTTCCACCTACTAATCCTGTTCCGCCTGTGATCGCTATGCATGAATTTTGCTGCACTCGATTTTTACCTCCCAATAAACAAGCCTTCGCGAACCCATAAAACCGTCAACAACAGTGCAATGAATGCAAACACCTGGCACTGACGCCGCCCCCCGGATGCTCCGCCGGACCCGACAGTGTCCCGCCCGCCACAGATCAAAGCAGCAAAACCCCAAACGATTGCCTGCTGGAAAGCTGCTCGAAAACCAAAAGAGTACCATGCACCTGGCATCCGTCACGACCGCAAATCAATCCCGAGAATCACATCACTTGACCGTTCCACGGAACAACCGATCTTGCCTAAAACCAAACACTCAGTCACTGCAGCACTCAGCTAATTCAACACTCAGCTAATTCAAGGCCCAACGAATCGAAGGGGCCGAACGTTCCTGTTTCTTTCAAGTCCGATCACTTCAGGACTGACGGCCATTCGCCGCCTGATGCCTAATTCGTTGCTGCCTAGCTGCTGCCTAGCTGCTGCCTAGCTATTGTCACCCATGAAGATATTACCTATTCCGCCTAGCACAGAACCTTCACCTTTGGAACCGCCAACTTGAGGAGCGTTGGCCAGAACTCGGCCGGCTAACCGCGAGAACGGAAGTGATTGCAACCAGACTTTGCCCGGTCCCGTCAAGTTCGCTAGAAATAGCCCTTCACCGCCAAAGAGCGTATTCTTGAAACCTCCAACGAATTCGATGTCATAGGTAACCGATGGCATCAACGCAACCAAACAGCCGGTATCCAACTTCAGTCGTTCACCGGGACCCAAGTCTTTCTCCAAAATGGTTCCGCCTGCGTGAACACAGGCGATCCCGTCGCCGCGCAAACGCTGCATGATAAAACCTTCGCCGCCAAACAACGCGACACCAATTTTCTTTTGGAAAGCGATATCCACTTGGATTCCCTTCGCCCCACACAAAAAGGCGTCTTTCTGGCAAATCAGTTCGCCACCCAATTCATCCAAATGCATCGGGATGATTTTTCCCGGATAGGGTGCCGCAAATGCAACAATTTCTCGCTTGCTACCGATGTTGGAGAACGTGGTCATGAACAGCGATTCGCCGGTCAACATGCGTTTTCCAGCACTTGCGACCTTGGACCAAAAACCCTGACCCTCCTGGCCTGGGTTGCCAAACACCGATTCCATTTTGATCGATTCGGTTTGGAACATCATGCCGCCGGCTTCGGCGATCACGGTCTCTCCAGGATCAAGAGTGATCTCAACGTACTGCATCTCAGTCCCAAAAATTTCGTAATCAATTTCGTCCGCAATCTTGCCGCGATAGCCGCCACCGCCGGTGACTTGAGGAACAAAGTTATCAACAATCTCAACTTGTTCGTTCAACGCTTCGGGGACATGAAAAATCTCGTTGCAAGCTTTGCAGCGGACTTGCTTTCCGGAAAAAGTATCAGGTAGATCGTAAAACTTGGAACAGTTTGGGCAGCTGGTTTGCGGCATGAAGTGTTTCCTTCACAAATCTAAAATTAAATTAAGTAGGCCAAGGCATTATCGTCCAGAACGCGAACTCTTAAAATACGCCCGCCAGCTATGAAGCATGCGGGATTTTATGGTCAACCCGACGTTTTCAGGTGACCCGCAGTGACAACAAGTGCAAGCGACGAACGCCCAGCGGGACTAGGTTCAACAATGCTGGTGGTTGTTAAGGAGTTCTAGTTTTGAATGGTTTCTGCTTAAGGACAAGCAGCAACCAGTGAACTGATTCGTCAACTGAGTCACAATTATTGCGAATTTCGACCAAAAAAGTCCTTTCGACCACTGCAATCTGGCCAACGTCGCAAATCTGCGGCATTTCGCAAGTTAAGTTTATTGCCTAAGATGATGGTCAAGTTGGGTCTGGGCACCAAATTTCCTAGCGTTCTGGCCTAGATCGTCTTCGTCGCGCGCACGGCTTGTGATCGCTGGTAACAAGACTACTGTTCAGAACCTGGGTGCAGCCCCAGCGTCCTTTGACTTGCGATTGATGTGAATTGGCCATCCATTGCGTTTTGCGGTTCCAAAAGTTTCATTTTCGATTATCGGCAGTATGAACTCAACATCCAAACCCAAGCTGATTCCTGCCTCGTACCTGTTTCGGCTTTCGTTGCCGCTCTATTATCGGGAAACGATTTGGAAGAAAGGGATTACCCTTGAACCGCGGTACGAAATTCCACAATTTCAAACCTTGGACCAGGATCAAGCGCGAGAGAATCCTTTGTCGACCTGCATTGCTTGGTCCGAAGAGGGCCTGACGTTTCAATTTACAGTGTCCGGCAAGAAGCAAAAACCGCATTGCCGCATTACCGATTTGGAGCAAAGCGATTCGATTGAAATTTTCGTCGATACCAGAAACACAAAGACCGTTCATCGAGCGACTCGGTTTTGCCATCGCTTTTTGTTCCTTCCCTCGGGTGGCGGCGTCAATGGCAAGGAGCCCTACGGCAGCATGTTGAAAATTCGGCTAGCCCGAGGCGAACCGACTGCGATTGGCCAGTTTCAACCCCAGGTCGTTTGCCAAAACAAGCGAAATGGCTACCAACTAAGTTGCCACCTACCCAAGAAATTTCTAGAGGGCTGGCAGCCGCAGGAACAGCCCGAAATCGGCTTCTACTTCCTACTGCGAGACCAAGAGCTGGGTGTTGTGTCGATGACTTATGACGCCGCTTTGCCTGTTAATGAAGACCCAAGTCTCTGGCCCACCGCGTTTTTGGCGAAGAATACGGGCGTCTAGGCGGCACCCGATGGCGGCAAGGCTTTTTCATTTTCGTAACAGTGGCCGCTGAATTCCTTGATTTGTCAGAAGGACAGAACTAGGCTAGGATCGCCTGCCAGGATCCCTTGGCTTTGAATTTGGTGTCGTAACCGAGCGAATCAATATGAAGAAATCGTTTGTTTTAACTGCTGTTTTGTTGGGAATTTGCCTTCCGGTATCGGTGAACGCTGATTGGAAAGATGACATTGGCTACACCGCTTTGATGGCCAGGATCGGCGGAGGGCTAGAAGACGGCACCGGAGTCCAGGTCGGAATCTCCGAAGCTTTTGTCGGCGGTCAATACATGCCGGACGTCACCAACGCTCAATTCACCGGCAAGACGATCACCAATGTGACGGGCTCGCATTCGGGCAGTTCGACCCACGCAACCAGTGTGGCAAGGCTGTTTTTCGGCAACACCACCAGTATCTCGGGCGGTGTAACTCAAGTGTACGCGTATTCTGCGGACGACTGGGCCCTGAACGTCAGCGGATACAGTACTTCCACCGATCCAACAGCCCCGCAATTCCAAGTCATGAACAATAGCTGGGTTGACCGCGCCAGCTCCTCCACTACGGCGGCCGAGGCAACTGCGATTCTTCACCATATCGATTACATGGTGAATACCTTTGACACCACGATCGTTGGTGGAACCGATAATTCAGGCGGTCTGCCCAAACTGTTGGCACCTAGTTACAACACCATCACTGTGGGACGAACCAACGGGACTCATGCGTCGGGAACCACTTCCTTTTACGGTGCCGGGCGATCAAAGCCAGACATCGTAGCCCCCGCAACCACGACCAGTTCTTCGACACCGATGGTTTCGTCAGCGGCAACACTCCTTTATCAAAAGGGGATGGGGACCGATGCGGTCCGCAGCGAAACGTTACGCGCAGTCCTGATGGCGGGCGCGACCAAAGAAGAATTCCCCGACTGGGACCACACTTCGACTCGGCCGCTGGACGAAGTTTTCGGGGCGGGCGAACTTAACGTTGATAACAGCTACAGTATCCTCGAAGGAGGACAATTCGCTGGCTCTACCTCGCAGCCAGTGTCATTGATTGGCGAAGACGGTTGGGATTACCAAGCAGGAATTAATCCTTCGGATCCAATCTATTACGATTTTGAAATTGTGGATGGAATGCGATGGGAAGATTTTTCCGTAATCTTGGCTTGGAATATGGATATCATTGATACCGATGGCAGCGGGACGTTCTCTCCACTTGAGAACCTAGCGAATTTAGATTTGCGACTTTATGACTCGACAGATTCGTTTCTAAATTCGGTGGTGGATCTTAGTGTGTCGACAATCGATAACGTAGAACATTTATATATTGGTCGCTTGGAATCGGGGCGCTACACATTGGAAGTCACCGCTGATCAGTCCCAAGATTTTGGCATTGCTTGGCGTTCGAACCTTTCTGCGGTTCCCGAACCGAATTCTTTAGCCTTCTTGGCAATCGCCGCCTCTGCACTGACTTTCCGACGCAAACGTAACACCTGATCCAGATCCTACCCAGATCCAGGTCCTACCCAGAAAATTACGCTACCGATTGCGGACAACCCAACAAAACCAAGATGTGCTGCCCCATAGCCATCGACCACTCATTGCGAAACAGCACCCCAACGCAGTTCCCTCCAATCAACCATGCTGCATAGAAGTCCGCGCGGCACAAATTGCAGCGGTTATCGTTCATCATTATCGCGACCGTTGAAAATCTTTATCGCATCGGATCAAGTTTGCGATTTTTTTTTTATTCCCATCGCACTTCACGGGTTCAGACTTTATTTTTCTCTTGATTCAAGTGGATTATTGACGGCGGATCAAGCCAGTGACAAAAAGCCCGTCATTTCTATTTAGTTCGTAAGAAACGGTCAGATCCGGTACCTATTGGAAGTCGTTTATTCGACGAACCACACCGATTACAGCGGCTAAGACAATCTAGCACTTGAAACCCCTAGATCCGTGGTTTAGCCTAGAACTGGTACAAAAATAGGGAGAGCAACTAAAGTCGCGTTCACATCCTTTCGCTAGATTTCACTCTCTGCTTCGGTTGCGAAAATCAACACGGGTTAATCGCATTTAGCGACACCCTTTCAAGGACTATTTCGCTTCCGAAGCGAACACTAAATCCCTGAAACGATGTGTCTGGATAGCAAAAGACGCCGGAGCAAAAATGCCAGATCGAAACTGAATGAGATACCTTGGTTGATTTGCTGCATTCGCAATTGATGACGATATTTTATGCGACGGCTGAACCTGGCTGCCGCAAACTTGGTTTAGGAAACAACTTTAATGATGAGATATAACCCACGCTTGAAGATCGGAATGTGTCAATGACTTTGAGACAACATATTTTTGTAATTAGTGTGTGGTGTTGCATACGCTCGGGGGCCAGCCCCCGAACCCCCGGGATTTTCCAGGTATGGCTCAGGTGTTCAAAGGTTGTTTTGTGATTATGT
>JBDNHU010000372.1:0-13515 GCA_041688615.1 Mariniblastus sp. | reverse complement strand
CAGAATGTCGAGAGTTTGCAGGAATTTCATTCGAAAATCGTCCAATGTCAAGCTAAGTATCCCCACGCCGAAACCAGTGTTTTGCACTTGGCGTCCACTTCTGGCTTACAAAGTCGGACCACCCAACTTTTAGATCGAGGGGAGTGGGATCAACCCAAACACACGGTCATTCCTGGCGTTCCCGTGATCATGCAGGCGATGCGAAAGCCAGACCTGAATCAGCCGCCCTTAAGTCGCCTGGACCTTGCCAATTGGTTGACTCGGCCAGATTCTCCGTTGACCGCCCGAGTCCAGGTGAACCGTATTTGGCAATCAATCTTCGGCCAGGGTCTGGTGCCCACGGCTGAAGATTTTGGGACTCGGACCGCTGCACCTGTGCAGCAAAGCCTGCTGGATTGGCTGTCCGTTGAATTGATGGAAAATCGTTGGAGCCAAAAACGTGTTCTGAAGTTGATTTTTAACAGTCAAGTTTATGCTCAAGATTCATCAATGACCGCCGAGCAATTTGAAGCAGATCCTGAAAACACTTGGTTGTCACGGGGACCACGCTTCCGAGTGGATGCCGAAGTTGTACGCGACATCGCCCTATCGGTTTCGGGGCTATTGCATGAAGAAGTCGGCGGACCCAGCGTCTTTCCACCCGTTCCCCAAAGCGTTTTGGACCAGAACTTTGCTAATATTGACTATTGGAACGTTGCCGCCGATCAAGATCGTTACCGAAGATCGCTCTATGTATTCCGAAAACGTACCATGCCCGACCCCTTATTAGGCAGTTTCGACGCGCCCAACTCTGATTTTTCTTGTGCCCGTCGCACTCGATCCATCACGCCATTGGCCGCCCTGGTTTCACTCAATGAAACGATATTTGTGGAAGCGGCCAGGGCGTTGGCGCTGAGAATCGTAACCCAGGCAGGTCCCACCGATCCGCAGCGGATCGATTTCGCTTATCGATTGTGTACTTCGCGTAGTGCGACCCCGGTTCAACAGCAATTGATCCAGCGAGCATTGGCCCAACAGCGAGAACGCTTAGCCGCCGGATGGGTCCCGATTCGCGAAATCGCCTTCGGAGACGCCCAATCGTTGCCCGAATTGCCAGTTGGCGTCAGCCCGCAGGACGTTGCAACTTGGGTGGTTGTGGCCCGAGTTTTACTGAACCTTGATGAAACACTGACTAAAAATTAGTCAACGCAAACTGCAGGTCTTTCTTTTTACCATTCCCTGAATGCAATTCGATTTAGACAACCATGAACGATACACTCAAATCACAAACTGCAAGATTGAATGCCCGACGCTGGTTCTTACGCGATTGCGGAATCGGTGTCGCTGGAATGGCGGTACAGTCATTAATGGCCAGTGAATCCAATGCAGCAATCAATCTGCTAGGAACCGGCGGATTGGAAACCAATACCGACCATCCACTGTCCCCAAAATCACCTCATTTCCCGGCGAAAGCAAAGCGAGTCATCTATATTTTCCAGGCAGGTGCGCCCAGTCAGTTGGAATTATTCGATGCCAAACCCGAACTAAGCAAACGGGATGGGCAGTTGCCGCCAGCATCGTTACTGGATGGCTACCGGGCAGCGTTTATCAACCCAAACTCGAAACTGCTGGGGCCCAAGTTCTCGTTCGCCAAGCACGGCAATTGTGGCATGGAATTAAGCGAATTACTTCCGCACACCGCAAAAATTGCCGACGATATCTGCGTGATTCGTTCCATGACGACCGATGCCGTCAATCATGCCCCGGCCCAAATTCTGATGAACACAGGATCGCAACAGTTCGGTCGCCCAAGTTTCGGTGCATGGACCCTTTATGGACTGGGCAGTGAAAGTCGATCCCTTCCCGGCTACGTGGTTTTGACCAGCCTGAAAGGAACCAGTGGCGGATCCAGCAATTACGGTAGTGGATTTCTGCCCAACGGCTACGGTGGAGTTCCGTTTCGCACCAAAGGCGATCCGATCCTATACCTCTCTAACCCGAACGGTTTTGATGACCAACTGCAACGAGATTCATTGGATCTACTTAAGAAACTGAACCAACAGACCTTGGAAACCGTTGGCGACCCGAACACCGCAGCCCGCATCCAGAGTTATGAATCCGCATATCAGTTACAGTCCAGTGCCCCTGAATTGATGGATCTAACTCAGGAATCGCAAGAGACGTTAGATGCCTATGGGATCAAAAATACCAAAGAAGCCACGTTTGCTAGAAACTGTTTGTTGGCACGTCGTTTGGTCGAACGCGATGTCCGGTTTGTTCAACTTTTCCATGAAGGCTGGGATCAGCACGGCGATTTAACGAATGCCATTAAACGAAATTGTGAGGCCACCGATCAACCGGTCGCTGCCTTGATCAACGACTTGAAACAGTCCGGTTTGCTGGAGGACACGATCGTCATTTGGGGTGGTGAATTCGGACGCACCCCGATGGTCCAAGGCGGGAACGACGGTCGCGATCACCATAACCGCAGTTTTACCATGTGGTTGGCCGGCGGCGGAATCAAGTCCGGCTACGTCCACGGCGCAACCGATGAACTGGGTTTCAACGTGATTGAGAATAAGGTCCATGTTCACGATCTGAACGCAACACTTCTGCACCTACTGGGTTTCGATCACGAAAAACTTACCTACCGATTCCAAGGCCGTGATTTCCGTTTAACTGACGTGCATGGGAATGTCGTCCAAGACATCTTGGCCTAACATCAAAAGGTCGGTTTGAACAACCAATCGACTTGTCGCTCACAGGAGCAACCACGAGACAACTTCGAATTGGTTGACCAATCGACCCGGTGAACACTTAACCCAGTTCCAACATGTTTTACTGGCAATAACTCAGTGTAAGAAATCCGTGCGTCAAAAATCCGTGCCAACCACTTCTCCGGCTTATGCATCCAGGAATCGTTCGTCAATTCCGCGGGATGATCAACGCTTTTCCAATTGATTTTCGACCGGTATGATGGTAGCCAAATGCTTCTGTTTCAGCTCGCTGATCTGCTGAATAATTTCCGGATGATCTTTCGAAACATCGAATTGCTCGGCGGGGTCATGCCCTAAATGGTACAGCAAGGGAATCTTAGGAACGACCGCTTCTTGCTGCCCCACGTACGATGTCTTAGTCTTAAAGTGAGCCTTGTATTGCCCGCTGCGAATCGCATACAGTTCTTCGCCATGATAATAGTACATCTGTTGTCGAGGGCTTGGTTGTTCTTGAAATAGTGTGGGCGATAAATCGTAGCCGTCCAGAAGGCGATCCGCGGGGACTTCAGCGCCGCAAATCTTGGCGAAAGTGGGAAGCAAGTCAAGCGTGGCTCCCATATCCATCGTAACCGCTGGCGTAATCTTTCCTGGCCACCAAAAGATCGTTGGTTCACGCATGCCACCTTCCCAGGTAGATCCTTTGCCGTCTCGAAGCAAGCCGGCGGACCCGCCTTGGGCGTTGTAAACTTTCCACGGTCCGTTATCCGAAGTGAAAACCACAAGCGTGTTGTCCTGAAGCTGTTTCTTCTGCAGAGCCGAAATAATCTGCCCCACCGACCAATCAATTTCTTCGATCACATCGCCGTACAATCCACGCCTGCTAGTCTCTGCAAATTCAGGCGAACGAAACAAAGGCACATGCGGCAAGTTGTGCGCCAAGTAAATGAAAAATGGTTCATCCGAATGGGATTCAATATGCTTCACCGCTTCTTCGGTGTATCGTTTGGTAATCGTAGTTTGGTCGGCAGGTCGCTGAACCACCTGCAAGCCACGCATCAAGGGTACGTTGAAGTATTCTGACTTTGGACTATCCATCCGCTTGCGGTTCTTCGGCGCGTCTGCGACGGCATCCATATCGTTGGAATACGGAATTCCAAAGTACGAATCGTAACCGTGATTGGTCGGCAAGTATTCGGGCAAATGTCCAAGATGCCACTTGCCGACCGCATGAGTCCGATACCCTTGAACCTTCAACATTTCAGCAATGGTAATTTCTGATTGCGGCAACCCGCCCTTGGAGTCTGGAAAAAGTACCCGACGCTTATCGCTGCACATTCCATTTCGAATTGGATATCGGCCCGTCTGCAACGCAGCGCGACTAGGCGTGCAAACCGAGGCTGCGACATAGAAATCAGTCCACCTTTGCCCTTGGGCCGCCAATTGGTCCAAATTTGGAGTTCGAATCGTTGGGTGTCCAAAACAGCCTAAGTCACCGTAACCTAAGTCATCGCAAAAAATGACGACAATGTTGGGCCGGTTGGCGACAGCCTGTGCAGCGAGATCATCAGCCGTTTCAGGCTGCGTGACTTCGGTCGCACTAATCTTAGGATTTTCAACAACACCACTGGCCGTCGAAGTCCATCCAAAACCGATACACAATAAAGACATCATGAAACTCAAATATTTTCGACGCTTTAAACGCTTCATTGTTATCACTCCAAAGATTATCCAAACCGAGGTTGCCGACGCCGGCGTCACCTCACCGAATCTTAATGCCGCCACGGGTACAATCGCTACCCAATTCAACGACAACGGGTCCCCGCGATTGCCAGCTTCGACGTTCGCTTAATTTCCTCATCGCACTTAGGCCAGCGGCAGAAGGCAACTTACCGCAATCCAAGTGAAAGAAGGCAATATTCACTTGCTTGCGCTGCGTGCTTGTATTCTTAAAGCAGCCGCTCTATCGAATGTTGAACATCAATCGGAAACTAATAACTCTTAACGTCCGTTTGATCGGATTTCAAAATGGCTTCCGATGCACTCGTTCCCAACCGAGTGCAACCGAGTGCGATGAACTTGAGGGCATCAGTTCGGTTGCGAATGCCGCCACTTGCCTTGACTCCAACCGCCGGTCTGCACACTTTGCGCATCAGCGCGACGTCTTCTTCGGTGGCACCCACATAATTGTAACCGCTACCTGATTTGGTGAAGCCAAAACCGGTTGACGTCTTCACAAAATCGACGATCAATTGATCACAAATTTCGCACAACTTCTGTTTGTCAGCTAACTCTGTGACAAAGTCTGTTTCGAAGATCACTTTCAAGATCGCATTGTTGGCTTTGGCCACGTCTTGCACCGCCCGAATGTCATTGCGAACGTATTCCCAGTCGCCCTGAATCACCTTCCCCACGTTGACTACCATATCCAACTCGACCGCGCCCTGATCGCACGCCCATTGCGCCTCGAAGGCCTTGACCGCGGTTGGGTGACTACCGTGCGGAAATCCGATGACCGTACCCACACCAACTGCAGAACCAGCCAACACCTTAGCAGCGATCGGAATCGCGTAGGGTTTGACACAAACCGAAGCCAAATTCAATCGCAAAGCAAGTTGGCAACCTTCCACAATTTGGGCCTCGGTCATGGTTGGGTGCAGTAAGGCATGATCAATCGTTCTTGCGATTTCTGAGATCGAGGGTTCAGAAATCAAGGGCTCAGAAATCGAGGGTGTGTTCGACATGAAGCGTTTTTCCAAAAAGGGGAACTCAAGCACGTTGCAAGCCCAACCAACTTCCGCAACCTTGGGAAGCCTACGGACTTGGGACCGAAGCCACAGTAAGAGCAGGGTGAGGTTGGCGTGGGGGTCGCGTGGCGGTCGAAGGTGAAAGGCAGCGAATGTGGCACACTTTCAACAATCGGTTCACACTGTTAGTCTATCCAACAAACGGCTGTAATTTTAGCACCCTAGACGTTTGCGTTCTTAAGTCCAGCTTTGCTGAAACTTGAGGCTGTTCACGATTACAAAAGACCTTCATTCGTCAAGTAGAGTACGACATGGCAAAGCAACACTATTTCCAGAAGCGTACGATCGGTCAATTGGAATGCGTCGAAATTCAATTGGACAGCGATTCTATCCCGACACTGCTGGTCGTATTGTGCCACGGTTTTGGTGCATCGGGGTCGGACTTGGTGTCGACCGCCGGTGAACTTTTAAGCCGCATTTCTCATGAAGATCGCACTCGCGTTCGCTTCCTCTATCCCGCGGCGCCGCTTATTTTGGACGAAATGGACGGCTATGACTCTCGGGCTTGGTGGCCTATTGACATGATGAAATTGCAGATGTCAATGCAAACGGGAACCTTCAGAGAATTGCGAACCGAGGACCCACCGGAACTGCCTGAAGCCAAAAGGCTATTGGAACAAACGGTCGATCAATGCTTAACGGAACTGGGCCTGGATTGGCAACAATGCGTGATCGGCGGTTTTTCTCAGGGGTCCATGTTGGCGACTGAAATTGCTTTCAGCCGTCAGCTCCGCCCGGGCGGTCTTGTGGTTTGGTCCGGGACCGTCATTCGCGAAGATGCCTGGACAAACGATGCGAAGCGACCGATGCCGATCCCGGTAGTTCAATCGCACGGACGTCAGGACATGATCCTACCTTTTGTGGGTGCGCAATTGCTTTGCCAATTGCTAACCTCCGCCAAGGCAGACGTTAACTTCCTGCCGTTTTCTGGACAGCATGAAATCAGCCAGGCGGCCTTGGATGCCACAGCCAAGATGATTCAACAATTGCTGGATGTCAAATCCAAGTAACCTTCTGCGATAGGGTCAAGTTATCGCGGTCGTAGGTAGCCATTTAGTCACCAAAACCTGACAAACAGGGATTCAAGGTATTCAAAAACCTGTTCAAGTGTGTGACAATTCAAGGGAACATAGGTCAACCAGTCACAGGAACGGTTTGGTGGCCGCCTTTGGCCTAGAATCTTTGCGGACTTCAGCCGCTAAGCTGGACTCCAGCCGCCATACTGGACACAGACGCGGTAGGAACTTGCGTGAAGATTGCATTGATCAGGGTTAGTGACCCAACGGTACATTTTTGGAAGTGTGAAACGAAATGATGGAATCCTCTGAAACCATTTATTTGAATAACGCAGCGACAACTTGGCCTAAGCCAGAAATTGTTTACCAAACGGTCGATGATTGCTTTCGCCATTTAGCCAGTCCTGGTCGTTCTGCCGGCGCTTCGGGCGCCGATGGAGCCGCGATGATGCAGACGGCAAGACAGGAAATCGCTGAATTCTTTAATTTGCCCGATCCATCGCAAATGGTTTTCATGCCCTCTTGCACGTATGCTCTGAACTTGGCGATCTTATGCCAAGATTGGAAAGCGGGTGATGAGATTGTCATCAGTGGCATGGAACATCACGCAGTCTCGCGGCCGGTCCGGAAAGTGGCTCGCGATCACAACGCTTCTTTTTTCGTCGCCCCCTACAAGCCGACCGATCCGTTTGATCTAAATTTTCTGGAAGATCGTTTGAAGTTAGGGCGGGTCAAATTTGTTGCTTGTTCAATGGCCAGCAATTTGACCGGCGACATCATGCCTGTGCACGAAATTGGGAAACTTTGCCAACAGTATGGCGCCCGGTTCCTGGTAGACGCAGCCCAATCTGCCGGACTTTTGCCTGTGGACATGCAAGCCATTGGTGCGGATTTCTTGGCGTTCGCTGGACACAAAGGCTTATTCGGACCGCCAGGTATTGGTGGACTTTACGTTGCCCCGGGCATTGAACTTTGCACCTTGGCCGAAGGTGGTACAGGCAAGGATTCGGGCCAACATGATATGTCTGGCCGATTCCCTTCCAACTTCGAGGTGGGAACTCATAACCTGCTGGGCATTTGTGGAGTAACCGCTGGCGTGCGTTGGATCAACCAAGTCGGGCTGGATAATATTCGTCAACGTGAACAAATGCTGACATCTTTGTTTACCGAGAAATTGAAAGAGATCGATACGATTCAGCTGTACGGAAATCCAGATACTTCCAAGCGAACCGCTGTGGTGTCGATGACCTGTACCCAGCGATGCTCGCCTCACGATATTGCGGATTGGCTAGCCAAGGAACATAACGTCACCACTCGAGCCGGTTACCATTGTTCACCTTTGGCTCACGAAACCATTGGCACGCTGCCAGGTGACGGTACCATCCGCTTTAGCTTCGGTTATCACAACACGGAAGAAGAAGCCCTTAAAGTGGCCGACTTGGTTGCCCAGTATGTATCTCAGCCAGTTGCCAAGTAGATCACGCTTCGTCTTCGGCATGCAGCAAATGCAGAGACCGAAAATGGGCAGAGACCGGAGACTGCAGAACGCCAAGGTAGATTTCTAAAGTTACCTCGATCGGTTCACCGGTCGGATAAGTTTTGCGGTTACAAGTTGGTAATCCAACAAGGAATTAGAAGAAACCAACAGCGGCTTAACCGATTCGACTTTCAACATATTCAGCGACATCGGACAAAGAATCTAGTTCTTCGATGTCTTCGTGCGAGATACTGATTCCGAATTCCGATTCCAATTTCATCAGCAATTCAATCGTTCCCAGTGAATCGCCTATGTCTCGCAATTTCGAATCATAAGTGATCAGATCGCGATCGTAGCCAAACGTAGACGCCATGGTGGTTCTTAAAAAGGATCGAATCGCGTCCCCACGCGAACACTTGCCATCGCAATTCGGGCACAACTGGAACTCACTTTGTGGAGCGAACACGAAATGCGACTTACAATGAACGCAAAGGATACCAATTCCCGATTCTGCATTAGGTTCACTCATTGGTTTTCTTCCATCGACCAAAAGTATGAAAAGCAAAAATAGAAGTATTTCGATCTTCCATTCGAAATATCAGAATTCCTTAGGAACGTAAACTCTAACCCTTGGATTAGAAAACAAATTCCAGAATTCTGAAATAGCAGTGACCGAGCCTAATGCGACTTCGCACGATCGACCAAACCGTCATGCTGGCCGAAATCCGCTGGCGCGAACATTCCGCTAACGTAAACATTCCGCTAACGTAAACTTAACGTGCCCTGCTCAAAAGCATACAAGGCTCATTAACACAGGAAAACGTAATCCCAGCCGTACCGCTGTGCTTGCTTAAAGTGAGCCTACGGGGCGGCGCCCCAGCCTCGACGGGTATTGCATGACTAAAAGATAACGAAATCCGAGCCGAAAGAAAGATCGTCCGGGCATTGGGCAGCGACAATTTCTATCGCGGTCGTCAATTAGACCGAAGGTAACGATCAGCGAAGTACTTACCTGTTGTTGTCGCACCCAAGTCGTCGCAAGACTCTTAGGCAGACCGCAAGTGCACTTGAGAAAGCCGGCATGAATCGCCCCAATCCACCAAGAGGTCGCGTTTTCGGATCGGAATCGACTCGCGGCGCAATGGGGCTTAGCCCTCTAAGGCTCTTCGATCACCACTAAGTCACGAAGTTGCTGATGATTTCTGATATCGCATAACGCTCGCTGCAACGCAATGCTATCTGGCGGCCCCTCCAAACCCAAGTGAAAACTGAATCCGTCGTATTCATCACTCTTAAATGAATGCAGACCGGTCAGGTTCACTTGATTGCTGGCCAAGATTTTCAAAATTTGTTCCAGTAGTCCAGGTTGATCTCGCCGGGTGTGAATCACCTTACTATTGCTGGTGCTAAAGTCCGCCATCACGCGGGACATTTGAAGAAAGCCTTTCATGCCCGATTGAATATTGCGTGAGCGAAACTGCTGGCGACCTTTGGTCAATCGCTCCACCAACGAACGTTTGTCCGAATTTCGCACAGCCTGATAGATCTGCTCCGCTTGGTCTCGCAACGACTTTAGAACTTCCAGAGTATGTTTGCGATTGGAAATCTGGATGTCGGCGTATAAATTCGGGTTGGTTGCCAGAATACGCGCCATCGCTGCAACCGAAAGTCGATACGGCGGCGTGGCATAGTGTTCAATCTCACTGACACTTAGGCCATGATCTTCCATTGTCTGAAAGGTGCCAATCATCATCATGGACAGTGCATGCGGCAACGCCTGAACGTAAGCCATGATTCGATCGTGTTCTATGGGGTCGGTCACATAGTATTTGGCTTTCATCGAATTCAAGAAATCGATGACGAAGATTTCCCAGTTCGGATTTTGCAAACGACCGTAGCAAAGCGCCACTGTCTGCCCATTCCAGTTCGGTAAATCGGGTCCACACATGGGATGCAAACCGATAACATCTGCCTTGGATCGAAGCATCGCCTTCAATGGCGCCTCTTTTAGACTCGTTATATCAATCCATAACTGCTGCGGCCTAGAGACTTTAGAAACCGAATCAATAATTTCGACCGTTTGTTCGATAGGAACGCTGAAGATGACAACTTCCGCTTGTTGAACTAGTTGCTTGGGCGTAAGCCATTGATCGCCAACATCGGACCCAATGACATCGTACCCTAACTCTGCAAAACGCTCTTGCATCCACTTGCCGTATCGACCTGCAATTCCAATGATGCCTATAATTGGCCCATCGCGATCGCTTGAATGCATGCTTGATTGCGGTGCCGCAAACGAAACCGCCTGCTTTGCATTGGCCTTCGCGACCTTAGTCTTTTTCGGCTCGGTGGATTTGTGATTGCGTTTGTTACTGGCCATGCTCATGTCTTAAAAATCGAATCGTCATTCAAAGCAAGATACCGACTTCCGCTTCCTTGGCGATCCAAATGTTTTTCGCGTTCCAGATCAGTCCAGCGAAATTGATTTCTCGCCACGATAAGCTGCTTGCTTTCGGACTGCCAACACGACAATTCCAACTGTTAGAAACTCTGGGACCAGGGTATTCGGGCCCGTGTCATTATGTTGCGAAAGCATGCACTGAATAATAAGTCATGGTTTGGCTGGAACAACCCAGGTTCCGGAAATTCCTGCATTTCGGGCGAGACGAAATTCAGATTTGCAGGCATCCGTTGAAAGCTGGCAGTTAAGCTGCTAAATTCAGCACCTGTCGCTAACCACTTTCCGCTGACCGCCCACAAAGGCCCCGCCATGTCCCAATCCAATCCGTCTGATGTTAACGGTGACGACCAATTTTCCAATTCTGCGGCTACTGCAATCTCTTCGTCGATACCATTCTCGCTGTCCGGCAAGGTGGCTTTGGTCACAGGTAATTCGACGGGACTGGGCAAGCAAATGGGGTTAGCTTTGGGTTTGGCGGGTGCCAAGGTGCCAGTCAACTTCTTTAACAACACTCAACGTGCTGAACAAACGTTGATCGAATATCAAGCAGCCGGCATCCAAACCATGATGGTCAAGGCAGATGTGACTTGCGCCAGTGACGTGGACCGAATGGTCTCGGAAATCGAAGCCGAATTGGGATCGGTCGATATTTTGGTTCCCAACGCCACCTGTGACCAACCCCAGAAGCCCATCGAAGAATACGATTGGGAATTTTATCAATCGATGATCGATTTCTTCTTGAAAAGTCCGTACCTACTGACGCGGCGAATTTTGCCTGCAATGAAACAGAAGCAACAAGGTCGAATCATTAGTATCACTAGCGAAGTCTTCCACCGAGCGGTCTCTCCATTTTCTGCATACGTCGCCGCTAAGGGAGCACAAGTTGGCTGGTCGCGAAGTATGTCGCAGGAACTCGCTCCGTTCGGGATTACGGTCAACATGGTCGCCCCAGGTTGGGTTCCTGTCGAACGCCATATCAACGATCCGCAAGAGGCAAAAGACGGCTATCAGGCGTTGATTCCAGTTGGACGATGGGGCGTACCCCAAGACGTTGCTTCGGCAGTAATCTACTTCGCCAGCAATGAAGCAAGTTTTGTGACCGGTCAAACTATAGCGGTAAACGGCGGCATGACCGCGTGGATGTAATTCTATCGGCTTGGCAACTGCTTGGGATGACACCCAACGCGCAGTCACTTTATCCCAACGACCACTAGCCCATCGAACCAAATTCCTGACGCTGCTGGCGCCAGGCTTCGTGGTTCTTGGGTTGGTAACTTTTGGGTGGGAAAAGGCTCGCCAGTAGGGTCCTCGCTTGCGACACGTTTTCAACGATCCCGCAATGGGTCGCTTGAATCAACGCGTTTCCAATTGCGGTGGCTTCCGCCGGACCGGTCAGCACTTCTCGACCGCAGGCATCAGCCGTCAATTGACATAGCAGTTGATTTTGAACGCCACCACCGACGATGTAGACAGTTTGGATCGGGTTCCCCAAAAGTTCTTCCAGCATTGCATGAACCTGAGCATATCGCATAGCCAAGCTGTCGAACGCGCACCGCAATACTTCCGCATCGGTCTGGGGAGCACGACCGAATTTAGAAGCAATCTTTTGTAATGTCGCAGGCATGTGCTCGGGAGCAATGAACTGGCTGTCGTCTGGGTTCACTAAGAATTGCAACGGTGCAATCGAAGCCGCCATTTCCGCCATTTGTTCCCACGAATAATCGCGTCCGTCGCGCTGCCAAATCCTCCGACACTCTTGAATAATCCAAAGCCCGGCTATGTTCTTAAGCAACCGAGTCGTTCCTTCGACTCCGGCTTCGTTCGTAAAGTTCAATTCCGCGGAACGTTGTGTAATGACCGGCGATCCAATTTCGACCCCCATCAGACTCCAAGTCCCACTACTGATGTAACACCAATCGGGATTCGATGATGTCACCGATTGGGTCTTAGGAATTGCCACGACCGCACTCGCTGTGTCGTGGCTACCGGGTAAAACAACATTGGTCGTCGCTGGCAGTCCGGTCTCACTTAGAACCGACGAACGCATCGTTCCCAAGTTGGTGCCAGGTTGAGTCATCGGGCCAAAGATCCCTTGGGGAATCGAAAATTTTTCCAGCAGAGTTCGCGCCCAGTCGCCCGCCCGAGGATCATACATCTGCGAAGTCGAAACGTCCGTTCTTTCGTTACTTACTTGGCCGCTCAGCAACCAGTGAAAAACGTCGGGCATCATCAAGAAACTTTTTACATTGTCGAAATAGTTTGGATTCCGTTTCTGAATGGCTAACATTTGGTAAAGCGAATTGATCTGCATAAACTGCAGTCCCGTGGCTTCATAGATTTCCATCCTGGGGACTGTCTCAAAAGCCGCTTCCACCATTCCATCGTTCTGACTATCGCGGTAGTGAAACGGCAAATTCAGCAACTCGTCCGTGTGAGACAGGAACGCGAAATCGACACCCCAAGTATCAACCCCGACACTCTTGATCTGGCGCCCTTGAAACTTGTTGGCTGCCGTGGTCAGCCCATTAAGCACCTCCTGCCACAGACCTGGCAAGTTCCACATTAGATGGTTCCCCAGTTTGACGCCAAAATTGGCAAAGCGATGAACTTCATGCATCTGGATTTGTTCGGCGCTAATTTCAAACCCTAGAACTCGTCCACTACTCGCACCCAAATCAACCGCAAGAATTATCGGAGCCACCGTCATCGTCCACTTACCTTCATCAAACAGCGATTATCAAAGTCCTTCGGCCCACCGTACAATCCGGACACAGGACCTTCAAACACAGGACCTTCAAACAGAATGTATCCAACGGGTAGTCCCGATCCCATCCAAAACCAACGAAACCAATATTATTATTTAAAAGCTTGCCAGCAGAACACACTTCGGACGATCAACTTGAATATTGGCAGCCCGGTGTAACCCAGTTCCCGGCGTCCAAGTTCCACTCAAGCCCAAATCCGTTACCATAATCGTCAGATCCAGCCCTTAAAGTGTATCAAATGCCGCGATAACGTGCATTGACACCAATTCACTTGTGCATCGGATCACGCCTGATTG
>JBDNHU010000048.1:0-13174 GCA_041688615.1 Mariniblastus sp. | reverse complement strand
GCTGGTTTGGGCTGGTTTGGGCTGGGCTGGTTTGGGCTGGGCTGGTTTGGGCTGAGATGATCGTACGATCTGCTTACATCTTGGCCTAGAAACGCTACTTTGACCGAACTAGATGCCAGGACTAATCGGGTTAAGGCTATCAACCGGTTGTTAACCCTGTGCGTTTGGAAATCCCACTCTGGAATAGAACCCCCTTAAGATTATCGGTTGGGAGCAGTGGCACCCCACGTGCGGACCACTGGCGTCAACAAGGATCGTTCCGCTCGAAAAATGCAACGAACTCTGGGAACTCCGGCGTACACGGGCACCAAGCGGGAGCAATTTCACTTAGAATGTGTCAAAGCTTGCAATCGCAAGTTCATTGGTAGGTGTCTTGCCTGGAACCATGCGATATTTGACCGCCTAACCAACACCGTAAATGACCTGGCCACACGCTTAGTTTGTCACGCTTAGTTTGTCACGCTTAGTTTGTCACGCTTGATCTTGTCACGCTTGAGTTTGTCGCGATTGAGTTTGTCGCGATTAATATTTTTGCTCACTGCCAGCTTATTAAAAATTCCACCTCGACATTAGTACGATTCATTTTCGAAGGTAACATCAGCGAATGTGCGGAATCTCGGGCGCTGTTTGGACGAATCAGCAATTACAAGTCGACCGGCAGACCCTGCAATCGATGAACGATTCGCTGGCGCATCGCGGCCCAGACGATCAGGCTATCTATTGGCAATCGCCATGGAACCATGAAGCGGACGCTTCACCGCCAACGGCCTCTACCGCGGTCGGAGTCGCACTTGGGTTTAGGCGACTTTCGATTATCGACCTCTCCACGGGCATGCAACCGATCAGCAATGAAGACGATAGTATCCAGGTTATCTTCAATGGTGAAATTTACAACTTCCCAGACCTCCGTCAACGTCTCGAAGGAAACGGACATCGCTTTAAAACTCAGGGCGATGCCGAAACGATTGTGCACCTTTATGAAGACGAAGGCGAAGAATGCTTTCGATTTTTGCGCGGGATGTTTTCAATCGCGATCTGGGACAGCCGCCTAAAGCAGCTTATCGTGGCTCGGGATCGCCTAGGCCAGAAGCCATTTTTTTACGCACAACAATCGGGACGCTTCACATTCGCAAGCGAACTTAAAGCCATACTTCCGGTACATCAGATTGATACATCGATCAACTTAAACGCGATTGACCAATACTTACTGTATCAATACATTCCGCACCCCAACACTATTTACAAAGGCATATCGAGTCTGCCGCCAGGTCATTCAGGGGTCTGGAAAGCGACCGACGGTTCATTTAAGTCTAGCGCCTATTGGCAGGTACCACCCGCGCGGGCGCCGTTAGCAAAGCAGCAAGCCATTGACAAGCTAAACCAGACCTTGGACGAAGCGGTTGTCCTGCGTATGCAAAGCGAAGTTCCGCTGGGCGCGTTCCTTTCGGGCGGCGTTGATTCAAGTCTGATTGCCGCTTTGATGCAGAAACACAGCGATCAACCGATTCAGACGTTTAGCATCGGCTTCCAAGAATCCGAATATGACGAATCCAAGTACGCTAAATTAGTTGCCGACCACCTTGGCACACGTCACCAGTCATTTTTGGTGCAGCCCGATGCAATGTCCATCTTACCCGAATTGGTTCACCAGTTTGACCAACCCTTTGGCGACAGTTCTGCCATTCCAACTTGGTATCTTTCGGAAATGACAAGGCAGCAAGTGACGGTGGCATTGTCCGGCGATGGAAGTGACGAACTGTTTGGTGGATACCACCGATATCGCGCCGTCGATTTGGCTCAGAAAATGGACCGAATCCCTGGCGGAAAAGCGCTGTTTAGTTCACCTTTGTGGCAAAAAATCCCAAGCAACATGAGTCAAAGAAATCACTTGCGACGCTGGAAACGCTTTTGCCAGGCAATGAGCCTTCCGCCGCTGCAACGCTACATGCAATGGATTGGAATTTTTCACGATCAACAAAGGGCCATGTTGTACAGCGATGCCCTGTTAAACCAGTTGGGAAATAACGACCCGCTGGATTTTCTGGCGGAATATTATGACAACCTGCACGATCGCAGCCCCATTAATCGATTTTCGCTAATGGATCTGCAAACGTATTTGCCGGGCGATCTGAACACGAAAGTTGATATCGCGTCGATGGCTCATTCGCTTGAGGTGCGTCAACCATTTTTGGACCACCACGTAGTAGAATTGGCGGCTCAAATGCCGGCCAATTGGAAAATTCGAAGCGGCAAAGGCAAGCGAATTTTGCGCGAAGCGTTCGCCGATATGATTCCAGCGTCGATATGGACTAGAAGAAAACAAGGTTTTGGCGTACCTTTGGACCACTGGTTCCGAGGCCCGTTAAAGGAATTGGCCCAGCAAACCCTGTTGGGAGATACCGCAACCCGGCGGGGACTGTTCGTTAAAGCCGAAATTCAACAGATGTTGGATCAGCATACTTCGGGGAAATTCGATCACGCTTACCGCCTGTGGTCACTACTGGTTTTGGAATTATGGTTCCAACGATGGAAGCCTGACTTCAAAATCCCCGCTGACCTTTGATACCCATTTGATACCCCAATGCGAATTTCGGTAGTATCGCCTGGCTCGTGACCAACACCGCTAGACTGACAAAGACAAGGTGACCACACCGGCAAGACGAACGTCACTGGCATTCTGAGCGCCCGTAGGATCGCCAGTGGCGATCATCCCTGTAAGTAAACCCCTTGCCCATTACCTTTTAGAAATTAAGACATCCGTTCCATGAAAGTATTGTCAGGAATTCAACCCACAGGTCGCCCTCACTGGGGAAATTATTTTGGCGCGATCCAACAGTACATTGCGTTGCAAGAATCGCAGCAGGCATTCTACTTCATCGCTAACTTGCACGCATTGACCACGGTTCGCGACGCCAACCTCTTGGCCCAATACACAACAGATGCTGCCTTAGACCTACTTGCGTTTGGCCTAGACCCAAACAAAGCAGTGCTGTTCGTTCAGTCCGATGTGCCTGAGGTCTCAGAATTGTGCTGGTTATTGCTCAGCGGCGTGCCGTTTGGATTGCTTGAACGTTGCGTCGCTTACAAAGACAAGAAAGCCAAAGGCCTGCCTGCCAGTGCGGGTTTGTTTACGTACCCAGTCCTGCAAGCGGCAGACATCCTAGCCTTTGATTCGGACACGGTTCCGGTAGGCGAAGACCAGGTTCAACACATCGAAGTCTGCCGTGACATTGCCTCCAGTTGGAACGCCCAGTTTGGCGAAGTTTTTACGCTTCCAGCACCAAAAATCTTGGAGAAGACTAGTCGAGTGCCAGGCACAGATGGCGAGAAGATGTCAAAAAGCTACGGCAACACCATCGAATTGTTTGACGATGCCAAGACAATGCGAAAAAAAGTTATGCGGATCGCAACAGATTCTCGTCCAATGAAAGACCCCAAGAATCCCGAGGGAGACCATTTGTTTGATCTGTTTTCTTTGTTCGCCAGTCAGGATCAGATTGCGGATATGCGATCGACCTACGAACGTGGGCACTTCGGTTACGGCGAAGTCAAGAAAGGATTGGCAGACGTTGCCGATGCCTTCTTCGAAGAACCGCGTGCACGACGACTGGAACTGCAAAGCAACCCTGAACCACTGAAACAAATTCTGGGCGACGGTGCTCAAAAAGCTCGTGCAAAAGCCAAAGAAACCTTGCGAAGGGCTCAAGAATCGTGCGGAATCCCAACGTAAACGGTGGTAAAACCGCTTGCTAAATGATGCCGGATTCCTGCAGGATCGCGTTGAAGAAAATCCCCAACATTACACGCAACTGCACACAACACCTTGGCAAACCTGCATTTCCTTTTGGTTCGACTTAACTTTGCTTGACAATCGACCGCGAATCTCACGACCGCCTACTGGTACATTTAAATGAACATCATCGGCATTGGCACAGACATTATCGAAGTGGAACGCATCGCGAAGATGATCCAAAAGCATGATAAAATGTTTCTCACCCGGGTCTACACGCCACGCGAAATTCAATACTGCTCGCCCCGTAAGGCAGCCAATCAACATTACGCAGGACGCTGGGCCGCGAAGGAAGCCGTTCTAAAGACGCTTGGAACGGGCTGGGCCAAAGGAATCCAGTGGACGGATATTGAACTGCTAAACCGAATGGGGGGCAAGCCAGAAATCCACTTGGTGGGCGCGGCGGCCGATGTGGCCAAGGGCCTGGGCATTCACCAAATCCAAATTAGCATTTCCCATTGCCGCAAATTCGCGGTCGCGTTTGCGACGGCCTTGGGAATGGAACCGGTCACGGTAGAAGGGGCGGACCCCTAAGCTTTACACCCCTTTGCGGCCTTATCTGTTTTGAGATCAGCGTTAACGAGGCAAAACCCTTCGAAAATGGCGGATTTCGCAAGGTTGTGGGCGGCGTTCCCCTTGCAAAATCGCGGCTAGGTCCTAAAACTTAATCACAGGCAAACATGCGGATATGGCGGAATTGGTAGACGCGCTAGATTCAGGTTCTAGTGCCCGCAAGGGCGTGGAGGTTCGACTCCTCTTATCCGTACTGGGGATGATCCCAAACCCAATAGGCTCGAAGCACTTTTTTGCTTCGAGCCTTTTTTTGGACGCTCCCTGCTTTGATCGATACTTCCTATTTTCAGGTCTGTTCCTTTCTGTTGATCGAAGATTGAATTCGTTTCCCGTGCAAACGATTTCGCACCTTGTTACCCGCCCCCGCTCAGCCTTAGTCTTAGCGCAAGCCAAAAAGGGAATCAACTTTTGCGAAACCGAAAGAGGATAGCCCCACTTCGATTGGCGAAGGCTCTTAAAGCAAAGTTCCGCATTGGCGATTGGTAGTCGGCCTATGACGGATTATCCCACAAATGCGCTCAGATATCGTCTGCTCTGAGCAGAATAAAATTGCCGGCGAAATTGGCTGATGAGCCATGCTCGCGTTTGGCACATAGAGTCTCACAAGTTCGCACAGTTGCGTTGCTTTCGTAGAATTCGCGGGCGAATTTTCGGCGCAAATTTGCTGATGACCGTAAGCGTAGACCAGTGCTATTGTTGATGTGTCTAATTGCGGCGTTGGAGGAGTTGGTTTCTGGTTCGGCGTTTGTCTCTTTCGGACTGCTGTCGCACGTTGCGTTTTCTTCGCTCGTCTTGGCGATAGTGGCGAATCGCTTCGGGGTGCTGCTGGGCCCAACTCTGAAGTAAGAGGGCGGCGTAGTCTTGCTCGCCTGCTAACAACCACTTCAGGACGTCGTCCAAGTATCGCCAAGTATCGCCAAGTATCGCCAAGGATCGCCAAGGATCGCCATGGATCGCCAAGTATCGCCATGGATCGCCATGGATCCAGATCGTTGCGGTGGACACTGCTGACCAATGTTAAGAACCCAGCATTCCGCTCCCCACCAAGTAGGCTTCCTGCAAACAACCCATTTTTCCTTCGCAGGGCAACTTGTTTCATTAACTGTTCACACCGGTTGTTGTCCATCGGTAACTGCGGATCATCGATGTAACGAGTCAATTCGAGCCAGTGGTTGTTCACATAGTTCAACGTCTTGCGCAATTCACTCTTGGGCAACACCACTTGCTGAGTACGATCGCCAATAGAATCTATTTCCTCGCGCATCCGATCCCAGACGGCACGCGATTGGTTGTTACTTGGGATCGCTGATGCCAAACGTTGGCGGCGTCTTGGGGTACAACAAGGTGAGCCCGGTGTCATCGCATGCAATGATCGAATCCGGTTGCAGCGTCGTTTTGAAGTTTTCAGCAGTGGGGCCGCCAGCTCGTAACAGCGTTAGAGGATGCTGGTCAGAGTGCTGCGACTGGGAGTCCAACCGCTGCCGGCCAATACATCTTGTTGCCGATATAGTGGCAAGTGGTAACGGTACTTCGAAGAGATGATCTGAGCCGCCACACTGGTGTCGTACTTGTCGCCTTCGACCAAGCCCGCCGGACGCGACGCGGTGGCCACGCCGCATTCGGGTTGCCCCGCACAAACGTACTTTTTATACGTGTAGCGTTGGACGTGGATCTTGGCGGGCTGGCAAATCAGCTTCTCCCGCACGTCCCACATCGTCTGAGGCAACAGCTTCTTCGCACCATAAGTCAAGCAAGTCTTGTCCGAGTCTTCGGCATCCACTTCGATGTCCACTCGCGGCAAATGAGCCGGTAACGCTTCACTACGAGGTTTACCTTTGCGACGTAGGTGAGCCGGAATCAGTTCGGCTTCCTCGACGTCCTCTTGCAACCCGGCGGCGACATCGGCAGCTTCATTGCTATTGTCGAAGTCGATGCGCAGTTGATCGGGATCGGCGATGTAGCGTTCGCTACGCGCTTCGAATCGCTCGCGCCACAGCTTCAGATAGTCTCGCTGTGCCGCTTGGAGTTTCTCTTCCAATTGCTTGATGATGTCGTCTTTGATGGCCAGCTGAGTGCGACTATCGGCCAGTTGTTACTGATGGGTTTTCAGCAACTCAAGCAATGGATCGTTCGGCAATGGATCGTTCGGCAATGTAGCGTTCGGCAGAGAGTTGGAATCAGCCATGCGATCAACCTAAGAAAGTGGACCGCGGCTAGCAATAGCTAATTCGCACCAATCTCGAAAAAGCTAGAGATTTTTCAAGCGTATCTCTTGCGTCGTTTTGCAGCGGAAGCCAGTTTCACTCCGGTCAGTAAGATCGCGAGTTCGGTGGCGTCAATTTGGAGTGTCGAGCAGCGGTCGTCGCTCCGCACGGCCTCAGAGGTTCCAGCTTCCAAGAAGCGATTACAGAGCCAAAATCCTCCGCTGGTGAATTGCAATAATTTCATGCGATCGCGTCGTTTGTTGATAAACACAAACAGGCTGCCATCTAGGGGATTGGCGATCAATCGCTTTTCAACGCCCCAATGGGTCTGCTTTCCTGACTACCGTTGGCAGATACATTAATTCGCAAATACCAACCACGCTTCCCTGTAACTATGTAAAGTGCCACTTCCATTTCTCGTTTTACCGTTATATTTATCGGCCAGTCACCGTTCCTGCCGATCAATCGACAAGTCCGACGGGCGACTAAAACGGCAAGCATTAGTAGACTCACGTAATTTCGATTCGTAAGCATCGCTTCGCTTTTGTCCTGTTCGCTTTTGTTTGGTCCATCACAGTTTCCTCTGGGTCATTGAGAAGGGAAAACTATTTGAATTGCGCAAGACTGTACGACTTGGACTGTTTTTCAGTGGTTCGTTGCCTTCTAAATGGCTGGCCTTCCGCGGTGAATATCCGGCTACCCACACAAAGCCGTACTGGACCGCCTTACCTCTTGTGTTTGCTCTTTGGCTGACCATGATTGGCCTGCCTTTGAGCGGTTAAGACTTCAGGGGAAGTCCTCGATTTGCTCAAATTCCTCAATTGTTCGAGATCGCCGTCATCGACTATCTGGGAGTTGACCCGCGGTAGAACACGAACTTGTTCCAGATCTTTGAGAACTATCCAGTTGATGCAAAACTCGATAGGCAGCAGATTATCTTCACGCCATTCGGTAGGGATTGATTGGCCAAAAAAGATCAACGCATTTATCCGCTAAAATGAAATAAGAATCACTGCATCTACCAGGCGAAGTTTGATTGCAAGGTTCCTAGGCAGACCCTTAGTGCAGAATGGATTGCCAGGTTATCGACACTCGACTGCAGATATTCAGCGGAATCTGTTCTGGTAAGATATTTGGCAACCCGATTGTGACGAAGCTAACTTCCAATAATGGCCGGCACGGCCCAAGAAAGCGAGGGATCCGTGAACGATTCCAAGGACCACGACGATGCAACACGGGAACTGCACGAAGATTCCCTCGATCGGGATGATAATTCGCCCGCCAAACACCCGCAGCAGATCGGTCGCTACCGTATCGAGAAGTTGTTGGGCCAAGGTGGCTTCGGTCTCGTTTATCTGGCCCACGATCAACAATTGAATCGTCTGGTCGCCATTAAAGTGCCGCACGCTAGGCTGATCTCTCGCCCCGATGATGCGGAGGCGTATTTGGCTGAGGCCCGGACCGTGGCCAATCTCGACCATGCCGGTATCGTTCCGGTCTACGATGTGGGCAGTAGCGAAAACTGCCCCTGTTACATCGTCTCCAAATACATCGAAGGCGCCGACCTCACTACGAAGCTCAAGCAACAGCGGCTCAAGTACCAGGAAGCCGCCGAACTAGTCGCGACGGTGGCCGAGGCTCTGCACTATGCTCATAAGCAGGGACTCGTCCATCGGGACATCAAGCCCGGTAATATTTTGGTCGGCAAAGACGGTCAGCCCTACGTGGTCGATTTCGGACTGGCTCTGCGGGAAGAAAATATCGGTAAGGGACCCAAGTACGCTGGCACGCCCGCGTATATGAGTCCCGAGCAAGCACGCGGTGAAGGGCACCGGGTTGATGGCCGCAGCGACATCTTCAGTCTGGGTGTTGTGCTCTACGAGCTACTGGCGTGTCGCCGACCGTTTCGCGGGGACACGCCGGCGGAGTTGATTGAGCAGGTCACAAGTTACGAAGCCAAGCCGCTGCGGCAGTATGATGATCACATCCCGAAGGAATTGGAGCGTATCTGCCACAAAGCAATTGCAAAACGAGCTTCGGAACGCTACTCCACCGCTAAAGATTTTACCGACGACCTGCGGCACTTCCTGGCCGAGCAGAAGAGCATTCAAAGTGGCGCCTCGCCGGGTGGCGGTACGTCGGCCGCCTCAGCGTCGCACGCTACAATAGCTGTTTCAGCGGTTGACGCAGGCACTGCATTTTCGGCCTCGCGGGGAATAGGTTCCTCTGACAGCCAGCCCATCAAGATCTTGCCCAAAGGCTTGCGGTCGTTTGATGCTCATGATGCCGACTTCTTCTTAGAGTTATTGCCGGGACCACGAGATCGCAACGGCCTGCCTGATAGTCTGCGGTTCTGGAAAACTAGGATCGAGGAAACCGATGCCGACAACACGTGCTCAATCGGTTTGATCTACGGTCCATCGGGCTGCGGTAAGTCGTCGCTGGTCAAAGCGGGGCTGTTGCCAAGACTCTCCGAGGACGTCATCTCCGTCTACATCGAAGCCATACCGGAAGAAACCGAAGCTCGCCTGCTGCATGGCTTGCGGAAGCGTTGCCCCGCTCTTGAAGATAGCTTGAGTCTGAAGGATACGCTGGCGGCACTTCGGCGAGGACAAGGCATCCCTGTTGGTAAAAAAATGTTGATCGTTATCGACCAGTTCGAGCAATGGCTACACGCTAAGAAGGAAGAGGAGAATACCGATCTGGTGCAAGCCCTGCGGCAATGCGATGGCGGTCGGGTACAGTGCATCGTGATGGTGCGGGATGATTTTTGGATGGCGGCGACTCGGTTCATGCGGGAATTGGAGATTCGACTTCTTGAGGGGCAAAATTCCGCGGCTGTCGATCTCTTTCCAATCCTTCACGCTGAAAAAGTGCTGGCGGCTTTTGGACGGGCATTTGGCACCTTGCCAGATCATCTCAGTGACACGAGCAAAGAGCAGAAGTCCTTTATCAAACAATCGGTTGCTGGTCTGGCGGAGGAAGGCAAGGTGATCTGCGTTCGTTTGGCGTTGTTTGCCGAGATGATCAAAGGTAAGAGTTGGACGCCAGCGACGCTCAAAGAGGTCGGCGGGGCAAAAGGTGTGGGTGTCACGTTCCTCGAAGAGACATTCAGCGTTTCCACTTCACCGCCTGAACATCGGCTGCATCAGAAAGCGGCTCGGGCAGTTCTCAGAGACCTGCTGCCCAATTCGGGCACAGACATCAAAGGCTACATGCGGTCACAGGCCGAGTTATTGGAGGCCAGTGGCTATGGCAACCGCCCCACGGACTTTGACGATCTGGTCCGCATTCTGGACAGGGAAATCCGGCTGATCACGCCCACCGATCCGGAAGGCAAGGACGCCGACAACGACTCGGTCACGCAAACCCAAGCCGGTCAGAAGTATTTTCAATTGACGCACGATTATCTGGTGCACTCATTGAGGGAATGGCTGACCCGTAAACAAAAAGAAACCCGGCGGGGCCGCGTGGAACTGAAGTTGTTCGATACGTCGGTGACTTGGAACGCCACGCCGGAAAACCGCTTCCTACCTTCTTGGTGGGAGAATCTCAACATCCGGCTGTTTACGGATAAGAAAAGGTGGACCGAGCCACAGCGGAAGATGATGGGCAAAGCCGGGCGATTTCACGGTTTGCGATCCGCGATGGCTGTCGCTGGGCTTTTCTTGGTGGCTTCGATTGGTGTGGTCGTCCGCACCCAAGTCGCCAACGAGCAGGAAGTAACACGCATCGAGGGCCTTGTCGGACGCCTGCTCAGTGCGGAATCGAACCAACTGCCAGAGATCGTGAAGGAACTCGATGCAAATCCGGAGGTCGCAGAGGCCTTCCTATCGCTCCTGGTTTCCCAAGATCCGAAGACGGTCGACCAGAAACGCACGCAACTGCATGCGCGTTTAGCGAGGGTCTCTCGCGATCCGTCACTTGTCGACCCGCTGGTGGAGGAATTGCTCACCGGCAAAATCACCTACGTCGCTCCGATTCGAGAGCAACTGCGGCCTGCGGCTTCACAGTTGACGGAGAGATTCCGCTCAATCCTGCGGGACGAGAGCGCGGACATTCAGCGGCGATACCGGGCGGCGTTGGCCCTGGCGGATTATGTCCCCGTGTCCGAGGCAGCGTCATGGACCAAGCAGGACCTTCGGCTCGTGGCTGAGCAACTGATCGCGTCCAACGCCGAGTTCCAACCGCTGCTTCGCGAAATGCTGCGGCCAATTCGAGCATTACTGTTGGAAGACCTGGGGCGAATCTTCAGCGATCCGCAAGCGACCGACGGTCAGCGCTTGAGCGCCGCCAACGCCTTCGTGGATTACGCGGGCAGCGACATTGCGAAACTGTCCGACCTGCTGATGGTTGCCACTCCGGAACAATACTCGGTGCTGTATCCTTGGTTCGCAGCCAGTCCCGCGGCGTCCACGGTGGACGATCTCAGCCAGATCGCTGCCATGTTGCCACCAGAGAAATTAGGCTCCTTAGCGCGTGTACTGTTCGGTCAGCGCCGGGCCAACGCCGCCGTAACGCTATTGCAGCTTGGCGAGCTCGAAAAAGTCTTGAAGGTCTTTGCCTGGACCGATGACCTGGAAGCGTCGACACAATTCATCTTTCGCTGCAGACCGTGTGGTGCGGGTCTGGAATCGCTGCTGGATTGTCTGCAACTGGTCAGCGACTCTTTGCAGGAACGTTACCCCAAAGACGCCCGCTACGGGTTGCTACTGGCGTTGGGTGAATTCACGCTCGAGGAGGTTCCGGCATCGCGACGAGATGCACTGCTGGGGCAGCTGGCCGACTGGTATCGGAATGATCCTAGTTCGGGCGTGCATGGGGCAGCGGGTTGGCTGCTGCGGAAATGGGGTCAGGCCGATATCGCCCGCAAAGTCGATCAAACCACCTTTCCGTATTCTGCTGATCGGGAGTGGTTCACAATGGCGATCTCGGTTACGCCAACCTCGTCGCCGAAGCCCGAGCAGGCCAATCCTGAACCACCGTCCAAGCCACTGGCAACCAAGACGTTCTATTACACGTTTATCGTGTTCCGGGGAGGTGAATACACAATCGGCTCGGTCGCCGACGAACCTGATCGAACGAGAGACGAGACTCGGCACTCCGTTAAGCTGACGCGTCCCTTTGCCTTGTTGGATCGCGAGATCACCTTCGAAGAGTTGATCGCCTTTTCGTCGAAGTACGACCGCTTCATGCAGCAATACGACGCTCAACCCGCTGACGCCTGCTTCGGTCCGAACTGGTATTGCTCGGTTGGCTATTGCCGTTGGTTGGGCCAACAGACGGGTTTGTTAGAAGCGGATCAGGCTTATGCGGATCCCGAATCGCTGGACAAGGAACTTTATCCTCGTGAGCAAAACCAGGATGACTTGGCAGTGAACACGGCACCAGTCAATTGGCCGCTCGAGTTGAGTCGGCGGGGCTTTCGGTTACCGACGGAATCGGAGTGGGAAGTGGCGAGTCGGGCCGGCGCTAGGACGACCTACGGCTTTGGCAGCGAAGTGAGCCTGCTGGGGCGTTTTGGCTGGTTCAAGCAAAACAGCAACAAGCACGCTCACCCGCCGATGGAGTTACGTCCGAATGTTCGCGGCTTGTTCGACTTGCACGGGAACCAAATGGAATGGAGTCACGATTGGTACGGGAACTATGATGCCGAAATGATCACCGATCCGCAGGGCCCTGAGAGGGACTCGAGCCGCGTGATCCGTGGCGGAAGTTGGCTCGACGACGCGGCGAATTGCCGGGCGTCGATTCGCGGCCCGAACGATCCGACATTCCGCTCGGGCAGCTTTGGCTTCCGCCTGGCCCTGAGTCCCGAGGAATTATAAGAGTAAATAAAGAGGGCATAAATTGGCCCACTTTGGGTAACGCTTAACGCCCCTTTGTATTGCGTCAGTTGAAACTGGATTTAGCGGCTGATCGAGATATTTTATTGTCCGAAGGAGGACTTTACGATGACACGATCTCGACGAACTTTTACTGCCCAGGAAAAACCTGCTGTTGTTAAACGCTACCTGGTCGTCAGAATGCCAGTTTCTGACCTGTGCGATGAGCTGGGACTGCAACCTACGCAAGTCTATCAGTGGCAGAAACAGCTCTTTGACAATGCTGACGCTGCGTTTTTTAAGACTGGTCGAATACCAAAGCAAGACGATGCCAAAGATAAAAAAATACAGGCTCTAGAAGCCAAAATCCAGCTCAAGAATGAAGTTGTCGCTGAACTTCTCCAGGAGCATGTTCAGCTAAAAAAAGAACTTGGGGAGCCTTAACCGGAAGTTGCCAATTTCAATGAATACTGGCCCACGACACCCGTGACTCCATCGTTGATTACACCAACTACTGGTTCGAGAGGGCTGAAACACCGGCCAAGCAAATTGTTCAGTGGATCGGCATCGCTCAAAGCAAGTTTTTTGACTGGAAGAAGCGGTACGGAAAAGTGAACGAGCATAACGGAGCGATCCCTCGTGATTTCTGGATGGAAGACTGGGAAAAGCATGCGATTCTCAACTTCCATCATGCGAATCCATTGGAGGGCTATCGTCGATTGACCTTCATGATGCTCGATGCTGATGTCGTGGCCGTGAGTCCATCGAGTGTCTATCGGGTG
>JBDNHU010000371.1:0-8628 GCA_041688615.1 Mariniblastus sp. | reverse complement strand
GAGAACGCCTCGGCAATTTTCGCATCCGTCCAACCTGGGCCGTTGATATCTGATTTCAACAAAATTCTCGGACGACGTGCTTTCTGAGATGAGCCTTTGAGCGATTTCACGACGTCGCCCAGCACTTGGCGTTCCTTCTTGGAAAGTCGAACGATATACTTTTTCTTCATCGAGTCCTCCTTGAGTTAACCAAGTATCCTTGATTTTCAAATTACTGACCAAACCCAGTTGCTAGTGATGACGCGGCACTAGGTTGGAATATCAGTCGATCGATCGGCAATTGGCCGAGGGGAAGCAGCGTTTGCTTGACTGCCATGCTGCTAAAGATCAACAGGACCAGCGTTGGAGTGGTCTGCTGTCCCAATGCGGCTTGCCGCTGCAGTTGTCTGGGGAGCAGGTCAAACGGTGGTTGGCGGCAAAGCAATCGTTGACGATTCATGAAAACAAGTGGACTCAGGTCCAGGGACACTGTGCAAAGTTGTTTCACTATCGTCAGGATTATCTCCAACATATTCGGAAGATCATGTCGACGTTTGCAGGCGTCGAGGGATCGGCGATTTTGGGCGGAAACGTCGGTGATTGGTTGGCGGAAAGTTGCTTGGCTGATCTTCAATCTTGGTCTCAGGACGATGATCGATCGCTTGCTGCATTAGAGATCTTTGCTGAATTGGGCGAGATGACTCAGGTGATCGTCTTTACGCACCACGAATACCTTTTGGGGCTCATGAATCAACGGATGGATCAAGCGAAGTTCCGGACGCACCGATTGCAGTCAGGCTTCGCGAACGCGACAAACGATGGATAGGGTCGGTGGATATGGGCAAGGTCGGTGGCAGGTCGATACTTGGTGCCAGTACGCGAATTTTCGTGGTAAATCGGCTGAGTTTGTAGTTGCGGACCCGCGTTTTACCGATTCCATGAACTTCGCTTGATTCCATGATCCAAAGCGGTCTAAGTCGCGTCGTCTTCCTTCGGGTCTGGTTGATCCAAGGTTTGTGCCGGAGGGGCGAATTCGGCAGTGGGTGATGGGGCAGTGGGTAAAAGCTTCTCTGGATCATTACTGGCCAGGTTGTAGATGACCATAATCTTTTGCCAGATTTTTCGGCTTAAGCCCGAGCAGAGTGATTCCAATTCCACAACCGATTGATTGGCTGCTGCGTCGTGCAATTTGGAAACGTAGAGATATCCTAGTTTGGAAATCAGCGACAGCATTTCGCTACAATAATCCAAGTAGCGGCTTAATTCGTACGGTGTCATTTTGCGTTTGGGTGAATGTTCGGTTGGCTGTGATCGAAGGAAGGCACTATCTGGGTCCTTGGTCAGTTGGTGCATGTCGATCACGTGCGAAAATTCACGAAGCTGATTCACAGCCGCCACGACTTTGGCTCGCCGCATTTGGACTTCGCTGTTCCATAGCCAGTAGATCGCGATGGCCAAAAGAATCAGTAGGTTCATCCCTGCTTCGGCGATAGGGATCGCATCTTCAAAGGTGAGAACCGATTCATGACGAAGTGAAAGCGACAACCAAGCTGCAAAACTGATCATCGCCACAATAGTCGAAATCGCAACAAGTCGAATCGACCAAATCGGGTTTCCAATTTTTTCGACCGTCTTACGCGATTGTTTGGCGACTTCGATTAGTTGAAGGCTCACGTTGTGCAGCCCCGAATCTGGGAATCGTTCGAATATTCGCAAACGTAGAGTCTGAAGTGTCCTTAGCAGTTGCGCGGCGTCTAGTTCGATTGTTTTCATGTTGGACTGTTCGCGGTTTATGGTCAACTATTGGGCATTTTGTTGTGGCGATTCTAGCTTAAACATCGACTGCGAGCCTTATTGTTGACAAAAACCTGCTAAATCCGTGGATTGTTATCGCCGCCGACCTGTTGGCATTAACGAATAGGCGACCAATAGACCGGCAACCAAGCTGATGGCAACCAAGAACATTTGGAATGCACCGCGTACCGCTGATTCTATGTTATCGTTTAGTAGCAATTGAATGCTGCGAAAGCCAATACTTCCAGGAACCAAAAACGTTAAGCCTGGAACAACTAAGGTAGACGAAGATCGATTGGTGATTCTGGCGTAAACGGTTCCAATGATGCCGACGGTGAATGCACCTACGGATCCGGATAACTCGGGACTGACGACGGTGCTTGCCTGTTTTGCCATCACGAATCCGATCGCGCAAGTCAATGTAATGTACGCGAAGTCCCGCACGTTTGCTCGGAAGAGCACCGCGAACGCCAGCGGAGCGGTCAAAAATGCGGCGTACCACAACCAAGGGTTCACTGCGGCAGGTTCGACAGCGATTGGCGTTGCAGTCACTTTTTGGCCGATACCTCCGCCCATGGCGACGCCAAACGCAAGCGTCAAAAGCAACACAATGGCGCCGAACAGTCGGGCGGTTCCTGCGGCCAGGTTTTGGGTGGCTAGTTCATTGATGGCGATGGTTAAAGTAAGTCCCGGCAACAACACAACCAGCGAACCCAGTGTGACGATTTCGATCGACAACGGTTGTAACCATTGGCCCACAATGTAGGGCATCAATGCTGCAAACATTGCACTCACTGGAACATAGATTCGGACCAATCGTGTCCACTTAGAAAGCATGCCCATCACCGCCCCTAGGATCAACCCAATGCCGAGGGTTACGATCCATTCGTTGATGCCGCCTCGGAACAAAAGCGTACTGCAGGCACTGGCCCATGCGAAAGCGATCGTTGAAATGACAAAGCCAAACTGAGAGGGACGCGCCACCAATTTTGGCAACTGGGCGCGACCTTCCCGTAAAGACATTCGGCCTTCGATCACATCACGCTGCAACGCTTGCAGGTCATTCAGTTTGGCCAGGTCGATATCGCCTGGGGTCACACGAAGCAAGATCGTTCGATACTGATCTGAATCGCCGAAGGAGAAGAAGATGGAGGTTGGCGTGGCGAACACACTGACTTCGATGTTCAATTGTTCGGCCAATTGCAGCACATTTTGCTCAAGTTCGTCCGCTGCGAGTCCGTTTTGATGCAATGCTTTTGCTAATTCCGCAACAAAGTGTTCGGCGATTCGATTTTCGGCCAAAAATTCAGAAGCGGTCAGATTCATTGAAGTGGGCAGTTGGCGGATGTTCATTCGTGATGCATTGAAAGGCGTGAATCTTGGGCGGAATTAAGCAATAAACGGCCAGGGACGTCCGGTGACGGGCAACGTCTCCTCCCTGCTGGCAGCAGACCACTAGACAGCCGCCACCGCTAAAACGTTCGGACAAGTCATCAGCTTAATCGTCGCAGGTTTGTGAACTTATGTGAACTTATGTGAAGGCATCCGGTGTTCTCTGAATCCCACTTCCCCAGCGTTGTGCATTGCACCCACGCCGTAGTGAAGTCGTTAAGAACCATCGTAAAAGCTGAGCAATCTTGCCCACGATCATGTATTCGCGGGCAACCATTTCTCTTGCCCGACCAGGTACCCCGCCCGCGAGGCGATCGACTTGGTTTGTGGGCCAGGCAATCTAATTTATGATTCTTAGCAATGCGACCAAAACTGGAGGTGGTGCCCTTGGTTGCCACGAAAACCGAAGCGGTTTCCAGAGGCGGCCTGACAGGGTAAGTAATCTCGGGCTCTGGACTACTTTGGGTTCATGATTACTCAGGCATTTTTCCAGCCGCGATTTCATCTTCGAATTGGTCCATTAATGGCCAATCGACCGCGCAGGTACCAAAGTCGGCCATGTGTCGGTACTGTTCGACGCGGTCGATCGCCGTTTGCAGCAATTGATCGTCCTTGCGAAAAATAGGACCGTGACTTGGAAGCAGCCATTTTACGTCTGATGCTTGAATGCGTTTCAATGAAGCGATGAACTGGGTTAGGTCGCTGCCGTGATGTGCGTCGATCGCTCCAACGCAACCGTCGCGGTAGATGTTGTCACCGCTGAACAAGAGTTCCCCCATGCGGAAACAAAGTTGGCTGTCGGTATGCCCAGGTGTTAGCCAGACTTCTAATTCCAAATTTCCAACCGTCAGAATGTCCCCATCGTTCAACAAGGTTTCAACTTCAACTGGCGGCATGGGTAGGTCAATGCCTTGGGGTTCGATTCTAGCGAAGGTCTTCAGCACATCGCCCGATCGCAAGCTTTCGGCGGCCAAAGGGTGAGCCGAAACCGTGGTCCGTAGGATCTGTTTTGCTTTGGCCAGACCCTGGATATGGTCGACGTCAGCGTGAGTGGCCACTAGCGTTTTGCAGTGTTGGAAGGGGAAGTCCAGTTGCCGAATCATTTCAATGATTTCGTCGGTGGTTTCTTCGTATCCGATGTCGATTAGTAACCATTGGTTATCATCAAATACCATGTAAACGTTGCAGCCAAGAACTTGTTCCAGTTGATGATTGACTTCGATAACGTTTGGAAAAACAGGGCGGCGCTGCATCATGAAAAAGCAATCTGTAAGCAAAAGTAAAGGTGGTAGAACAGGAAAAGGTAAATCGAGATTCGGACGCAGTATTGATTCGGACGCAGTATTGATTCGGTCAAGTTCAGCAGGCAACCCCCCCAGGCCCAAGAAGCCAGCGACCCCAAGAAGCCGACGGACCCAAGCCTGTGCGATGCTCACCCGGCGATGATCGAAACGAATTACTGTCTATCTTACTCCAATAGGTGCGATTTCTTCAACGGACTAATCGACCCCTTTGCTAATTCAAGTGCGACGTTCAAGGCCCTGTTTGTAAGAAGGGAATTCAAAAGCACTTCCAAACCACTGGGCCAGACGCGTATTGTCAATCTGTTTTGAGCCACCTCGATTGGGCCCCGTTTCATTAAATATGGGCTTTGGTGTCCGAAATTCCTGGGATAAGAAGTCGTAAAATTCTTGTCGTGTGACCGGATGCCCGTCAGCAATGTTTAAGATCGGGTGATGGGGCCACTGGTGGGTTGCCTTGAATAGAATCGAGGCCGCATCGTCGACGTGGATTAAGTTTAGCCAGCCACGTCCGTCCCCAGACAGAGGTTGACCGCTCTTAAGGTTGGGTAAATTGGGTATTCGATCGGTGTGGTAAATTCCAGCCAATCGAAAGATGGATGCCGGAATTGAATTCTGTTCCAAAAGGATTTGTTCGCAGTGGAGGCTGGCAATGGAACCTGGACGCGTGGGCTTGGTTGGCCAATTTTCATCGATTTTGACCGGTTGATCGGTACCGGATTCTGGGGCTGAATAAACACCGGTGGTGCTGACAAACATAATTTTAGTAGCAGAAGGTGTCGGGCTGCGTTGAGCCAATTTTAGTGCCGCGAGTGTGGCGGCGGTGTAAGTTTCAAGATGCCCGCTCTCCCCTGCCCCATCGTTGCCGACACAGATGGTGATCGAATCAAACGCCGGCAAGTTGGCAGGCAGTTCGAAAGTGACCGCTTTGAAGTCGCCAACGATGGCCTGTATCTTCTGTTGACGCAACGAATTTGCTTTCTCAGCCGAACGAGTGACCGTCCACGGAACCTGGCCGTTGATCCGTAATTTATTGGCGAAACGAATGCCAAGGAAACCGCAACCGAAGATGAAATGATTTGACATTGGTTTTCGTTATTGAAGAAATGGTGAAGGCCGAGAAGTTCCCTGCTCGATTAAGCCTAGTTGTGGTTTCTGTTGGTGTTCGGGAAGGGGGATTGTTATTAGCGAAAAATCTCGGTTTGATGGATGGCAAAGTCGGGAGTTAAACCGTTAGCGATGGATTGGGTTAACTGTTGGTTTCCATCGCCGCGATGCGCGTACAACGCTTGGCCAGGGCTGATCTTTTTATTCCAGTGTTTTTGGAATTCTAGAACGAATTCTTTTTTTGTGGCGATACTGGTTGGTACCGCGTGCCACATAATCAATTGTCGTTTCTTGGATTGCATCAGTCGGCCCGCAAATTCCGGGAACCAGCGCGAAAGCCAATTGGCTTCATAGACGTCGACTTTGCGGGGGATGATATAGCGGGCGTCATCGATCGGCCCCAAGACTTCACTAAGAGATTGGGCAAAAATTTTGGCGTCATTGGCATTGGCGGTCGCCATAAACAGACGGGTAACGCTATTTCCGCGATCGCCCACCACGATGTTTCCGTGTTGGACCATTCGCAAATGCATTAGTGTTTCCAGGATCACCGTGGCGATCTCTTGGCTTAATGAATGTTCGGACCACTGTTGGCTGTTCCAGCCGAAGGGAGCAAAGTGACGCTGCGACGTTGATGAAATTTGGTTGGGGCGTCGTGGACGAAGTTCAACGCTGTGAGTGATTTGTCCTTCGTAAGCACCGCCGATTTTCCATTGTTGGCGGCATTGGGCACGCTTTTGGGCGCGGTCAAGCATCTGTTGATTGATGAATTCCGTTTGTAAGAAAAGATTTTCTGGGCGAACTTCGTTCATCATCGCATGGACGTGCCCGGCCCCCTTTTCGATTTGTCCGTCGTCCGTAACGCCAAAAAGTGAATTGTGTTTCTTCTTGAACCGATGGAAGTCGTCAAAGCCTTTCGCAAATTCTGGAGCCACACACACAATGTCCCAATTGTTTGCCAGTTTTTCTGGCCAATGTTTGTCCAGTCGGATGCTTCGGCCTCGCAGTTGATTGATGCTCATGCTGGTTGTGACAGTTGTCAAATCGATCAACGTATTGGTTCGACTGGCGTCCCAGCCTTCGCCCAGCAATCCCCGTGTGCCCACTAAGCACCGAGTTAGTCCTTGCTGGAAAAATTCTGTAATTAATTGCACGTAAACTCGAGGGCACCAATCGCTGCCTACCCCTGTAATTTCACAGTACTTTCCAATGATCTTTCGGTTCAGTTTCACCGAATGCCCAGCATCGACCAGCCATTGGGATGCCTCTTTCAAGAAACGATCGCAGAGATCTTCATCCACTAAAATGGTTGTGCCGGTCAACAGGATGGGATCAAGGCGATTGGTGTCGTCGTCTAGCAGCAGGGTTCTGAAGGCCGCAACCGCGCCGCCGGCGTGTTGGTCCAGAATGTCTTTGATCTCCGCATGCACCGCACTTGTTTTTTCAAAGTCGGTAACCACGACGCAACGAATGTTTGCACCCAGTGATCTCATTTCCTGAGCCAGGATCTTGGTCAAGGCTTGAGTCTTGCTTTGACTGTAGGCTAGTACTCGGCTGATGGGCGAAGCACACGCTTGACTGCCTGTTTCGGTGACCTGGATGCCTAGCATTCGCAGACGCGAGATCAGCGATTCGGCCAACTGTTGAAGCGCCAAGTCGGGGCTGCGGCGCAAACGATGCCGAATGAAGCGATCGAGTATCGGGGTTAATATTTCTAAGGGTAAATCATGCAATTGGTTGGCAATCAGCCGCGGGTCACGCATCGGTTGGCGCAAAACAACAGCATTGCTACCGCTGTTTTGGTTGACTGTCGCAAGGTCACTTGTACTTGACCCGTTGGACGGTTTTCTATTTTGTTCGTATTTTGCAGCGAGGGCCAAGTTGCGTTGGCGAAGGGGTTGCAGGTCATTGTCGACCGTGATCGCAGGTAGGTCAGCAGGAAGTTGGAAGCCTAGCAACAAAAGGAAAAGGCGAGCGTTGTCGAAGTACGAAGGATCGCGTCTTTGGAATTCCTTCCAGTTGACTTGCCGGCCGGTGGGAAGGGTCAGTGTTTCCAAAGTCCATTTAACCCAAGAGATCAGTTCGATGGGTGCGTTTGGACTGCCGGCTTGAGGTTGTTTTTTTTCGTCCGCATCTTCCTGGGTGGTGGGCGATTGAGTCCTGGCATCCTGAGGTACGGAGGTGTCAGGCGACTTAGGAACGAAATGTGAGGTTTGGGTGTGGTTGCCTGCGTTGAGCAGATCTTTGGTTGTAGTGGCTGGGGCCGACTGGTGGTTGCGGTCTTTGTCATCGACCGCGAAAGGTTCAGCTTGGTTAGGTGGGCTGTTTTCTTCGGGTTGTGTTCCGTTGACAGATTCGGTTTGGCACAGTTGCCCCAGCAGGTCTCGGAATTGCCCATCAACGTTCGAGATGAAAGTCAACTCTTGAGCGGTTGGGCGGACAAAGTAGACCAAGTCTTGGTAGGGAGCCAGAAAGCCATCCTTGACAACGGCAGGCACCGGGACTTCGTAATCAATCGGGCCCAGCAATGTTTCATAGCGTTGAATGTCTTCGATTGGTTTTCCTGTGATGTCTGGCGGAGTGGCGGTTAGCCCAATCACGATCGGATTGCCAAGTAGTTCAATCGCCTCAGATAAGACTCGCCCCCAGTGTCCAACCAGGTGGTGGCATTCGTCCAAAATCAGCACTCCGATGCCGGCTTCCTTTGCCGCTTGTAATGCCTTCCTAGACGAATCGTGCAGCAAATCAAGGTTCCGCCCGTCTGCCGCCAAGCCATCGCGGTGTCGTTTTCGATAGATGCTAAGTCGGTCATCATAATATTCGGGATTATGTCTTTGCAGATCTTCGATCCAAACTTCAGCTTCCAAGAGATCTTCGGCTTGCCCTTTTTCCACCAAACGATCGGCCCATAATTCCAATGCGGTTTGGTCCCAATGGTCGTTGCCCCGTTGTGGTAAAGTAACACTTTGATAGGTCAAACTGGTTAACAGACTTGGCGACTGGGAATCGGTGCTAATCCAAGCGGGATTGAGGGCAATTTTTGGTTCTAAGTTTG
>JBDNHU010000047.1:0-25732 GCA_041688615.1 Mariniblastus sp. | reverse complement strand
TTGTCGTCGGACACGGGACTCGGGGCTGTGTTTTCGCTGGTTTGACATGGAGCTTGATCAAGTTGCTGCGATTGAAAGGCGTCACGAAACGTTTTTTTCGGAACGGGCGACCTTTTCGGGCTAGATCAGATCAATTTGGATTAGATAATGGCTCCGGTGGTTCACTCGAAGCCGTTGTCAGCGATTTATCGCTTGAAGTGCAGGATGGAGAAATGTTGGTTTTGGTGGGGCCCAGTGGTTCTGGCAAGACAACAACGCTGCGGATGATTGCTGGTTTGGAGTCGTGTGACAGCGGTTGGATCGAATTGGGTGGTCGCGACATATCGGGTTTAGTTTCGCAGCAGCGGCAGGTCGCGATGGTTTTCCAATCGCTGGCGCTTTATCCGCATATGACGGTTTACGGTAATTTGGCCTTCGGTCTGGGATCGAGGCGTGGTTTAGGAGTTGTCGATGTCCTGAAGCGATGTTTTCTTCCGACTAAATTGACTCAAGGGGTGGATTCTCCAAAGGTTGATTCCAGTCGTGATATTGAAACTCGGGTTCGCTCGACGGCTGAGAGTTTAGGAATTGTTTCCTTGCTTGGTTGTCGGCCTCACCAGCTGTCCGGCGGTGAACGTCAACGTGTGGCTTTAGGTCGCGCGATTGTGCGGAATCCGGCGGCATTTTTATTTGATGAGCCGCTTTCGGGCGTTGATGGATTGTTGAGAGCTGAGTTGCGGATGGAACTTCGAGAGTTCCAAAAGCGACTTGGCGTGCCGTCGATTTATGTGACGCATGATCAGGTGGAAGCGATGGCTTTGGCGGATCGGATTGCGGTGCTAAAGGACGGTTGTTTGCAGCAGGTTGGTTCGCCGGGCGACATTTACAATCGCCCGGCGAACCAGTTTGTTGCTCGGTTTTTTGGCCAATGGCCAATGAATTTGGCGACTGTTTGTTGGAATGGTGGCCCAGTGGGTTCGTCCGTTTCCAGCGAAATTGCGGTTAGTTCGCCGGCCGGTTTTTTAAACCAGGGCGGGCGTTGGTCGCTTCTGCTTGGGGCGGAAGAAGCTTGGCTGAGACGATCGCTGGAGCAGGGTGGCGGTTCTGGCTCCACGGTTATGAATCGCTCGGAAGGTGAGTCTGGCTCGGATGAGTCTGACTCTGCTAGAAGTTGGCCGGGTCGCAGAGTGGTTTTTGGGCTTCGGCCCGAATCGATCACGGTTTGCCGGCCGTCGGGTGATCGCGGAAATTTGGATGCGGCAGGAGTTGCTGCTCAACGGGCGGATGCGATAGGCATTGTGCAACGAGTTGAGGATTTTGGCAGTCACCAGTTTGTGCATGTTGAGATGTTGGATTTGGTTACGTTGAGGCCTTTTTCGGGCAAGCCATTCAATATAGGCTTGAAGGAAAAGGAGCCGTTGGGTGGACCGTTGCGACCACCGACTTGGGCGGTTCGGTCGGATCGATCGAAAATAGAAGTTGGGCAACAGGTTGGTTTGAAGTTCGAACGCGAGCGTCTTCATTTTTTTGATGCGATCACGGGTCAGAATTTACGGAAAGATTTAGATGAAACCAAATGATTTGCTGCGGATCGTTGATTCGATGCATCGCGAAAAGAATATTGAAAAAGAAGTGGTCTTTCGCGCAATTGAATCCGCATTAGTAACTGCCGCCAGGAAACATTACGGCGAGGATGCTGTGATTCAGTTTCAGATTGATCGCGAAAAGGGCGAGATTGATGGCTCGTGCGATGGTCAGTTGTTGGAGTATGAGGAGGTGATTGGGCGAATTGGGGCTCAGACCGCCAAGCAAGTGATCATTCAGAAGTTGCGAGAAGCGGAGCGAGATTCGTTAATCGAAGAATTCGAAGCTCAGATTAATGAGTTAGTTTCTGGGATCGTCCAGCGAAACGACGGTGGTGTGACCACGGTTTCGTTGGGGTCTGTGGAGGCGATTTTGCCTAGAAGCGAACAGATTCCCAAGGAGACCTTTCATCCCAATCAGCGGATCGAGGCTGTGGTCACAGAGGTGCGGGCTCAGGGCTCGCGAGTGAAGGTTGTCCTGAGTCGGACTCGGCCCCAGTTGGTACAGCGATTGTTTGAACAAGAGATCCCAGAAATTGCCGAAGGGATTATTAAAATCAATGCGGTCTCCCGGGAACCAGGGCATCGCAGTAAAGTTGCGGTAAGCAGTGATGACCAGCAAGTCGACTGCGTGGGTGCTTGTGTTGGCGTACGAGGCAGTCGGATCCGAGCGATCAAAGACGAATTGGCCGGCGAACAGATTGATATTGTCCGTTGGGACAGTGACCCCCAGACTTTGATCAATAACGCATTGAAGCCAGCCGAAGTGGACGAAGTGATCCTTTGCCAGATGCTTGGTCGTGCGATTGTATTGGTGCGGGATGAGCACCTGAGCCTCGCGATTGGTAAGAAAGGGCAAAACGTTCGTTTGGCCAGCAAATTAGTAGGCTGGGACATTGAAATTATGACGCAGGAGGAGATCGAAAGCCAAATTGAAAAGGCGGTCGCCGGATTCTGTGTCATTGAGGGTGTTTCAGAAGATTTGGCGAACCAGTTGGTTGGCGAAGGTTATCTTTCGTACGACGACCTGTCGGTAATTGAACCGAGCGACTTGATGGAAATGGGCGGCTTGACTGAAGAACAAGTGGATGAAATTGTGCTGCGTGCTGAAGAATTGGCCGAAGAAGCAGACAATGCCGCTGCAGATCTGAGAAATAGAAATCAGGCATCGCGGGCAGCCGGAGTTGCCGCAAATGCATCGAAAGTAGCAGTGCCAAAAGCGGTTGCGACAGTTGTCCCAAGCGACAGTGCTGTGCTTGCCACCCAGGAAGCGGCAGTTGCCGAGAAACAAGCAGAAGCGGTCCAAGAGACTGCCGAAATAGAAATAGCCGAAACAGATAAAGTCGAAACAGACAAAGTCGAAACAGACAAAGTCGAAACAGACAAAGTCGAAACAGACAAAGTCGAAACAGACAAAGTCGAAGCAGATAAAGCCGAAGAAATTTCCTCTGAAGCCAAGGCTTCCAGTCAGGATCCTAGCAGTGGTGCATCGGGGAATTAGGCTTTTTGGATATAATGATAAGGCAGCAGCAGGGTTTGCATGTTGCCTTGGGTCAGTAGACCTGTCCGGAGATTGAAACTCAAGGAGAATCGCCTTCAATCAGCGAATATGACTAGATCAGACGTTTGAGTGATGATCGCCTAGGTGAATGCAAAAGGAATTTTGCACTAAACTTGGCGATCGTTAACTAGACTGTTCCTTCCCAATAGTAATGTTGCTTGGTTGGTTCAGCGAGGATTGTTTCTTTGAATTCGTTTTGGCTCGAATGTTCGAGCCAACACAGCAATAGAGTAGAGTGAATGAAATGGGAAGCGAGGCGGTCGATCGATTTTTGATGGACGTTCTGCTTTTTGCGAGACATAGTGGCGGTTCTGGTGTTTTCCCAGACCGGCTTGCATTAGGTAAGTAAGTGATCAATCAAATCGAGCGTTTGCGTCTGCGTTTTCCCGTAAGCTGTGTGTGAGTCCGGATGATTCGCAAGGGTGCACAAAATTGTACCATTGCAGCAATAAAACCGATCCGGCTCAGGGCTAATTCTGGAGTTTGGTGCGTATGTAGACCACCCAATATATGACTTCCCCGGACTGGTGGAAGCGATAGATACAAAGAAGAGGAAGGCCTTAAAAGGTGCCAATTAGGATTTACGCGTTTGCCAAAGAGCTTGATTTGGACAATAAGAGTCTTTTGGATATCTGCGCTAAAGTAGGTATCAATGGAAAGGGTTCTGCACTGGCGAGTTTAACCGACGAAGAAGTCGCTAAGATTAACAAGCACATGGCGGGAAGTAGTGTAGAGAAAAAGGCTGCGCCGCAAGCAGCAACGCAAGCAAAAACGCCAGCAAAACCAGAAGTCAATGAACGGCCGATATCGCCACTTGATCGCATGCGATCAGTGGATCGACCCCGAGTGCTTGAGCGTCCCAAAAAGTCTCCGATTTCAGGAAGTGGCTTAGGGAATTTGCGAGCATCGGGTGCTGTTGCCGATCCGCCACCTGCGGATGTTGCTGCCAAGAAATCGGTAGAATCCGTTCCCCAGAAATCAGTCGCGGAGAAACCCGTTTCCCGTATTGATTCTCCAATTCCTGCCGCTGCAAAGTCAGCGGTGCCGGCTTCATCAAGTAGCGGTCCCCCCGCTGCCAAGGCCGATTCGGGCGAAGCAACGCCTGATTCTGCCAGTAGCGATGCACCGCCAGTGAATGAGCGGCGAAGGACAGGGCCGTTGTTTTCACGCCCGGGTCCGATGCGTAATTTGGACTCGCGTCCCAAGCGTGCAGGCGATGAAACTCCGCGTGAAGACCGCGAAGCCAAACCAAGTCGAGGACGCGCTCCGTTGACGCGTTTGGCGGCTATGCCCAAGGTCAAGCAACCGACCGCATCCCAGCGTCAGTCTGAGGAAAAGGTTGTCAAGCCTGACTTGGCTTTGCCGCAAGATGCGATCCAAAAGGTGAAGCGTCATGGCAATGCTGCTTTGCCTTTGGCGGCATTCACTGATTCGGCGAAAAAGACCAAAAAGGGCGGTGCCGAAACCGCCAGTACTACCTCACCTGTAGAGAGTGGTAATGCTGATCGCCGGCGTCGTGGCAAGGGCAAAGCCGACGCGCCAGTGGGTGAAAATGTTGATAGCGGGATGGGGTCAGTTCGCCAGAAACGTGATAAGCGACCGGATCGTCGGGTCACTACCAGTCGCTTCAAGGACGATGATTCTCCACTGCGTTTCCGACGTCGTCGACCAAAAAGTGGTTCGGTCAACAACACGGCAGCACCACGAAAAGAGAACCCCGTTCTTCAACTGCCGTGTACGGTACGAACGTTTTCAGAAGTGACTGGCGTCGCAGCGGGTCAGGTTCTGAAAGCGTTGATGATCGATTTCGGGTTGGGAATGTCGGTTAATATCAATGCCGTACTTGACTTGGAAACGGTCGAATTGTTGGTCACTCAATTTGAGGCCAGTGTCGAGATTCGTGCAGAACAAACGCTCGAAGACAGTGTGATTCGCGGATTGGATTTGGAAGATTCGGAAGAAGACATGGTTCTTCGTCCGCCGATTGTGACGTTCTTAGGGCACGTCGATCACGGCAAAACATCCTTGCTGGATGCATTGATCGGAATCAACGTGGTTTCGGGTGAGGCCGGTGGCATTACCCAGCACATTCGGGCTTACGCGGTTAACCGCGAAGGTCGGCAAGTTTCATTCGTGGATACTCCGGGTCACGAAGCGTTTACCGAAATGCGTGCCCGTGGTGCGAACGTTACGGACATCGCGGTCTTGGTGGTTGCGGCCGATGACGGCGTGATGCCTCAGACCGAGGAAGCGATTAGTCACGCCAAGGCGGCAGGCGTCCCCATTATTGTGGCGATGAACAAGATTGACTTGCCTGGTGCGAACCCAGACAAAGTGTTGCAGAATTTGGCGGCTCACAACTTGATGCCCAGCCAATGGGGTGGTGATGTCGAAGTGGTTCAAACCAGCGCCATTGCAGGTACGGGTTTGGATGAGTTGCTAGAAACAATTTTGACCACTGCTGAGTTGTACGAATACAAGGCCAACCCGAATCGGTCTGCGGTAGGTACTTGTTTGGAAGCCGAACAAGACCCTGATCGCGGTGTGATCGCCAAGGTTATGGTCCAAAATGGCACGCTTCACGTCGGCGACATTGTGCTTTGCGGGAACTCCTACGGTCGTGTCAAAGCGATGGGCGACACTTTGCGGGTCGGGGTTCGTTTAACCGAAGCCGGGCCGTCTACACCTGTGAATATTACAGGTTTGGATCGGGCACCTGGTGCTGGTGAGAAGTTTTACGTGGTTGATTCGATCGCGAAAGCTCGTGAAATTGCGGCAAGCCGCGAAGGTGACATTCGTGATCGGTCACTTTCTGGGTTTACCAAACGAGTATCATTGGAAGAATTCCAAACTCGCTTGGAGGCTGGTGACTTAGCTGGTTCTCAGAAAGAAGTGGTAACGTTGAATTTGGTGCTGCGAGCGGATGCCCGTGGTTCCATTGAAGCGATCCAAAAAGAACTTACCAAGTTGGATCATCCCGAAGTCCGAATTCGAATTTTGCAGGCGTTAGTTGGCGGTATTACTGTCGGCGATGTTCGCCTGGCTCAGGCTTCCGACGCGGTGATCATTGGTTTCAATGTGGTGCCCGATGAGAACGCTCGATCGTTGTCTGAAGATTTGCAAGTCGAGATTCGTCGCTATGAAGTCATTTACAAAGTGGCGGACGATATCAAGGCTACTTTGGAAGGCAAGTTGAAGCCGGACAAACAGGCAGTCGAACTTGGTGCGTTGATGGTGCTACGTACGTTCAATGTCAGTCGTATGGGTACGATTGCTGGTTGTCGTGTGATGCGTGGTACGGTCCAACGGGGTTCTCGTTTGCGAGTCATTCGTGATAATCGTATTTTGGGCGATTATGCAATGGATTCCTTGAAGCGAGAAAAAGATGACGCCAAGGAAGTGACCAAAGGCATGGAATGCGGCGTGAAGCTGGAAGGCTTTAACGATGTCAAAGAAGGCGACATGCTGGAAGCGTACCGAATCGAAGAAGTGGCTCGGAAGTTATAACCTGGACCGCTTTTTAAATATTGGGCATCGTGATGTTGAGCGTTAGGTTTGATGATATCAGACCGCTGGCAAATCTTTTTTGTGCTGCCAGAAGTAGAACCTGATTTTCAACTGATATACTAAACCAAGGACATGCTTCCGATTGATGGCAGCATGTCCTTGATTTTTCAAATACCCCACCCGTTTGGTTTGCGAACAAAAAAGTAGTTGATTCATTTATGAGTTCTCGCCGAATCTTAAAAGCCGCTGAAGCGATCCGCGAAGTGGTCAGCACTGCGATCCTGTTGGAATTACGCGACCCGCGGGTTCAGGATGTAACTGTCACTCGTGTGGAAGTGGCGGGCGATATGCGCAACGCAAAGGTTTTTGTTTCGGTCATGGGAGACGAAGCCAAAGAGACTTTATCACTGCATGGTCTCAAGAATTCTGCCGGATATCTTCAGCAGCGAGTCGGTGAACGGATTGACACTCGTTACATTCCCCGTCTTTCCTTTGCGATTGATAAGGGCTTGAAGAATTCGCTGAAAGTGGCGGCCTTGCTGGAAGGAGTGAGGCGTGGCGACATGAACGCAGTGGGTGCTCTACTTGATCAGCCCGATGAGGATCAGGTTGACGATATTGTGGAAGCTTCCGGGGAATCATCCGAAGTTGCCGAAGATTCGCCTCAGTAGTTTGAGTGAAAGTTGTTTTGCCCAGGGCCATGGAAGGTCGCAGGTGTTGGTTCCGTTTCCTGTCCTATTCAGAAAAGAAGGCTCTATCGATGAGCGGTGAAGGCCGAGCGTCAACGATTGCGAAGTTGATCAAAGTGGCAAAGAAACACTACCCGGTGGTTAAGCCTCCTGCGGGGCGCGGTGTCTTGGATAACTTGCTTTATGCTTGCTTATTGGAAGATTCCAATTTTACAGCGGCCGACGATGCCTTTGCGAAGTTGGAACAGTACTGTGATTGGAACGAAGTTCGTGTTAGCACCGTCGCAGAATTGTCTGAAGTGTTAACTGGGTTAGGTAAACCGGAAAAGGCCGCCGAACGTTTAAAGAACGCGCTGCATTCGGTTTTTGAAACCCACTATTCCTATGATCTTGACTTCTTGATCAAGGAGAGCCAAGGCAAAGCGATAGCTCAGTTAGAAAAGTATATTGGCATCGGGCAATTTGTTGTTTCGTACGTCGTTCAAAACTCCTTCAGTGGACACAAGATTCCAATTTGCGAAGCCACACTGGAATTGGCCCACGTGCTTGGTTTGGTAACTCCCAAGGAACGAGAATCAGGGAATATCCCTGGTTTGGACCGAGCAGTACCGAAGACCAAGGGTGTTGAGTTTTTCTCAACCGTTCATCAGATGGCGGTGGCTTATTTTGCATCGCCGTTTTCTACCGATGTCCGCAAGATTTTGACGGAAGTGGCCTCGGACGCCTCTGAACGAATGAAAAAACGCGCTGCCAAACCCAAGGCGCAACCGGCACCCAATGCGGAATCTAAGTCCGAAGGTGCGAAGGCTTTGCCGAAAGATGGCAAGGCGAAAACCGCCGTTTCTTCGGGAACTGAACCTGCAAAGCCAAGCAAGAAGTCTGCGAAGACCACGACCAAGAAGGCAACACCTGCAAGCTCCAGCGACTCAGCCAAAACGGCCGCAAAGCCTGCGAGTAAACCACCTAAAAAAGCGACGCCTAAGATAGCAGCAGCCAGTGCTGCTCCTGCCAAGAAAGCATCCGCCAAAAAAGAACCCAGTAAGTTGTCCAAAAAGAAGCCTCGTTAGTAGCAGGTTGGCCGTCGAACTTCGTTCAATCGCGGTGCCGCATACGAGCCCAGGGGATCCTTCAAAGCGATGACTGATTCGTTTGAATTCCACGCACGCTCGCGGAATTGAAACACCCACTGCCGGACTTAAAGCACGACGGCTTCGTGCCAACTTCGTTTGCCAAAGACCTTGTCATGTGCAAATTTGGCAGGCGGAGAAATTGGGCAGGCGGAGAAATTGGGCAGGCAGAGAAATTGGGCAGGCAGAGAAATTGGGCAGGCAGAGAAATTTGGCAGGCGGTGCATTTTGGCAGGCGGTGCATTGTGGTTTCGATAAATTCGAGGGTTTGTGATTTCTGGGCTGCAATGCGGTTTGACGCACGGCGGTTTGACGCAATGCGGTTTGACGCAATGCGGTTTGACGCACGATTTGCATTGGTGTGGTTTGGTATTGCCTGAAAATAAGTTACTCGATCCCGCGGATAAGATGAGTCAAGTCCATGGTCAATTCGTACTAGTACTTGATCCGGCCTGTGTTTTTATCGAGTACCAGTACCGCCTTGCGGGCTGAGTACCAGTACGAGAAAGCTAAGTACGGAAAAGACTTTCATGACTTGGCTAGATGCGGTAGTTTATTGGTGCGCAGATCCTTAGTTGCAACAAGTTAACTATCTTACGGTTTTAGGGCAGCATTTGTGCGGGGTCCGAAGCGTTTGCGGAAACTTGCCATTCTGTTCGGGAACGCCCTGCCCTCTTGGGCGGTTCTAGCGGAGGCGTTGTTTAGAGTTGTGGTTTTGCCTTTGGTTTTTGGTGTCGGCGTCATCGTTCGTGTTGTTGCCCAACCGTAATCGATGGTTAGCCAACTAAATCTGTCCAGCCAAGGTCGCGAAATGCGAAACGTCCACCGAAAAATTCAGAGATTAACGCTTGGTGACTTGGCGGCGTGTCAGCGCTTGCCTCTCTTTCTGCTTAGCGGTTTCTTGCCTCTGTTCGTCTTGTTGGTGACCATTGCCACGGTCCTTGCCGTCAGTGTCTCTTGCAATTGGTTGTTCGCTACCACGCCTTCGCCAACAACCATTCGGGTAGCGAATGCGATTTCCACCGTCGATCCTACGGCAAAGGTCGAAACCAAGATTTTTGTGACGAAACGCGGTGTTCGTATTTCCTTGGTGGAATACACCGACGACTTGGTGTGGTTGCATGGAATGGAATCAAATGATCAGGGGCTATTTGAGGCGGCGACGCTGCGTAAATTCTATGACTTGCATCGGAAATTTTTGGCCGAATCGATTGAAGTATTGGATGTCGACGGGAATCCGATGAAGGCCGTTTTGGTTGACGAAGGAATCTATCCCTTTGAAGACGATCTGGTTAAGAATGGGGCCACGGAGTTTCATTTGTTGAAACGGAAGATGAGTTTCACGTTTGAATTCCGAAGTCCTCAACGTGACATCAGTTTCTTGACGTTAAAACACTCCATCGTTGATGATAACTTCTTGTATCCCGCAGAATTGTCGATTGAGCTATACCAAGGCACTTCGGACTTACCTTTGACGTCGAAATTGCGTGTTGATACACCGATTACGATTGCATTTGATTGGGAAAATCCAATCCCGGGTAAGGACGCTGATGAAAAAGAAAAATTAGAGTGGTTGCAAAAGCAAGAAGATCGCATGTTGGGTGTGACGGACTTTGGTTCTGTCTATCTTTGGGGATACATTGAACAACGGCGTTTACGAGTTGAATTATTGTTGCCACTGAATGTTTTGGCAACGATGTTCGAAATTGAATCGACGGATCCGAACTTTTTGCAAGCAGACGAAATTGAACAGGCCGCCGCGAAGATTCGAAAATACTTCTCGGTCGGAAATCCTGTTTTAATCAATCAGGAAACGATTCCACCAGTCGTTCAGAAGATCGACTTTTTTCCGGCGGATCAACGTGATTTTGCGATCAAGAAGAAAATTGAAAAGCTTAGTTTTGCAAACGGTCGCGTGGGCGTTACGTTGGTTTACCCCTACCGAGTTATGCCAGAACAGATTCAGGCGAATTGGGATAAGTTTAGTTACGCCATCAATTCGGTCGAAGCTTATTTTTTCTTTGAAGAAAGCGTGCAACGAGAAACGTTTTCTAGACAGTTAGCCGAAAATCGAATCGTTTGGGAAAATCCAGGAGCCTTGGCCGCGCCACAAACGGTCAGCGAAATTGCCGTCGGTGAGGATGATTTTCAAAGGCAAGGCTTTCGCTGGCAGGGGCTTGGTTGGGTTGTGCTGGCTTTGATTGGCGCGTTGGCGTTGGTGACCGCTGGGATCGCTTGGTACTGGTTGGCGACTAGATCAACTTTAGTACGTGGGGTTGGAAGCGTTGTAGCGTTTGCCGTTCTAAGTGTTGTCTTGTTGATGTCGTGGCCGCGTGTCGCATTGCCAGTTCAAGATTTGCGAGCCAACGACTTAACGCAAGCCTTGTTGAAAAATGTATATCGATCGTTCGACTTTGTTAGCGAGGAAGAAATTTACGGATCGTTAGAAGCCAGTGTCGCCGGATCGCAACTGACGGAACTATACTTGCAATTGCTAAGCGGATTGAAAATGGAGGAGCAAGGCGGAGCGGTTTCTACGATCGAGTCGATTGACGTGGTGGAAAGCCAGCCAATGGTTTCGATAGATGGTCGACCTTATTCCGAAGCATTGCAAGTTTTTCTTCAGGATGCGTCGCAGGGACCGGTTGTTTCATTCCAGCGTCGTATTCGTTGGAATTTAGTTGGGTTGGTGGAACACTGGGGGCATTCGCATGAAAGAACCAATCAGTACCAGGCGATTGCAACGATTGCTATGATCAAAGGCAGTTGGAAGTTGGTCGATTTGTCGATTGAATCGCAAACGCCCGGTTCCGCCAAGCCGCGACCCAGAAGATTTAGCCCTCTATCCAACGCCAAGTAGTTTGGGGTGAGGTTCAGGCGGAACTTGTGTGCGAAAAATTCAGACCCATGATAAAAATTTCCGATCTTTGCTTTGGTTACCCCTCGTCAACTTTTCGCCTGGTTATCCCTGAATGGACCGTCGAATCGAAGTCCCAGGTAGCCATCATTGGACCCAGTGGGTCGGGGAAGACAACGCTACTTCATTTGTTGGCGGGGATTCTGAGGTGTGATCGGGGAACGGTTCGTTTTGGAAACCGGTTGATTAATGGGTTGTCCGAAAAGCAACTGCGAGATTTCCGCGCATCACAAATCGGTTTAGTTTTTCAACGATTTGAACTGATCGATTATCTTAATGTTCGCCGCAATATTTTGCTGCCATTTTCAATCAACCATGCGTTGTCCACGGATCCCAAAGTCGTAAATCGGCTGCATGAATTGGCAGAACGTACCGGAATCACATCTTTACTGGAACGCCCGATTCAAAAGCTATCCCAAGGGGAACAGCAAAGAGTCGCAATTTGCCGAGCGCTGATTACTCAACCGAAGATTGTATTGGCAGATGAGCCAACAGGAAATTTGGATCCTGAGAACAAACAAGTCATCGTCGATTTGTTAAAGCAACAAGCGGCGGAGACGGATGCGATTTTGATTATGGTGACACACGACGTCAGTCTGGTCAGTCAATTTGAAGCAACCGTTGACTTTCAGCTGTGGCGACAAGTTGCCCAAGGAGTTTCGTAGTGGATGCCATTTGGTTAGCAGTATTGCACATACGATACCATTGGATGCGAACAACGCTGTTAGTGGGTTGTTTGACCATTAGTTTGCTTTTGCCGTTGGTCCTTCGTCAGCTAGCGCCAAAGATTCAGGCGGAACTACATCGACGAGCGAAGCAAACGCCATTGGTGATCGGTAGCGTGGGTAGCCCTCTGGATTTGACGTTGCACGGTTTGTATTTTCGCGCTTCTGATTTACAAACCTTGAAATTTGGGAATTGGCAGGAATTTCAAAGAAAAGGATTTGAAGCCGCAGTGCCGTTGCATGTTCGATTCCAAGTGGATCGAATTCCGATTGTTGGAACTCACTTGGAATATTTTCAGTTTCGGAAATTGAAGTTAGCCAGTGGGGAAGTGTTTGGTCGATTGGGCGATTGTGTGCTAGGGGCAAAAGCGGCAGACGAACTTGGGTTGAACGTCGGGGACCAAGTCATTTCTAACCCGAAGAGTTTCTTGAGTATCGCGGCCGACTATCCGCTGCGAATGAATGTTGTTGGTGTATTGGAATACGTTGATAGTCCGGACGATCTGGCTGTTTTTGTAGATGTGAAAACAGCTTGGGTGATCGAAAATTTAGGGCACGGACACCAAGATGTGATTGGTAGCGAAGATCCGAATTTGGTGCTTGAAAAAAATGAGCAAGGAACCGTGGCATCGGCCGCCGTTCTGCCCTTTACGGAAATTACTGACCAGAGCATCGCGTCGTTTCATTTTCATGGTGATCAAAGTGAGTTCCCGTTGACTGCGATTCTGATTTTAAGTGAAGAACAAAAAGTTCAAGATTTGGCTGCTGGATTCGCAAGCAAGTTGCCTGGGTTGCAAGCGGTACTGGCGGACAAGACAGTCAGTGAATTGATTTCCGTGGTGTTTCAAATTCAACAACTGATTTTAGCGACTGTAATTTTTGTTGCCTTGGCAACCTTTAGCCTGTTTGGATTGGTGATTGGATTGTCGCTCCATATTCGCAAAAACGAGATGGAGACGATGTTCAAACTGGGTGCCAGCCGAGGGTTCACCTTTTCGATGTTGGCAGCCGAAGTTTCGCTGATCCTTGTGCTTGCGATGGGATCGAGTTTCCTGCTGTCGCATTTTCTTACAGATTTATTGGGTGAGAGTCTTTATCGTTGGTTGGCGTAGCTTGCGTTTAAGTGTTGGAGCCGTTGCCGGATGTTACAAGTGGAATCGTGAAACGGGTAATTGAGTATGCGAGTCATAGGGCTGTAGTGATCTCTGTGCGACGCTGCGATGGGTGTTGATTCTTTGCTACCAAGGATCAGTCTTGTATCAATCTTGAAAGAAATCGAAGTGTCCAAGATGCCGAGTGAACAGGTTAAAGGTAGATTTTGCACCGGGATGCTTCGTCCTGTGCAGGCGATCACCATGAATTTCGTGCCAGGGTTGGTCCTGCTTGTGGTTATGAGTGCAACCGTTGCAGGGTGCGGTGAGTCGAATCCAGACCGTGGGCAACAAGGCGGTCCTGGACCAGGAAGTTCGTCCAACCCAACCGCCGATGTGAAAATTGTCACGGTGGTCTCGTACGCCATGTATGACGTTCTACAGGGTCTAGTGGGGAAGCAAGTGCAGTTGTTTCATCCGCAGGTAAATGTTGGGCAAGGGATTGATCGAGTGACACTGGGCAAGATTCAAAACAGTCGCCTCATCTTGTTGGAGGGGACTCACAACGCAGGCTGGATCGACACCGTCTCCTTGCCCCAAAGTCGAGTCATCAATACGACGTTTGAAGTCATGGACCAATTGGTGATGGTGGACGATCTGGGCAGTCACTCTCACGGACCTGGCGGCCAGCATTCTCACCAGGGAATTGTTGCTCAAACCTGGCTGGATCCCTTAATTTTTGGGAAACAAATTGAACTGGCCCTCTCAGAAATGGTGGCAGCCAAGCTTTTGACTAAGATGGAGTATGCCGAAGCTGTCCAACAGTGGCAAGGGATCAGAACCCAATTGGAGGCCCAGTTTGCTGAAATGGGTTCGAAGGTAAGGGCGAAGGTTCTGACCAATGCGGTAGGTCTGGAATACTTGTGTCGGCGTCTAGATTGGCCGTTGGAGGTTCAACCAATGGCCATCGCAGCCCAACAAGATGCGGTTAATCTTCGCCGCGAACTATCGGATTGGTTGAAAGAGAATCCCACCGGCCTGATCTTTCTGGTCAGTGATCAGAACAAGACATTGGAATCAGCCATTTCCAAATTTGCACCGCGTGTTTTAAGTGTTGATTTGATTCAAACTCAGGTGACCGGAAGTGGCTGGGCGGATCGACTGGGGGAAAATTTGAAAAAAATTGAGAAGTTTGTGGACACCTTCAACCTCTAGTATTTTCTAGGGGGAGTGTGTTTGATACGATAGTGACAAGATTGCGAGCGGTAAGTCGTGTTTTTGGGAGTCCTTTTCTCGCCTTAGTTTCGCATTGAAGTTGCTTCAGACCCATTGGGCCATGGTTTTAGGGGCGAATGTTATTGGGCATAAATTATTGGGCATGAATTATTGGGCATGAATTATTGGGCATTGGGCATTGGGCATTGGGTGAACGATTACTTGGCATGCAAGTTATATGGACGCGGTATTTGGGACGCGGTGTTCAGGGCAGTTTTTGCCTTAAACACATGTTTGCTGGGGCATGTGTTGTGTTGTTCGAAATCGATGGTAGTCAGATCAGGAACTTGACTAATGCTTAATGAAACCTATTACTGGAGCTTGCCCTTTGGGCGTTGGAATGGAATTCCAATTCGCGCCCATCTGTTGCTATTCTTGGCCGCCATATTGATTGTGGGGATTGAATACCATATCGCGTATCATCGGCCAGTAGTTATTGGTACTTCGCTGGCGACTTTAACGATGGGCGCCATTGTAGTGCTATCGCACGTGCTTGCGCAAGTTTATGCGTTTGGTAGAAATAAAGTTCAGGTCAAAGCCATCTGCTTTGTTCCATGGGGAGCACTTTATCATTTTGGCATGGATGTGACCCCACGGCAGCGGATTCGCTGTTACAGCATGGGGATTTTCGCTAACATTGCTTTGCTCTCGATTGGCTTGACGCTTTTGGCGTTATTGGTTCCTCAACCGGGTCAAAGTTTCAGTGAATTGATCAACCCCTTTCAACCTCGGCGAATTGATTGGGCAAATGTCGATCGTTCCCTAGTTGAGATTTTTACTTGGCTAAACTTGGCGGCCGTGATTATCCAATTGGTCCCAATTGTTCCGTTGGATATGGGTTATTTATTGGAAGCATGGAGTGATTTAAAACTGCGCCGAGTTGACGCGGTTCAGCGGTATACGATGTTGTTTGTGGTTGGCCAATTCTTCGCCATCAGTCTTTTTGCGATGGCGTATTTTGTCCGGGATTGGACCGAGGGGCCTTTGAGACCAGCATGTTTATGGCCGATTTTGTCAGGGACCGTCTTGCTGTTTGCGGCCCGGCAGAATTATTTGCGTAGGCTGCAGGAATACTTGCCCGCAAACGAATACAACCCTAGTTTAAGACCAGTTCCGGCGGTGAATTCTGCGATGTTTGCGGAAGAGGGTCAATGGTCGCCCGAATCGCGGAATGAACCAGAATCGAAAGAGCAATGGGACGCTTGGATGGAAGAGCACCATGTAAGTCGGACCCAGGCGCAGACCGCTCAGGACCAATCCGAAGACGTTCTTTTGGATGGGTTGCTATTGAAAGTTAGCGATGGCGGACTGGAAAGCCTGTCCAAAGAGGAACGAGACATTTTGGATCGTGTTAGCCTGCGTTATCGAAGTCGGCGAACGATTGATTATTGATTCTCCTCGGGAATGTCCCGTTCGGCATAAGATCTTCCCCTAAACTTGGTGACGGTTTTTCATGTAGCTGCATAAGGCCCACATTACCCAGCGATTGCACTAATTTAGGGCTATATGTCTTCTCACAGCCCTTTGGCCAATTGCGTACAAACCCTATCTACCGAGGTTCTTGTGTGGGCTGATTTCTGGCGGTTCAGCATTGTGGGTTCAGCATTGTGGGTAAGCGGCCTGTTTCTTCTTGGGGCAACTTTGCGTGCTCTTTGATTCTATTCTTTTTACCTATTTCCCCTCGGTCGCAGTATCATCATAAACTGTTTTTTAAACTCCGATTCAGCCAGTGTTGATCTTAATCGTTGTAAAGGCATGCTGATTCTTCGTGCCTTGTCCGATGGGGAGAAGGACGGTAGTACTGGGCGCAAGAATCGCCCCCATTTTTTCACCAGGAAACAGGTCGACAGTATTTTGCCAAGGCCGAGCAGATTGGGATGTGAACTTTGTCCAATCCAAACACAATTTTTGGCGTAAACACTCAGCCAAAGAAGAAAATCGTTTCCGAAGCATTGCTAGAGGCTTCCGAATTAGCCACTCTGTTGACTGATTGGTTTGGTTTCCCGTTTGAAATATGGGACTCGCAAGCGTCGCCCCCGCTGCAATCAAGCGGGGTTGGGTTTGGGCCAGGTGCGGCAGTGCTTCAACATTCCAGTTGGCTAGCCGGGCAAGGGGCGTCGACCGCATGTGACATCTTAAGCCTATCAGAACAGGTTGGGTTGTTCTTAGTTCCACTTGAAGCCCTGGAAGCCCCGCATAAATTTGGCGTCGCTCGAGTCTTGTTGAGTGAAGGATCGGGAGTTGGCGGATCGTGGATCGAGGCCGAGGCGAAAGCCCTGGGCGTGGAGGTCGAGGAACTTAGGACCTGGGCGTTGGAACAAGAACGCTGGTCCTATCGCCAGTTGACTCAGTCTTATGCTGGGTTCCAGCGTTGGGCCCAGCAGCTGCAAGCCAATACGAAAACGTTTTTAATTGTCGACGAATTGTCGGAAAAAATTGCGGTCACCTACGAAGAAATCACGCTAATTTATTCGTTGACCGAACAGTTGAAGCTTACTAGCAGCGATGTTGAAATCGCGCGGCTGTGTATGGAGGGTGCATTGGAGTGCATACCGGCCGAAGGAATTGCCATCCAATTTTTACCATCGGCTGATTGCAACAAGGCAAACTTTGATGTTCGTAGTTCGACCGAATTGTTCGTCGCAGGCGATTTTCCGCTGGATAGTGATCGGCTGGCCAGCCTGATCAAGATTCTGAATGTGGATAAGAACCAGCATCCTGTGATCGTAAACCAGCCAGTGACCTCAGGAAGAGGTTGGCCTTATCCCGAAGTGCACCAAATTGTTATTGTTCCGCTTCGTGAAGGTGAAAATAACTTCGGCTATTTGACAATCGTCAATCACAACGACCAAGGTGAATTCGGTAGTGTTGAAGCTCACTTGTTGGGCTCGATCGCCACCATTCTTGGCATCCATCTTGGGAACTTAGAGCACTATCGGCAGCAAAAAGAATTGCTTGCCAATGTTGTACGTACGTTAACAACTGCAATTGAGGTCAAGGACCCGTACACTTGCGGTCATAGTGAACGTGTCGCCCGAGTTGCGGTGCTATTGGCCAAAGAACTAGGTTGCGATTCATCCCAACTGCAGCGTATTTTCATGGGCGGATTACTGCATGATGTTGGAAAAATTGGGATCGATGATGCTGTCTTAAGGAAGCCCGGCAGGCTGACTGAAGAAGAGTTTGATCACATTCGTCTGCACCCAACTCTTGGCTACAATATTTTGTGTGATGTGAAGCAGTTTGATGAACTGTTGCCAATCGTTTTGTATCATCATGAGCAGATTGACGGAGGCGGTTATCCCCGAGGGTTGAGAGGGGAAGAAATTCCTCTGTTGGCAAGAATCACCGCGGTTGCTGATGCCTATGATGCAATGACAAGTGACCGTCCCTATCGGGCAGGTATGCAGCATGAAAAGGTCAAGGAGATCTTCATAAAAGGATATGCCCAACAGTGGGATGCAGGCGTATTAGATGCTTTCCTAAGGATAGAAGATCAAATTCTAGCAGCGGTATCTGAAGGGCGACGGCAATTGCCGTTAAACGTTTCGAAATGGATTTCTGAATCATAAAGTGTCTGGCACCTGGCAGTATTGCACCTGGCAGTGGTGCACTGGGTATAGTTTTGCCAGGTAGGGGAGCGGCTGTAATTCACCTGACACGATTCTGATCTAGGCTGGAATCGTTGCGGCGGCGAACCCTTAATCGGCTAGACTGAAAAACCTTTTCGTTCATCGGTGGCATCATCCCGACATTCAAGCGGTTGGGACACGCCAGCGAACCAGATTTTTAGACTCCAGCCCGTCTTATCTACCTCGGCATCTTCGCAATGACCAGGATCTTCTTCGGCGTTTACGCACAGAATCTGCCCATCAGCCAGAGTGAATTTGTAGTCCAGACCGCACGTGTCAACCGCCGAAAGCTGGCCCAGAAGGGGATGGACGATCGAAACGACCCGGGCTGTGCGTGCTTCCCAAGGAGTGTCGTTTAGCAGTTGATTAAAAAATACGAAATCGACATCGCCTAAGGTTGACGGTTCACCTAAGGGTGACTGTTCATTTAGCCAGGTGGGAGTGGATTGAAAAAAGACGAATCGACCGACGTCGTTGACCCGCATCGGTTGATCAAGTTCGTACCAACTGGGAACCCAAATCGCCAGATGAGTTGCGGCGGAATCAATATTCATTCGGCAAATCCTGAAGCAGTAGCGAAGCGGGCGCCTCGTGTTGGTAGAGGTGACCGGATATCTCGATTTAGTTAATAAGTAATGGACGCAGGCTAAGCGAAACCACCTGTAGCTGGTAAACAGAAGTATTTGATCAGCATCAGGCAATCGCTAGTCATGACTAGCGATTGCCACTGGATGCCCGAGTTGATAAGGATAGCCAAGTTTGACTGCAAACGCATGAGGGGAAGATTATTTGCGTTGGGGGCGTTACCCATGCCGTTCGCTTGGAAAATAGAGTTCGTCGAAAGTTCTGCTGGTCCCAAATTCAAAATCCTGACTTAGGGATGGGGGCTAATTGCAAAAATCGAGTGGTTACGGTCCTCACTAGATTTCGGGCTCCTTGGTATACTGAGGCTGCAGCCCCCGTTTTCCACTACTGCGGAGATAACCGTGACCAAAAGTTTCTCTTCGATTCCTGACGCCGTTGACGCCATCCGCAGAGGCGAAGTCATAATCGTTCTGGATGACGAAAATCGAGAAAATGAAGGCGATTTTATTTGCGCCGCCGAGTTGGCAACTCCGCAAATGATGAATCTGGTCATGAGCGGACGCGGTGATTTCTGCATGCCAGTGTTGCCTGAGATCGCTAACCGGTTGGAGTTGAAGCCGATATGCGAAGGCGCTAATTCGTCTCCTTTTAGCACCGCGTTCATCACGCCGCTGGACCATCGAACGGCCAGAACTGGGATTACGGCGGAAGAACGAGCGGTTTGCGTGCGTGCGATCGCGGATCCGGATTCCAAAGTCAGTGATTTTGTGCGGCCGGGGCATGTCCATTTGCTGTTAGCCAAAGAAGGCGGCGTGTTGCGCCGTTCTGGGCATACCGAAGCGGCAGTTGATTTGGCTCGGATGGCTGGGCTGCAACCAGCGGGCGTCTTGTGCGAAATCTTGGATGACAGCGGCGACCGTGCGACGCGAGATCAATTATTGGAAATCGCCGAGCGAGAGAATTTGGAAATCATCACAATCGAAGATCTAATTGCCTATCGCCGAGTCAGCGAGAAGCTAGTATCGCAAACCGCAACGGCCAAATTGCCGACCAAGTTTGGTGAATTTCAAGTCGTGATGTACGCGGTAAAGTATGAGAACCAAGAACCGATTGCGATCGTTTGTGGCGACTTAAGAAATGCCCCGCAAGCGCCCTTGGTTCGCATGCATTCGAGTTGCTTTACGGGCGATCTCTTGCACTCCTTGCGATGCGATTGCGGAGATCAACTTAATCTTGCTTTGAAAATGATTGCCGACGAGGGGTGCGGTGCACTGATTTATCTGCCCCAAGAAGGCCGTGGGATTGGCTTGGCCGCTAAAATTCGCGCCTACGGTCTGCAAGATGACGGGCTCGACACGGTAGAAGCCAATCAGGCGTTGGGGTACCAGGCGGACATGCGAGATTATGGGGTCGGGATCCAGATACTCAAAGACTTGGGCTTAAGTCGAGTTCGTCTGTTGACGAATAACCCCAAAAAGACCGAGGCGTTCAATCTACGCGGATTCAATCTTGAAGTGGTAGACCAAGTTCCGATTGTCCCGCCCAGTAATCAACATAACGCAGCGTACTTAGCGACCAAGCGGGACAAGATGGGGCACAAGCTTCCCAAGGAATTCTAGTCTTTGAAAAAGGGGTCCAGCTTTCCAAAGACACGCCGGTTAAAAAAGAATGCGGAGATCGGGCAGGTGCAGCGACTGCCCGCTGGGCGGGCTTTAAAAGCCGTCATGTTTCGAGACCGTTTGTGTGTGAAATTTCCCAGACGCAAACACACTACTTTTTGAATACACCCTACTTTTTGAATACACCCTACTTTTTGAATACACCCTACTTTTTGAATACACACTACTTTTTGAATACACCCTACTTTTTGAATACACACTACTTTTTGAATACACACTACTTTTTGAATACACACTACTTTTTGAATACACACTACTTTTTGAATACACACTGCTTTTGGAAAATCCATCGCTAGTCGACGCGGGCGCCCTGGTCGCGGAATTTGATCGAATCGACAAATTGTTCGGTGACATTCGGGCCTGTTTTTCGCCCGGTTACTGCGGTCACCGCAGCGATCGTCTCTGAGTATCTCAAGTCATAATCGATGACAAATTCGACGGTCAATTTAGATTCGTCCGCTGGATCTTGTTTCTTGTCAGCTCGCTGAGCAACCAACGCCGCCAACTTGTCAAATTTGTCTGCTTCGGAGAACGGTGCCAAGTCATCGACTTGAATTGCTGCCAAAAAACGGTTGTCGCCCGAGCGTAAGGTCACAACAATTGGACGTTCAAGATCTTCCATCACATCGACGGGAGTGTCGGTTTGTATTGGCATTTGGATGTTAAAGTCGCCTTCGAGAGCGGTGATTCGAAAGGTCATCACAAAAAATACCAACATCTGAAAGACGATGTCAATCATCGGAGTCATTTCTAACTCGGGTGGCTTGGTAGTGCCTTTGATGGATTTATTGAACATGTTCGAAAACTTCCACACTAGAAACTGATTGCTAGATCAACAAATGGCTGCGGCTCAAATGGATAGCGGGGCAGAACAAACGGGGCAGAACAAGCGGGGCAAAACAAGCGGGGCAAAACAAGCCGGGTGTCTGCAGGTAATCAATGCAGCAAACGTCGGGCACTACAATTGAAACTTGGACTTGGGTTTATTACCGCGTACAACGAAACCGTAGCAAACCACAACCGCCTAATTCGCACCCAACACGCGTTCTTTAACGCGAAGGGCAAAGTTGGACAGCGATAATTTCTCACACTCGGCCATTAACTCTTGCACCTTCCCCGAAGGGGTATCTTCATGCCCGCGAATGACAATCTTCACATCTTTGGCCTCCAAGCCTTCCCGCTTAGCGTCTCTGATTTTGCGTTCAAAAAACGGTTCTAGCAGACTGGCTCGAGCGATCTTTGCCCCCGAATATAGGATTTCGCCGTTCGGCAGTAAGTTCAGAATCATTTGATGTTCGGCAACTTCCCGCGGCGGTTTGGCCAATTCGCTCAGCGGCAGTTCAATGTTTTCGCTTCGATCCACCGCGCTAAAATTCAGTAAGATCATGAAGAACGCAATTAATTGAAACGTCATATCAATCATCGCCGTTAGGTCGGCCGATTCCTGTTGGTCTTCAGCGCGTTGTAACTTCATAGGACAGTACCGAAAAACGGAGAGAATGCAAAGGAAACAGGCTATCCAGGTCGACTACTTCTTGTCGATGGCAACGCTTTCGAATCGGTTCATCAATTCTTCGGCGGTCATGCCAACTTCCAAGATCAATCGGTGGATGTGGTTACGCAAAACGGTAAAGGCAACCATGGCCGGAATCGCGATCGCCAGACCCAGCAACGTCGTCACCAACGCGGTTGCGATATCCAATGCCAAACGAGTCGGTTCGGGCGTGCCACCCGATTCCGCGATCACTTGGAACGCGTTGATCATACCGTGAACCGTACCAAACAATCCGACCATCGGCGCGATACGGGCGATCAAATCCATATAACTTAAACGGTGTTCCAATTTCATGGCTTCATCTTCGCCAACTTCCTGCATGGCTTCAATTGATTTGGCATAGCCAGATTGCAACCGAGCCATACCCGCGGCAAGGACATTTCCAAGGAACGATTCGTCCGCCTTCGCCAGTTCGTAAGCCTGTTGATATTCTTTAGCGTCCAATTGCTGTTCAAATTGTTCCGATAAAGCCGGAGGGCAAATCGTTCCGCGTCTCGAAGATAAGAAATTCATGATAAAGAAAGCCATCAAGGTGAAGCTTAAGATCATGAAAATCAAAATGTACCCGATGCCTAACGCTTCAAAGACCCAATCCCACAAGGATTGCTTCTTCGCAGGTGCAGCGTTGGCTACCCCTGCCCCAGCGTCAGCCGCCCCAGCATCAGCTGGTGCTGCCGGTTGGGCCGCTTCGTCTTGCATCACCGCTGCAGAACTGGAACTTACGACCGAACTATGGGCCCAAAATTGGCAACTGCAGATGCCTGTTGCTAAAACCAAAATCGTGAACCATCGAAATGGGGCTTGCTGAATTCCAGAGATCATGTTCAATCGCCTCTTCTGATACAAACACGCGATCCTAGCCAACAACGCGGACTAGGATGCAAAAGGAAAAGTTGGGTTAAGTTAGGTCAGTGAAAAGAACCAGCCCGCCAGCAAGTCAAAACACTTTCACTTATTCGTGATCAGGAAAATCTGTATAAGTTTCAGGGGCACCTGCGTTAGGATTGTAGAGCCAAATGATAACTGAGGCTCATTGTGGTTGCGATACCGGAGCCCGACGCCCCATAATATTCAATCCCGAGGCCCACGGGTCAGCAAAGCGGCGGCCAGTGGATGTTCACTCTTGACGGCCTTCCCGCCGCCTAAGCGTTGATTCGCGGCCCAGCAAGAGCAATCCAAGTCGACTTGCCAGCTTCCCAGTTGTGTCTAGACCAACCTACTGACTTAACACTTGTGCCCAGTAAGTTCCACCATAACGCGAGGTTAACTTGCTTTTGGCTTCACTTGCGCGGTCGGTCTTGCCCATTTGAGTCCAGATTTGGATTAGGCGGTACAAGGCTTCGGGGTGAGCTTCCGAGTTCGCCATAAACAGTAGATCCGTGTGTAGGAATGCCGCTTCGGCATCTTTCGTTTTACCCGCGATCAAATAAACGTTACCCAACGCGTTATAGGCAAAGCCGTTGACCAACGAGTCTTCGGGGTTCTCGGTTAAGATCGCTTTCTTTAACATTTCTTCAGCTTGATCGGCTTTTCCAAGCCCGGCAACGGCCACCGCAGCACTTAGCTTCGCGGCACTCTTAAGTCGCGTGCTTTCAGGATCATTGACATCAAAAGAGGCCGCTTTATCGAATGCGGTCTTGGCGGTCGCGTAATCCTTCTCCAATAACGCAATGAAACCAAGTTCCAAGTTCGCTTTCAATGCGACCGTTTGGTCAGTCACACCCGCCAAGGGGCCGAATGAGTCTTTGGCGATGTTCAAGCGATTGGACGCTTTTCCCAATCGACCATATAGCATCAATGACGGGTAATATCGAAAGTGATTTTTCCCGTCCTCTTGAAACTTACGAACTTGAGCCACGGCATCAGAAATGGAATGGCCGGGTGTACCTGCCAGGGCCAATTCGGTTTTTGCAACGGCCATGCTATACATCCCATCCAAAACAGTATTCGGGCTGCTGGTATCCCACTTCATTCCAGAAAGTTCTTTCTCGGCTTGATCAAATTGACGATTTGATATCGCTTCGCGTGCCTGGTTCATGCGGCTAGGTTCGTCGTTAAATCGAATATGATCAATCTCTTGGGTCGGGATCGTCGTTTCCGAGTTTCTAACGCTCAGGGTGACTAAATCTGCCGTCATCGCTTGCAGTTTTCCAGAAATCCGAGTCTTCCCATCCACTTTGACAACCGTGTCAATTTGCCCATAAGACAGGCCCGCACAAACCGTGACCATTGCAAACATGATCGCAGCAAAGAAGTTGGGTAGTGGTTGCCGTGTGGGCCTCCATCGTCCGCCGATCAACGCCTTGGCTGGCCATGAAGTGGTTGTCATGTTGGCAGCCATGACTCCAGCAAGGTTACTGGTGGCAGGGTTTGGTGCAGTCTCTTGATTATTAATTGTGTTGTTCATCATGATCCGTGTCGTTTCTTCAGATAACCTTTCCCGTGTTCCCAGAGAATCGAGTGATTTTGGGGGAATGATCTGGGATCGGTCGGTTCTGGTTACTATCAATGGTGAATGTGAGCGTTTCGTCTTTGCGACTATTTCAAACCGGCTAACCCATTGGGTGCTTCTTTCAATTGGGTTTGAATACGTTTGGCCAGACTGTCGAACTGGGAAGACCACTTAGGGCCGCCCATTTGAGCGTCTTTTTCAAGTTGATTCTTGATTGCTTTAAGAGCCGCCTGGGTATATTTGGCGTCACCGGTAACCTGCCCATAACTTAGTCGACTGGAGGTAAGGCCGAATAACGCCAGATAAAACGTGTCGCGATTCTTCGTGTCAGAGATCGTCGCTTGCGCCAATTTTTGCCAGCCCCACATTAGATTCGTTTTGGCTTGGCCTGCGGTTCCTGCCGAAGGCAATCCACCGGCAATCGCCGTTCTGATGTGCGACTTGTCTTTTGTGCTTTCGCCCCATTCTTGATAAAGGCGGCACAGTTCAATTTGTATCTGAGGATTCTTGGGCGATTGGGTCAGCAACTGACTAAGACGCTTGCTTGCCGCTTCATACTTTGCCTGGCCCCTTAACGACGATGCGCTGCTTAGTTGTAATTGACTTCGATAGGCGTCAATATTGGGTTCCGTAGAATTGACACTCGACGCCAAAGCCTTGTCAAAGCAGCGTCCGGCAAGGGAATTCAATTGGACTCTTATCTCTTTGTTTTCCGAGGGCAAATTGTCCGCCATATTCAGTGTGGCATCGCCGATTGAATACATCAGTTTCCAGTCGTTCGCTTGTTCCAAAATGGGCTCGAAAATGGTTAGCATCGCTTTGGCCAACGGAATTCGCTGCTGTTCAGATTCTGCATTCGCCGACTGCTCTTTTAACTTTTTCAGAGTCAGGCCATAAAACCCAATCAAGATCTGGTCCTTGTTTGGAGTCTGGCTGATTTTTTCACTCAGCAGTTGTAGCAACGCCGAACCTCTGGCAATTTCAGTCTGAATATCGCCGCCTTGGCTTAGCAGACCCAAGTGAGCAATCAAACCACTCTGGATCAAGCTGCTTTGGATAGTCGGTTCATTGACCAGCGGATCATTCTGTTCGACCCGTTTCAAGCCCGACGTCGCCGAGTTTTCCAGAAGATCGATTGCTTCCTTGAACTTGCCTTGATCGTTATACATTTGGGCCAATGCAGCGGCACCATAAAAGTGCAACTGGGAAATTTCTTCCGTTTCTGCCGTCAGAGCCGCGTTGAGTAGTCGAAATCCGTTTTGCTTTTGGGTCGCAATTTGCGAACTAAAGTCCGCTTGGGGATTTGGATCTCTTTCGAGTGTTTCCGCCTCTCGAACGTAACTCAGACCCACTCGCAACTCTGCGGCCGGGCGTT
>JBDNHU010000370.1:0-4556 GCA_041688615.1 Mariniblastus sp. | reverse complement strand
GACTTCTTCGGTGGGCATCGACGGCTGAAAGACTTTATCCGTCTGCCAAACTTCGACAATCTGACTAACGTTGTTCCAAAAGCCGACAGCGAGGCCGGCTAGATACGCAGCGCCTAATGCGGTGGTCTCAATAATTTTTGGTCGCACCACAGGAACTTGTAAAATATCAGCTTGGAACTGCATCAACAGATCATTGGCTGACGCGCCCCCATCGACTCGTAACTCCTTGATCGGTATCCCCGCGTCTTGTCTCATCGCGTCGAGAACATCGGCAACTTGATAGGCAATGCCTTCAAGGGCTGCACGGGCAAGATGCGCCCGCGTCGTCCCACGCGTGATGCCGACAATCGTGCCGCGGGCATAAGAATCCCAATGCGGTGCGCCGAGTCCGGCGAATGCGGGAACCATATAAACCCCATCGCTGTCGGGAACACTTGCGGCAAGTTCTTCCACTTCGGCAGCAGCATCAATAATGCCAAGTCCATCGCGCAACCATTGGACCGCCGCCCCGGCAATGAAAACGCTGCCTTCAAGCGCGTATTCTCGCTGCCCTTGAACACTACAAGCGACAGTGGTCAGCAGCTTGCACGTCGATGGTGTTGGCTTATCACCAATGTTCATCAGCATAAAGCAACCGGTTCCGTACGTATTCTTGGCCATCCCATGTCGAGTACAGTTTTGACCAAAAAGTGCGGATTGCTGATCGCCTGCAGCGCCGCCAAGTTTGATCGGCGATCCGAATAGCGAAGCGTCCGTTTCGCCATAGAGGTGGCTTGATGGTAGTACTTTAGGCAAAATCGATCGCGGGATATTGAACAGCGATAAAAGTTCGTCGTCCCATTGGCAGGTTGCAATGTTCAACAGCATCGTGCGTGATGCGTTGGTCACGTCCGTGGCATGCACGCGACCGCCGGTCAGTTTCCAGAACAGCCAACTGTCAATGGTTCCAAACGCAAGTTCACCACGCTTTGCCCGCTCTCGCAGACCCGGCACGTTTTCCAGCAACCAGCGAATTTTGGTGGCGCAAAAGTAGGAATCAATCAACAGCCCCGACTTCTGTTGAACAAGGTTAGTGTGTCCTGCCTTGATGAGGGAATCACAGTACGAAGCTGTGCGCCTGTCTTGCCAGACAATCGCATTGTGGACAGGTTCACCAGTCGCTCGATCCCACAGCAGCGTCGTCTCGCGTTGATTAGTGATGCCGATGGCTGCCACGTCACTTGCGGACAGTCCACATTGGGAAAGCACTTCCCGGGCGACGTCTAACTGTGACTGCCAAATTTCGTTGGCGTCATGCTCGACCCAGCCAGGCTGCGGATAGTGCTGGGTGAATTCTTGTTGAGCAATGCCGAGCATCGAACCCGAGTGGTCAAAAACAATCGCTCGAGAACTGGTCGTACCCTGATCCAATGCCAAAACAACGCTCATGGAATTCACCTATAGAATTAAGGACAAAAGTCAAACCCGCACCGCAGGCGACGTTTTGCTCAGGCTAGCATCAACCGTCTCTGAGAACAATCGCGGTTACCCGTCAGCCGGTTGGCAAAAAAACAGTGTCATCTATGGCGTTATCTATGGCGTTATCTATGGCGTTATCGTTTGGTGAATTCTGTGACATCATCGGCAATGATGTTACTTTCAACCGAGACCAATTCAAGTATCAGGTGCAACCATTGGTGACTATCAACCGACCACAAAAATGTGGCGACGATATTTTATCCTGACTTGGAAATGGGTGAATTCGTCGGCATTGTGGGCAATAACCCCGTCGCCGCAGTTTAATGGGCGTACTGTTGCGGCACTTGCCTGTGATCCGAGTGTGACAGAGAGGGCCGGGGGCGTGATGGTCGCTGCCAGTTTAGCTTAGGAGTATGGATTTACCGACATGGATGGAAAAATCCGAAACCACTCACCGCTGGTGAGGTGTAAACGACAGTCGAGAGACCGCCTGCAGCGGAGGCTGCGAAGCAGGTTTTTCATTCCATTTTAATTATCGCTCGCGGCCCTGCTAAAGCGTTTCGTTATCCAACAGAAGGCAGGCAAGAGAGGCAGCGAATATTATACATTCGTACGATTGTGACTGGCTTGCTTGCGTGCGAGGTCAGTTCAATGATGCTTGAAAACGCTGGCAACCGCCTGATTTACCCGCTAAAACGTACGAAGAATGCCGACTGCCTTAGCGGCCTACTTAAGTCAAAAATGCACCGGAATTGCGAAGCCGGGCGTTTCCTGAATTCAAGTTCACTTGGCGGCAACCGGGTAATTTTGGTCGATAATCACTGTCTCGGAGTATTCCGAATGAAGCGTTCTAATCTGTTTATGCTATTTTCTGCCAATGTCGCGGCAACCGTTTTGTCCTCTTGGTAATGTGATTCGTCCTCTTGGCAATGTGAAACAGCCGACGAAGATATGACCGACCAAACAAACGTTACCTACCTCACCGACCCTGAAAACCGTGCTCAGGTGCAACCAAATGTCACAGAATGTCATGCATGCGTTCTTTTGAGATGCTTGCCGGCATACATTGGTTTTGGAAATTGGCGTTGGAGACCCGTCGCAAGGCTTCTTCCTGGGAACCGCCAGAAGACGCGATGCTGACAAGTGTGACATGGTTGGTCCGTTGGGCCGTTGGTCATTTCGGCGTGCTGTAGTGTTCGGCAGTCGTCAGTCCGTCAGTCCGTCAGTCCGTCAGTCAGTCCGTCAGTCAGTCCGTCAGTCCGTCAGTCCGTCAGTTAGTCAGTTAGTCAGTTAGCCAGTTAGTCACGGGCTCTCACATATCGTTTGGTTAAACTTCCAATTTCCTCAAATCAACGACTGGTTTGGCAATGCTGTTGACTTTGTTGAAATAGATTATGGCTCACAAGAAACCCAACTTGCCCGAGAAACTTTGCGTCGTCTGCCAGAGGCCATTTAAGTGGCGGAAAAAGTGGGCGAAGTTCTGGGATGACGTGAAGTATTGCAGTGACAAATGCCGTAGAGATCGAAACGACTCGGTGCAGCGTCGCAACAACGGCCAACCGCCTGTGGACCCGTCGAAATCTATCTCCTGACCGGGATCGTGATTGGCTTTAAAATTCTGGTGCTGAATTCTCACCGAAGTACCGAACACGGCCGGCGATTCTGTTGTGGCTGATCTGCTGTTGATAGATTGATAACCTTCGAGCGCATCGTTCGTCTCGCTATCCAGGCATTCGGAGCGTTTAAGTGCAACGGGTGCCATCTCTCGCCAAACAGCTGACCTTAAAAGGCTATCGCCAAGCCTGCAATCTCCCCTGACGCCAAACGGCAGACGATGTGGTTGGGTAAATACTTTGAGCAGGTTAGTACCTAAACGCTGATTCTCTGGAATATTCCCATCCAACAGTAACGCTCCGCCCTTGATACCTCGCCAGAAAGGCAGCAGCTTCTTCCGCTGCAAAACGTCTTCCGCTTCGTCCAGAAATGCCTGCCAATGCTCTCGCATTTCTTCAGAAACTCCCCCGGCGGCGTTTTGTGCGAGTCCAAATGTTCGAGTCCAAATGTTCGAGTCCAAATGTGCGTGCCTAGAATTGTGCATCTAGATGAGTCGCTGGGTTCTGCTGGCTGTCAAAATGGAGTGGTTGTCGGGTCAGTTTCCCTTCAGGGATGAAAGTCTGTCGACGAAATGTATGCTGACTTGTCGCTTGAAATTCGCCTGTTTCATGAAAGAAGATGTAGTGCACGATGGAAATGAATTGGCCACCTATTTCGATTAAATTAAGTGAATTCTTTTCACGCTCGCGACCCCGTCCCCGCCGTGACGTGGTCGTCCCACATTGCACGCAGATGATGCCTCGATCACGGTGAAGGCCAGAATAGAAGTCTAGCGAATTGCCGATGAAGGCTCGATGAAGATGTCCACCTAGAACCATGTCCACGTGCAAGTCAACGAATCGTTCCATGGATCGTTTGGCCTGGGGCATGATACTGTCGCGGAGATAGTCCGGGGCCGGCGCAAAGTGATGGTGCGCGATCACGATTCTGGCAACATCCGCCGGTACATCGCGAAAATGTTCCTCGCACGCGTCCAGTTGCCACTTATGAATCCGGCCATTACTGATCGCGGTTCGCGGTGCTGTAGAATCCAGTCCCACGATCATTGCTTTTTCCATTCGGAGCACTGGATTGAGTTCTTCCGAAATGATCTCCTGATAAAGTCGATGGGGATTGTTCCAACGCTCCGACAGGCGATATAGCGGGACATCATGATTTCCCGGAATGACCAATTGAGGCACTTTGGGAAGTTGTAACAGGAATTCCTTGGCTGCCAAGAACTGCTCCCGTCGCGCACGCTGGGTCAGATCGCCGCTAATGATCACCGCGTCTGGTTTCAGCAGTGGAGCGATGCGTAAGGCGGCCTCGCCAACGGACTGGACGTAGGGAATGCCAAAATGCAGGTCCGAAATATGAAGAAGCTTCAGCGATCCCGATTCCGGTTGAACAAAATCAGGCAACAGTGCATCTGACATAACAATTAATACCTAACAGCCATGAGACGTTTTTAGAAACAAGGTAGCGTTTGTAGGCGGAAGGCTAAG
>JBDNHU010000369.1:0-24972 GCA_041688615.1 Mariniblastus sp. | reverse complement strand
TGCTGCTGGCGGCTGCAATCTGGCCATCAGTAGAATATCGGCCAAAATTGCTTTCCGCTGTTCTGAATCAATGTCGCCACGATATTTTTCACGCAAACCCAAGCTATTGTCCGAATCCAAACTCAATATTTCATCAACCACCGAAGTGTAATGAACTTGACCAATCTCAAGGTCAATCGCCTCCAATGCCTGATCAAGCAACTTAGCCTTATCTGCACCTTGGGCTGCGGCTGCTTGTTCCATCAATTGATCAAAACGACTCTTGTTCGCTAAACTCTCTTGCATTTTCGCCAGAAATTCTTTGGGTCCGCCGGCCATATATCCTAGGAAACCAAATGGACGGCCTTCCACGTCAATCAACACGATCGTAGGAAAGCCCTCAACCCCCAAGCGTTTCATCCAGTCCTGATTCTTTTCCATCAACTTGGCTGGGACCCTCGCCTGATCCTGAGGAAAGTCCATTTTCACCAAGACATAATTCTTTTCAGCTTCCGTCAAGAAATCTCTTTGAGATAAAACTTCTTTGTCCAAACGAATGCAAGGAGGACACCAATCACTGCCCGTAAAGTCCAGAAAAACATGCTTGCCGTCCCGCTTGGCGTCTGCCAACGCAAGATCGACATCCAATTCCCAATTTTCTTCAAAACCCGGTTCGGTCTTAATCTCCTGCGCCGATAATTTTGCAGCTTCTAAACAGGCCAGCCCCGATAAATCTGGCGACGCGGACGATAACGTCAACGCGGCAAAGCACGCCAACAACATCCTTAGTTCCAACTTGGATTTCACACTCATATTTTTAGCTTCACCACTTAATCTGGAAAGGAACTAAGTTCTATCTGCAGTGCCGGCACCGGGCCAAACCCAAAGCCGAGTTCCACAATCGTTATCATCCAACCACATTGTCATCCAACTACATTGTCATCCGACCAGAAGGCCCACACTAATATTCGCCGTCTGTGTCGTATCAACCTTCACACGGTTTACACAGGCTGCCTACACATTACAGCCCTGGTTTGGGCGGCTTCACAGGCGTTTGCCAACTGTGACAACCGCTGGAAGTCAATGTTCGCTGATAAATTTGTTTGCCCGAAGCTGCATAAAGTATATGCCCTTGGGGACCCCCAAAGCAAATGTCCAACACTCGCTGGCCGGGCGGATTGGCGATGATCAAATTGACCCGGCCCAATGGATCCAAGACCTGTACGCCCAAAGTCGTCGCAACGTAAAGCCGACCGTCGGTATCCATCGCCATACCCGCAGCACCACTATGAGAGGTTGCATGCGGCGTATGTAGGTCACCATACTCTTGTTTATATTGCAAACCACCCGTCGCCGAAATTTGAAAACTGTAAACAAATTTGCCCTCACGATCCCCAACCCAAAGCAGAGTCTGGTCGGCAGAAACCGCCAATCCGGCAGGAAAATCGATCCCTTGATCCACCGTTGCGAACGTCCCGTCACTGGAAAGTCCAAACAATTTCTTCTGATTGCCAGCAGCCCAATAGCCACTTCCGTTAGCCAGCATTAGCAGGTGGTTTGGATTCGAAGCAGCGGCGATCGGTTCTTGGTTGCCGTTAACGTCATAACGAACAATTCCTGCTGGGCAGGTCGCGTACAGTTTCTGATCAGCGCCGAACGCCAAGTTGGAAACCTGATCCAAATTTGCAAAAACAATCGGCTTCTGACCGTCGACCCGCTTATAAATTCGCCCAGTTCCGGCGTCGGCGAAAAACAGATGGCTGTCCCAACCAAGAGTCAAACCTTCAACCGCCTGGTAGCCGTCACCGACCGCTTGCCAAGACTGGTTGGGCAGTAGCAAATCCACTCGTCGCCCTGCCCCGTGATCTGGGTCAACCACCAGCGGTTTCTCATAAGCTCGCCAAAGCCACCGCATGGCGTCAGGCATCACCGCTGCGCCTTGCTTGCCATTGTGACCACCGGTTCCCCAAACGTGCTTGACGTCGTAACCGGCCCAGTGCAGCGCAGCTAACATGGATTGATTGGCCGTCCACCAACCACCAGCATAAATATCCAAGTCGTCACTGCCGTCTTGCAGAAAGACTCGAATCGGTTTGACTTCGGTCTTCCTGACCAACGTAGGAAATTCATTGCCACCACGCAGGCCGACAAAGGTTCCAATTGTACTGCTCACCCTGCGAAATTGATCGGGTCGTTCCCACGCAACATTGAATGCACAAATGCCGCCGCTGCTTGCCCCAGCAATCGCACGGTCGTTGGGATCGGCACTAATGTTGTACTTCTTGGCGACCTGGGGCAACAATTCATCAATTAAGAACTTGGCGTAGCGATCACCCATCGCATCGTATTCGAAACTGCGATTAAAACGTGGCTGAGCCTCTTCATTGGCAGCAGGTACAATCCCGTGATCGACAAACAACCCGATCGTGCTGGGCATTTCCCCTTTGTGAATCAAGTTATCCATCACGGTTTGCAAACGCCAGTCATTGGCGCGGCCAATTCCATCCTGGACCACCAACAGACATTGCCTTTTTTCTGGGTGATAAGTCGCCGGAACGTAGACCCAATAGTTGCGAACAGTGCCTGGAAAAATTTGACTGTGAAAAACGAACGGGCCTTCGACACTACCTTTGGGGACACCTTGAATTGGGTACGAGTCCGCACTCAAGGCGTTCTCGTCTTGCTGCTGCGAAATTGGCAAGGCGAAAAAATTAATCGCAGCATAATTCCACTCTGGCAAGACAAGCAATGAACACAACACGACCACAAGCCAAGCGAAAATTCTTCCAACGGGCAACACCATCACGCGGGCTCTCCTGAAATATGCGAGCAATGCCGAAACTTATTGGCCGATCGCTGCCAGGCCCAGCACTTCGAACCCACTCCAATCGCCAACATCCAATTCTAACCCAAGCCAAACCTAGTTTCATTCGCTCAGCGTGCACTTATCCAAAAATCGACGGGTAATTGCTCTAACGTTTTGGCAATATCTTTTGTGACTCGGACTTCCTCCCCCGCCATTGTGCCCGAATCCACCGATCGCTCTACCGCATGGATGTGACTGGCCAACCAATCGGGGACAACCGCCTGCGGCGCCAAAACGGCGAAGAAATCCAACATCCGCAACTGAAATTGTTCGACCAAACGTTGCCGACGGTCGGCCGCATTATTCTGTTCAAAACGATCATCAGGGCGAACATACAACTGAACCTGATCGTCACGCCGCCACAAAAATCCCCAGCTATTGGTTCGCACCGCCACTTGATCTTCCGACCAAGTCAACACGGCGGTTCGACGAGGCGGAGGCAACGCCGCACTGACTTCAGCCGAGACTTCAGCTGAAGTGGGCATTGACGAAATGTTGCTTGATCCCGCTACTACCACTTCGTCAACAACACTCCCATCCTTTCCAAAGGGTTCAACCCCACTGGATTCACTGTGATAGGGATTAGGCAAAGCGTCCACCGACGCACGGACCACAGGGACCGCTTCTTCAAAATCGTGACCAAACAATGAATAATCTTGCCAACTAAACTGCTGCCCCGATGCCTCCAACCATTGCTCATCATCTTTGACACCGTCGTGAAACGATGTCAACTCCTGGACGGCTACAAAATCCAACCACTCGGACTTCGCCTGCAAGCCGGGCACACGGATCGGGTAGTCCAAATACCCTGAGGGGCGAACTAAGAACGGAACTTGGGCTTGTTCGATTTGCAACGAATCTTCGCTCCAACCTATCTGTTGATGCTCACCTAACGCAAATCCAGATTCTGCCGTCAACACGATGGTGGCCAGACCGCCCCAACCTGTCGATTCGATCCGCGATAACAATTTTTCAAAGCAATGGTCCAACAACATGACCTGGGCCCCGCAGGCTTGTTCAAAGCCCAATAATTGATCAGGGTCAAATCCAATCGAAGCGTCATCATTTCTCAGGACAAGCGATTCATTGTGCGGCCCACTTTCGTCAACTTGCACAAGACGAAAACTGGGTGGTACGGTATCGGTAATGATTTCGGGGTCGTCTTCGCCAGACAGATACTGGCGCCACTTCAATGGCGCGTCCCAAGTGACAGACATCAATGGAAGATCGATCCAAATATTTGTATTGCTTGCATCCAACCCAAAATGATCTTCGACTTCGCTTTCAAGTGCCGCAATCACCGATTCGACGTACCCGGCCAGTGACGATTGGGTCCATTCTTCAACACATTGTGCAGGGGCCAACATGGGCAAGCGGATGGTTCGATGCAAATCAGAATCCAACTTCGTATCACTGGAATCAGGCGAAGCTTCCCATGTCAACCACAGCGTGGCACTGTCAGAATTATGAAATTTTTCGAACCATGACTTCCGATCATAGGCCCGAATCGACTTTACGTCGCCACGACACATTGCGAATTCCAACAAAAATGCCTGCCCGGCAAACGAATCCACAGCGGGCGTGGGCAATACCGAATTTCCATAAACGCCCAGTAAGAATGGCGGAAGGTGATCAACATTAATGACGACAATAGACATACGATCCATCAAGTTCTTAAAGGAAAATTAGTTGATGCTCTGCGTTTGAATCGAATTGCGTGCCAGTTGCCTTGCCGAAGTTGCCAACTTTTCGGATGCAACTTTCCAGACGCATTCCCGGTCAACCCTTTCCAAAACAACCCGATCACTGGTGTTCGCTGGCGGGACTAGCTTTGATTTGACGGCGTGTGCTTTCCTACAAAAGAGCACCTGCCGATTCACGCGCCGGCAGAATTCTGTAGACTTAGGAGAGCTAGGCCGTTTCATGCTCCTGCCCTCACCGATTGGCGAACCAAAACGAATGGCTAAAACGAATGGCTAAAACAGCGTCATGCGTTACCCAATAACAAAACACGTGATAAACTTGCGGTCCAAACCCTGGCAACCATTTTGCCGGTTGGGCAACCACCCTTACTCACTTTAACGACAAAGGCTAGCCAGTGGATAGCGTCTGCAGCTTTGATCGCGAGAAACTAATTCAGTTAGTTCACCAGTTGGCGGTAACCCAAGGTGATTTTACGTTGGCCTCGGGCGCCAAAGCGACATTTTATTTAGATTGCCGGAAGCTTACCTTACACCCAGAAGGCCTGGTCCAAGTTGCCGCTGGCTTTATCGATCGACTTAAAGCCGAGCCGTTGCCTGACGCCATTGGCGGCATGGCCATCGGTGCCGATCCGATCACTGCGGGCATTGTCCATCAAGCCGGACTGGAGCAATTAAACCTACTTGGTTTTATTGTCCGAAAGGAAGCTAAAGGGCACGGAACCGGACGCCAAGTGGAAGGGCCGGTGCAGCCTGGGCACAATGTCGTGATCATCGAAGACGTTGTAACCAGCGGCGGTAGCAGCCTAAAAGCAATCAAGGCGGCTCGTGACTTTGGACTGAATGTCACGAAAGTTATCGCGATTATTGATCGCCAAGCAGGTGGCCGTGAAGCTTTTGAAAAAGACGGCGTTGCCTTCGAAAGCCTGCTGACCCTTAATGATCTTGGATTGTCGTAGCACTAAAATCACAAACCAATTCGTTGCTTTTTCGACCGCAACTTCTCAAAACCGATGACGAGCACGCGATTTCTCGCTCGTGTTCGTGCGGCGAATGGGTCTGGGTTGGTGCCGACCCAATCTCACATTTTGAATTTTTGTGTTTCATCCGATGTTGCCGACTGCAATTCAGGTTGCCGACTGCAATTCAGCGAGTCCAGCGATCTTGACCACTGGACTAGCGAAGTGGCAAAAGGGCTTGCGGCGGGTACTTTCTTGGCAAGCTTGAGCACTGGTTTCTATGATCATCCACGACGGTCGTTCGGCACCCGCGTGAAAACAAGCCGTTCTCAATGAGGACGATTTCCAACGAATAAAATTCATCCTCCACCATTCCGCTCGCCCCCCTTCCTGGTCAAATTTCTACGAATCGCAAATTTCTTTTCGCCAGCCCAGTCTCGTCAAGCCAGTAATAAGCTTGCCCTCAAGCGGCGCACAAAAACTGGCAAGTCGTCGATTTGATCGACATTTAGCAACCATTGGCGAATGCTAGCAAGTTGATCAGGCCAGATTTTCTCTCCGTTTGCCAGCAGTGCCACTGAAAAATATCACTTGGTGGAAGTCGCCTATTTTGCTATCCGTCGCCAAACAAGGGACGTCTTAATGCATTTTGGCCTGGCTTGCGCCGCTCATGGCATTAAGTCCGGCGCACCCGCGCTAAGATGAACAGGCTCAAGCGCCTTGCCAAAGATTGTCGCCTACCAAGAGACTTCTGGCAGGCGTCGACTCTAGGCCGAAAACTTTAGGAAGACACGGATGTCAACCAAACCTGGGCAATTAGATGCGCTGACCGGCCTGCGATTCGTAGCGGCACTGGCGGTTGTAGTCCATCACTGCGATGACAAAATGGGGATCCAAATCCCTGAACTGCCGCTGGGCAATTTTGCAGTAACTTTCTTCTTTGTACTGTCTGGTTTCATCCTTTCTTACGCCTACCATGGCCGCCTGAACACCAAGGCGGAGTTCCAAAAGTTTTGGGTGACTCGTGTCGCACGAATCTGGCCACTTCATTTAACCTGCCTGCTCATTGCACTGCTCTGCACTTGCAACACCAAGTTCTACTTGCAGTCCGCAACCGGCATGGGCCAGCTTTTTAGTAATATCTTTTTGCTCCAAGCCTGGGCTCCCTCTTACGATTGGGGGTTTTCATTAAACGGTGTCAGCTGGAGCATTTCGAACGAACTATTTTTCTATGCTATGTTCCCGTTTCTATTTTGGGGCGGTTCTCAAGCATTTGCCAAAAAATATGTTGGACTTGCCCTTTTTACTTTGCTGGCGCTGATCAGCCTGCATTGGTGCGCCAGAAGTGACTACTTTGCGGATTCGCTAAACTACCGCAGCATTGTTCACCTAAATCCATTGCTTCGCTTGCTGGAATTTGCCACGGGAATGGGTGTGGGGATGCTTCCGCACTTGCGACAACGCTTGAACCCATCGGTTGGCTTTGGCTGGCATGACGTCTGGGCCGAATTGCTTGCGATAGGATTAGTCCTTGGCGCAAGTTACGTTTTACTCAACCACTGGATTGGCAACGCATTTGCCGGTCTAGATTTCAACAGTCCGGTCGTCACCGCGTGGACTCGATTTTCTGCGTTCACCGTCGTGTTTGCTGCGGTTGTCGCAATTTTTGCTTCCTCGAAAGGTCCCGTCGCTTGGCTTTTGTCGCGACGCCCAATGGTATTCCTTGGTGAAATCAGCTTCTCGCTCTATATGATTCATCAAATTGTGATCAGTCTTTGGGTGGTTAACTTCGCAGGAGTCACCCAGCCGCCAACTTGGCTGTCACTAGTTTCGATCTTGGGGATCTCGGGCCTATCTTCATGGTGTTTGTACCGATTGGTCGAACTACCGGCCAAGGATTGGATTTTACAGGTCTACCAAGGAAAATGGCGACAGGCAACCATAGCGTTGCTTCAGCAAACACCGAAACGCATCCTGTTCGTGGGCTTACCCGTCGCCTGCGCGCTGATGCTATCGATTTCGGCAGTTCGCAACCACCAACAAGCGATCGAACAATCCTTGGTCACACCCCAACTGAAAGACGTTCTAGCCAATTCCATCATCGGGAAAGAAGCCATCGAATTCGGCGACGATGCGACCCTGTTCGCGGTATCCCTGGAAGCACACCCAGACGGACTAAGGCTAAAAACGGCTTGGCGGAGTAATCAACCCACTGGCAAAGAGCGGTTCTTGCACATTTGCAATCATCAAAACGTCATTTTGCGACATGCCAAACAATCCAACAGCAGTCGCTGGCTACCCAAGCAACGAAAAATCTGGGTCGATCATGTTTTAATTCCGTTTGCCGATCTGCAAGGCGCTGACAAACTGGGAATCGGCATCTTCGAACCTGGCAATGGAGCTTCGAAAATCAACCGAGGCAAACGAAGCATGAACAATCGGCGTTTAGATATTGAACTGCCGGTCGAAGCGATTCGCATCGCTGCCGGCCAAGATAGCGATCCTGAAAAGCAAAGCTTCTAACCTACAAGTGGCACATACAAACCGGCCACCTTACTTAGAAAACAGAAGCAAACACGGGGCCAGGCATCACATCACTCGCCACATCACATTACCTGCCACATCACATTACCCGCCATCTTACGTCACCCGCCATCTGCACCTGGGCCTACAAAAAATGCCGCCGACTGAAGGCCCGTGCAGGCACTTCAATCGTCGGCATGACTAAAGAAATTTTGCTTTTGGAAACCAACGACTCTTACATCCCTCGATCACTCGCGTTGCTCGCTTTAGGCAGCGGCTTCTTGGCGAACTGGGCAACATCTTCGGTCAAGACCTCAATCGCTTTAGCCAACTGGCAATCTTCCGCCCGAGGCATCTGACCGGGAACTGGCCATAAAACATGGTGCGGGACGCAACCATTAAGTTCCATGTCCTGGCCATCATTGAACAAGTACCAACCCCGAAACGGTTTTCGCAGAAAGCCCATATCCATGATACTAGTCCCGCCCGTAGAAATCACTCCGCCTGCGGTCGGCACACCCACCACTTTGCCTCGTTCTAAGGTTTTAATCGCGTGCGAAAAAATTTCTGCATTCGAGAAGCTATTCTGATTGCATAGCACAACCACCGGCTTGTACCAGCGAGCGTAAATCATGCGGTCTGCGGGGTAGCCCGTTCCGCCACCACGAGGAATCGTGAACGCGTGCAGTGGCTGCGTTAAACTGGTCAACAAATGATCCGCGGTCGAACCACCACCGTTGTCGCGGACATCGATAATCAATCCCTCTTTGCCGCCTGCCACTTTTTGCAGCTCTCGTTCATAGCGGTAGAAACTACTCTGATTCATTCCACGAATGTGCAGGTAACCGAAGCGGCCATTGGTTTGCTTCGCGACTTCCTTCTGACGCAAGTCGACATAGTGATCGTATAGCAATCCTGACGCCCCACCGAAAGACACCGGACGAATCGTTACCACTCGGCTTTCACCTGCGGCATCAGCGACATGCAAGACCCAGTCGTCATCAGTTCGCCCGTTCATCGCCAAGGTCAAGTCTGACTTGGCATCCACTTCTTTACCGTTGATCTTCAGCACGACTTCGCCGGTCAAAATCTTACTTCCTTCTTCCCATGCAGGGCTGCCCATGATCACATCACGTACTTTCAGGCCTGGCCCATTAAATGAAGCATCGAAACGCAAACCAAAGTGGACTGTTTCCTCCGACCAGTCTTGGCGACCTGCCGCTGCACCGCCACCTCCGGTTGGACGACCGCCGGAACTGAACCCCAAGTGTGAACCATTGAGTTCACCCAACATTAAATTGACAACATCACCAAAGGCTGCACCGTCGACTGCCGATTCGGCGGCAGGTAGGTACTTCCGATAGATTTGATTCCAATTGCGATGGTTCAATGCACCGTCATAGAAATTGTCCCGCATTTCTCGCCACGCCATCTGAAAAGCGGCAGCGTGCTTGGCGCTTCTCAAGTAGCGATGTTTAACGGAAAACGAAAAACTGGTAGCCTTGCCGGCCTCAGTCAAACTGGCTGGCACACCAGCCACCAACCAAACAATCTGATTGCCTGTTTTCAGCCACTTCGCGCTACCGCCTGTCGTAGTTGAGAGCAACTTGGGCGTCATCTCCTCCGGTGGGGAAATGGTATAAAGACCTCGCTTGCCGTCAATCGAAGCCGAGAAGGCCAATTTCTTGGAATCGGCCGACCACAGCAGTGACGATTCCATGGTTTGAGGAATCGAGACCCGACGAATTCGGTCGCCAATCCCTTCAAAGTCTATCTTAACAACGACCTCATCTGATTTTGCTTCCTCTTTTTCCTCGAGTGCTTTGGCATCGGGTGCAGGCACTTCTGGATTGTCTTCAGCGATTGCCTTTCCAGGTTCCTCTGGCTTGGGATCGACCGCTAAGGCTTGCGGCTTTTCAGCTGCAGGCTTCTCGCTTTCGGGCTTGCCATCTGCTTTGGGCGTTTCCTTTTTCTTGCGATTCTTTTCCATTTTCTCCAAGGCATCTTTTAACTTGCGGTCACGACTATCCTGCTGATCGACGTCCGCTTGCAAGTAGACGAAAAAGATGTCGGATTCTTCGCCGAATTGACGGCCAGTGAAGGCGATCACTTTCCCATCTGGCGACCACACTGGACTTCTGTCGTTATCCGGATGCATCGACAAATTTTCGGCTTCGCCAGAACCATCAATTGGCTTTACAAACACGTCACTGTTGAAATCATTGTCCGACACGGCATAGACCAACCACTTGCTGTCAGGCGACCAATCGTAAGAAGGCGAGTTCCATGATTCCAAAAAGCGAGTGATATCCCCACTGGAAATATCCATCAACATTAGATCGCCCCGCCCTTTGACATACGACAAATGCTTACCGTCGGGCGAAATCTGTAAGTCTGCTTCGACTTCCGAATCCTGGGTGATCTGTTTCAAATCGAACTCTTCATTTAGCCACCAGTACTTTGAATCGTCGCTTCGCTTGGCTTGCCACAGATCGCATTGGTCTTTAGTTTCACCAACAAAATACAGCGTCTGACCATCTTTGGACCACACCAAATCCCGTTCCCAACCGTCGGTAGCGGTCACTTGCTTGGGTTCACGCAATTCAGAATCCATCACCCACACATCACCGCCGGCAACCAAGGCGATTTCCAAACCATCTTCGGTGAAAGCGACACTGGTGGCCGAATTTACCACGTCATAAACTTCAGGCAATTGAGATTGATCCGTCCGCACTCGCAGGGGAATCTTCTTGGGCATCGGTATTTCGGCCGTCAGGTCTAATTGATAAAGATCAAACAAATGTCGGTACACGATCGTCTTGCCATCGGCAGACAGACACGGCATCACCACTGAATCATCGTCGTAGGAAGTCAACTGGCTTTCCTCGCCCGATTCCATGTTGCGATGATACAAGTTGAAGGCGCCTGATTGGCCGCCCACATAATAGAATGACTTTCCGTCCGCAGCATACAGCGGAGATCGCGCGCCCGTCGGCTGATCGCTCAATTGGGTAAACACATCGTTGCCATCAGTCTTGGTCCAATGCCACAATTGGCTGGACTGGCTACCTTGATAACCTTTTCTCCACCATACGACTCCTTCGCGAGTAAACAACAGCTGCTTGCCATCGGCGGACAGACTTCCATTTTCGGCGGCGGCGTCAAACAACATCGTTTCACCTGAACGCTGTTTGGCATCGATCAAGAAGATGCGATCATTGTCACGCCAATAGTGATCACGACGCGAAGTGATCAAAAGCTGTTGACCATCCGCAGTGTATTGAACCGGACGACAACCAGCGGTGTGAAATGTCAACTGCTGTGGAATACCGCCGCGAATGTCTACGGTCCAAACTTGAGTGCTACCAAATCGAGTACTTGCAAACGCAAGCGTCTTTGAGTCAGGTGAGAAAATAGCCGAAGTGTCCGTCGCGTCATTACTGGTCAATTGTCGGGCCACGCCACCTCCGGTCTTCACGATCCAAAGATCACCGGCGTAGTCGAAAACCAATTGCTTCCCGTCTGGACTAAGTGCGGGAGATCCCGCCAATTGCACTTGGGTCACAGCAGGATCTTGGGCATGAGCAATGTTGCCCAAGCAACAGCATCCAAAGATCATCAACACGATCGCCGGCAAATAGGGACGCGAACGTTTAGCGTAGTGGAATAAATGCATTCACTTTGCTCTCAGGTTAAGGGGCATTAGGAAATTAAGGTCGTAGGACGTCAATTGACCGACGAGAAATTGAACATCCATTTCAAAGACAACGGTTTTCAATCCAACCAAGCAATCACGAAGGACGGAAACGGATCGCAAGACGACCGGGCAGGAAAACGGGCGCGTTCCAAGGAACCTGGGGCTCCGCACAAACCCCTCCTCATCATAGTCAACCCATCTGGGTTGTGCAGTCGTTTCTGAACCGCCGGAGAACTTGCGAGATTTGTGGCCTGGGTCGATAAGAAACGCTAATGATTATGACGATTCTAGCCCGCAGGCCAAATTCAAACTGACTTTTGAAAATCAAGTCTATCTAATTATTGAGAAGCTCTGGCAACGCGCAGCCCGGCAAAACCTGGGCTACACGGTCGATTTAACTAGGCCGGTCATACGAGTCCGGAGCTACACGGTCGGAACTACACGGTCGGAGCGTCAGCGTCCGCCGAGTCAAAATTTTCAGCCAAGACGGTTAAGGTTCGCACAAAACATCCCGAAGCCCCCGCGTCAACCCAATTCGAGGCCCGATCCGCAAACGAGGGTCCTGCGATATCGACATGCACCCAAGGGACGTCACCGACAAATCGTTCAAGGAATTTAGCGGCGGTGATCGCGCCACCCCAGCGGCCGTCGCCAACATTTTTGATGTCTGCAACGTTTGAGGAAATTTGTTCGTTGTACAACGAAAACATCGGCAACTGCCAAGCCAAATCACCGGCGGTGTCCGCCGACTTCAGCACTTTGCCACACCATTTCTGTTCGTTGCACATTAACCCGGCAACTTGTCGCCCCAAGGCAACCATGCACGCGCCAGTCAATGTTGCAAAATCAATGATATTTCCAACACCTTGCGAAACAGCCACATCCAAAGTGTCGGCCAAAACCAGCCTGCCTTCGGCGTCCGTGTTGTGAACTTCGACCGTCACACCGCTGCGGGTTCGAATAACGTCGCCCAACTTAAAGCTATTGCCTGACACCATATTTTCGGCCAAGCCACAATAAGCCGACACGTTGACCGGCAACTTCATCCCAGCAATGGCTTGTAGTGCACCGACCACTGTTGCTGCGCCGGTCATGTCACACTTCATATCCAACATGCCGTCGCTTGGCTTTAATGAAAGCCCACCCGAATCAAAGGTAACTCCCTTGCCGACCAAACCCAAAACCGGATCACTCGGGGTAGCGCCGCGATAGTGAATCATCATCAAACGCGGCGGCCGATCCGAACCTTGCCCTACCGCAATGATGGCGCCACACTTCTCTTCCTGTAGCTTGCTTTCATCCCACACCTCAAATTCTAGCGGTAAACCCTCCAATGCCTCTTGAACCAGAGTCACAAAAGACTCGGGATACAAGTCGGCGGCAGGCAAATTGACCAAGTGCCGAGTCAAATTAGTTGCCTGGCCCAAGATCCGCCCCTGTTCCAATTGAGCTTGATCACCTCCGGAAAATATCAACTCTTCAAAAGGAAACAAATTTTTTTCTTTGCGAAACAAATCTTGCCCAGTACACCCTACCATCGCTCCGCAAATTGCGTCGGGCATCGAAGGTGTTGGCAAAAAGAATGCCACCGTACGCCGCTGCCGTTTTGCTAACTGTTTGGCGGCGTAACCAGCCACTTGGCTAGAAATCCGAATTGGGCCAGGCGAAGTGCCCGAAACTTCCATCCCCACCAAGAAGACAATCGGCGCCACAACGTTTTCGCCAGGACAAAGTGTCGCACTGGAGAAAATTTTGCCGGTAAATTCACCACTATCGATCAGACGTCCAATGGCTCCGCCGGTAGCCTTATCCAATTCAGCAGCGGCCCCCTCGAGACTCTGGGTACCCGAAATTCCAACGACGACAACGTCCGCTTGAATCTCTAAGACAGACTGCTTGGTTAAACTGATTTTCATAGAACTAAACCTTGATTGCTGAATGAGCCATGTTTCCTAACACGATAGGATCGGTTAATTTCGTTGGCCAGGTTTCGGATAAATGAGCGGTGAACCCGATCACTTGCGACCCAGCAAGCCCTGGATTTGCCGACAGCCTGCACCCGGTCACGGTCACGGTCACCCGGTCACGATCACCCGGTCACGATCACAACGAGTGAACAAACCGAGTGAACAAACAGCAAACGGTATGAACAGAAAGCAAGCCGCGCGAACAAACATCATTCGAAGTGTGTGCCGGTCATGATGCCACCGGTCATGATGCCAATGGCTCGAACACGCTAGGCCTGGAACAACCAGGCGTTCGAAACTCATGCGACTCCAGTCGTGATGATTCCAGCACAGGCGAGCAAGCACTGGGTTTGATGCGGTGAGTTTGCTGCACTGGGTTCGCCTGTGGGTTGGGTTCGCCTGTGGGTTGGGTTCGCCTGTGGGTTAAGTTCCCGATTGTAACGGCATTTGCGGCGGATTGGCAGTCGTCCTGGGTGGTACAGCACCTATCGCGAAACCAAGGTATTGACACCTTTGGTGTCGTAGCATGGATTTTCGTTGGCCCAAGACAACTTGAATCTCACAAACAACTAGAATCTCGCAGGTATCGCCGAGACTAAGGTCCTGCGCAAGGCCCGTTCGCAAAGTCCGTGCGCACGTCGTTGAGAGAACAACTGCGAGAGAATCGCCAACGGGTGATCCTACGAAACAGAGTTTATTTAATGCGACCAACTTACGACGCGGGGCATCAGCGTGACGCGGGGCATCAGCTTACTGAAACCCCTTTATTGAACGTTTAGCAGATATACTTTTTCAAATCTTGCGGCTCTTTTTCGCTTACGACTCACAGAAATTTTGGCAACATCATGGGTTATCGCAGCCTGCGACAATGTGTTAACGACCTGAAGCAAAACCAGCACTTGATCGAGGTCAACTTGCCGTTGTCCGCGAATTTGGAATTGGCGGAAATTCAACGACGAGTCTATCTATCGGGTGGACCCGCGGTTCTGTTTACCAACGTGCTAGGCTGTCGCTTCCCGATGGTCAGTAATCTATTTGGGACCTTGGAACGGGCGAGATTTATTTTTCGCGACACCTACGATGATGTTCGCCGCGCAATTAATGTCAAAGCCGATCCGACGGCTCCGCTTAAAAGCCCGTGGGCTCATCGCCGTATGCCACTGGTTGCTTGGCGAATGCTGCCGATGTCCGTGCGATCGGGTGCCGTGATGAAGAATCGGATCGCATTGGATCAATTGCCTGGCCTGATCTCTTGGCCAAACGACGGCGGTCCGTATGTGACGTTACCACAGGTCTTCTCCGAGGACCCAAATTCACCGGGCTTGGGCAAGTCTAATCTAGGAATGTACCGGGTCCAGTTAGCCGGAAATCAATTCACCACCCATCAGGAAATCGGACTGCACTATCAAATCCACCGTGGCATCGGTGTTCAACATCAAAAGGCAATCGCGAACGGCCAGAGATTCCCAGTCAACATTTTTGTGGGCGGTAACCCCGCGATGACATTAGCGGCGGTGATGCCTTTACCTGAAGGCATGAGCGAATTGGGCTTTGCCGGTGCGTTGGCTGGCCACCGCATTGGAATGATTCGTGGTGACCTGAAGGCCGACCGCGCCGCGATCTACCGTGACGCTGACTTTTGCATTTCTGGATACATCGACGGAAGTCAAACCAAGCCCGAAGGTCCGTTTGGAGACCACTTGGGCTACTATTCCTTGACGCATGAATTTCCGCTGATGAAAGTCACGAACGTTTACCATCGTGACGGAGCAATTTGGCCTTTCACCGTAGTCGGCCGACCGCCTCAAGAGGACACCACTTTTGGCGAATTGATCCACGAATTGACCGGATCGGTAATCCCAACGGTCTTGCCAGGCATCGACAGCGTTCACGCGGTGGATGCAGCAGGGGTCCACCCTCTTTTATTGGCGATTGGAAATGAACGCTACACTGCCTATCAAAAACTAGATCGCCCGCAAGAGTTGTTGACTCAAGCCAACGCCGTATTGGGTCAGGGGCAAATGTCGCTGGCCAAATACCTTTTAATCCTAAATCGTGGCGACGTTCCCAAGTTAGACATCCACCAAATTACCTCGTTTTTCCAGCACTTATTGCAGCGGATTGATTGGACGCGTGACCTTCACTTTCAAACTCGCACCACCATCGACACGTTGGACTATTCGGGTGAAGGCCTGAACGAAGGTTCCAAAGTGGTATTCGCTGCCGTAGGCCAACCGCTGCGAAAACTGCCTGGCCAGGTACCCGCAGACCTTTCTCTTCCGCCAGGATTCCACTCGCCGACCGTCGCGCTGCCCGGCGTCTTGATGGTGCAAGCTCCACCGCATGAATCCACTTCCGCGGGTCCTAACCAGACCCTGACCGACAAATTCGCGAACTCTCCCAACACTGCTGAGGCCCGGATTCGAACCAGTCAAAGCTTGCGATATTTCTGCGATTCGTTCTCCAGTCGGTCGGCCATCAATCAATTCCCGTTGATCGTTCTGTGCGACGATAGCCCGTTTGCGGCGGCCACGGAAAACAACTTTGTTTGGGTCACTTTTACTCGTAGCAACCCTGCCCTGGACATTGATGGTATCCTGGCGTTTACGGATTACAAACATTGGGGCTGTCGTGGTAGCCTAGTCATTGATGCCCGGATCAAAGCCCACCACGCGCCGCCTTTAGTTGAAGACCCAGCGGTCAGTGGTCGCGTCGATGCCATCGCAGCCGGTGGCCATCCCATCAGCAAATGGCTGTAAGCATCGTCCGGAAAATAACTGCCCAAACGTGCATTGGATCGGTTAGCCTGAAGCTTTTTTTGCTTGTCCACTGCCCTGCCGATCCACACTTAACCCATTGATTTCTTTCAACTGCAGCAACGACTGCAACGGCAACCTCCATGAATCAGCTTATTGAATTGGTTAGCAATCCATCATCCAACCCTCGAGTCGTAACGTTGCGTTTAAATCGCCCTGATCGGCGAAACGCGTTGACTCGCCAGATGCTGCAACAGTTAGTCCAAGCGGTCGAAGCGGTCTCAAACGATCCCGAAGCCAGGCTGCTAGTCATTCAATCGTCTGGCCCCGTTTTTTGCGCCGGAATGGACCTAAGTGAAATGCAGCAGCGGGCAGCAGCCGACGACAAGGAGCAGCAATGGCAACTGGATTCAGAAATCTACTGCCAGTTATTAGAAACTCTGTTCACCCTCAAGATTCCAACCCTGGCACAGGTTCAAGGGCCAGTTTTAGCGGGCGGAGTCGGGATTGTGCTGGCATGTGATTTGATTGTGGCCACGGAAAACACCTTCTTTGCCTTGCCTGAACCGGTTCGCGGCATCACTGCCGCAATGGTGACACCGTTTCTGGTTTATCGAGTGGGTGCAGGTGTTGCCGGGCAATGGTTATTGTCCGGGGAACGAGTGTCCGCACAGCGAGCCCACCAGACGGGGCTGTGCTTGGACGTGACGCCCCAAGAAGTACTAGAGAGCCGATGTGAAGCGCTGATCAAAAGTGTCTTAAGCGGTTCACCATCTGCTTTGGCGATTACCAAAAAGCACCTCAGCGACGGTGCTGCCAACAACGTGATAGCCCAAGCCAGAGCTTCGATCTCGGTTTCCGCGGTCGCCAGACAGACCGACGACGCCCGAGAAGGCCTGGCTGCCTTCCTGGAAAAACGCAACCCGAATTGGTTCCCGTCTTAAACCGTGGTCCAGGCAGACAGTCCCGACGGGAAGCTTTCGGAATCGATCTTGATCTTAAGCCCGCGACTCCCCAACGCATCGCCCTAACTTAATCGATATCCACCAATCGCCGTAACTTAGTGGCGGTCCCGCTTCGTTTTACTCTTGATGTTCAGTGAGCAATGCCTTGGGCTGCCCCGCCTTGGCTGAGCACATGGACCGGGCGTGTGAACGACACATGGACTAGGTACGTGGACTGGGCACGTGGACTGGGCACAGTTCTTGGGTCATTGTTTGCCAGAGTTTAAAAGCCCGCAAGCGTCACTGCCAGCGCACGGTATCGCTAGCAGTGCATGTTAAGCTGTAGTAATTACATGAATCGTACCGAAATTTCTCATGGATATAGTTCTAACGGGTCGATCACTTATTCGGCATAGACCGATATTTCGGCTTATAGCGTCATACAACTGTAGTGTGGTTGAGCCCCTTCAGCCCGTTACGAAGGTGCACGGGAGACATCGATGAGAACCATGTTTCGTAATTTTGGATTCTGCTGCCTAGCGACATTGAGCATAGGTTCGTCCTACGCGAATGCTCAAACAGGCTTCGTCAACGGTGCCACGGGCAGTGCAGGCAATAGCCTGCAACTGTTTCGCGGCGAAGGCAAATCACTGCCGCTTCCGGGTCGAGTCTGGGTTGAAACCAACCTTGGCGACGGCTTAGGATACCAGGGATCGTACTTCACCTTGGGCGGTAAGACGCACCTGGCAGACGATTTTCTGGACGGCCGCTGGCTCTTGGAAACTCAAGGCCATGTCTCGATGGAGAGTGGTGGTCTTTTCGCCAATATTGGTTTGGAACGTGTTTTCTCGTTAAAGAAAGCCGGAGCCGACATAACCCTGGGTGGTTGGATCGATTACGATGGCGATGAAGCGGGAAGCTTCGCTCATCCATTTTGGCAAGGTGCGTTTAACGCATCGATCAAGACGGATCGCTGGGACGTCGTCGCCAACGGTTACATTCCTTTTGGTGACACTGTCTACACTCAAGGTAGCTTGAACGGTGTCAGCTTCTTCGAAAACGGCATCGCACTTCAAGCGGGCCTAGACACTGCTCTTCGCGGTTACGACGTTACTTTCCGAAACCGCCCAACGCAGTTTGCCAATTATAACGGCAGCGTAGACTTTGGTGCTTACGGTTATGAATCCGAAGCCGTCAGCTACTTCACGGGTGTGCGAGCCCGCACGGGAATTCAGTTGAAGAATGGCTGGCGTGTCAGCGGCGAAATCAATCGCGATGACATGTTTGAATGGACTGGCGTTCTGCAATTGGCATACGTCTGGGGTGCTAACGATCGCGGTACTTACTCTGGATTGGGCAACGACCTTGACCCAACGATGCGGAACGATCACATCGTTCGCTTCAAGCAGGAGTTGGTTTTGGCGGTCGACCCTGACACGGGTGCTGCTTACAACGTACTGCACGTAGACAACTCGGCTGGCGCCGGCGGCACTGGTGCATTCGAAAGTCGTTTTGCTTCCTTGGCCGATGCCGAAGCTGTGTCTTCGCCGGATGACATCATCTTCGTCTACGAAGGTGACGGAACCACAACAGGTTACGACACCGGCTTTGTGATGCAAGATCGTCAATTCCTATTGGGTGACGGTATTCAACACATTGTCCCACTGTTTGGTGGCGGTGCGGTTCAACTGCCGAACGATGTCGATGGGAACTTACCTACGATTACGAATTTGGCTGGAAGTGCTATCACGATCGACGGTAGCGACACCATCATTCGCGGCTTCAACATTGACGGCTCAGCACCCGGTACGTTCATGACGCACGGTATCTTCGCCAACGGCCTTGTGAATCCGATTGCGAATGCCAGAATCGAAGATGTCAATGTTAACGGTGCTGTTCTAGATGGTATCCATCTGGAAAACATGACCGGCAATGCGGACTTGATTCGTATCACTGCTCAGAACAATGGTCGAGACGGCATCAACCTAACCAACTTTGGTAATAGTGACACCGACATTGTGCTGCGGGACATTAACGCCTCGAACAATGGTCGAGACGGCATTCACTTTGATGGTTACGACGCAGCTACCGTCGCGTTTCAAGGGTCGATTGCAGCCTCTGCAAACTTGCGTCACGGCATCAACCTTGAAGACTTTGCCAACTCTTCTGGCTTAGGTGCAGGCTACTTGTTCCAAGCCCCTACGCTAACGGGTAACGTTTCCGATGGTTTGCGTATCAGCAACGCTGACGGAAACTTTGCGATCCGAGACGCGATCATGTCGAACAACGGCCGAAACGGCGTCAGCTTGATCAACGTTCGCAATACCAACCCGTTGCACCAGACTTTGATCACTTCGAGTGCCTCAACGATTTCCCAATACACGCTTAACAGCGGGGCGGGTATCTTTGTGGATCTGAACGATCCTGGTGCAACTCAACGCTTGTTGGTCGAATTTAGCCAAGTGGACCAAAACATCAACGGTCTGCAAATCACTGCTTCCGGTTTGGGAACTTCGCTAACCACCGACATCATTAATAACTTCTCGGTATCCAACAACTTGAAAGACGGAATTTTCCTTCGCTCGATCTTGGGTGCGGTCCACACAGCAACCGTTACCAATACATTGCTAGGACTGAACCAGTTGGATGGGTCTAGTCGATTGAACATGAATGGCAACGGTGCGGCAGCTGGAAACGGCTTCTCACTGTTCGCCGGCGACCTGTTCTCGGCAGACGCTGCTACGCTGACAGCGAATATCAGCAACGTATCGCTTCAGAACATCTCCGGAAGCGGTATCTTTGCTGCAACGGGTAACCTGGGCATCTTGAATGCGAACCTTGATGACATCATCGTCACCAATGCGACGCAAGGCTTTGCCTTTGAACTGACAGCAACGGATCCAGCGTTGATCTCTCGGATTAACCTGACCAACTCAACGGTTACGGCCTCTGGAGCCATCGGCTTGCTTGTCAACAACGGTGCTGGTTCGCAAGTGGACTTCCTGGGTGATAACTTAGTCTTCCAGAATGATGCGGCAGCGCAACTGGGTGCTGCTGGCGTGTTGTTCAGCAACAACGGACTGATGCGAACTTCGTTCACCAACAACACGATCGACGGCTTTGACAACTTTGGCTTCGTCGCTCAATCGGGTGGGTTTGCTGGTCGATTGTTGGCAAACGTTCAAGGCAACACGGTAACCAACTCGGGTCCATTGAACGTCCTCAACGGACTGGGAGATTTGCCGCACGAAGACGGTATGCGAATCTTCATCAACGGCGGTACTGGAAATGTGCGAATGGTCAACAACGTCAGTTCGGGTCACGCTCAACAAGGCCTGAACTTGACAACAGCGGGAACGGGACAGTTGAACGTCTTGCTTGAAGGCAACGTGATCACGGGTAACGACTTGGGCGACGACCCATTGAACCCTGCTGAACTGCTGACACGCGATTTGCTGGTAACCAACGGCTTCGCCGCTGGAACTTGCCTAGCAATGAGCAACAACGTCTTCTCGCTGGATGCAACAGTGGTCAACAACAGCGGTGCTCCTTCCTTTGTGTTGGAACTTGACGGTCTGACCAACGGTGCTGGTGTCCCAACGATTATAGGTGCAGTCACCAACCAACCATTTGGTTCTACTTGCCTGCCTGCAATCGTTGCCGAAGAGGCAGCCTTCAATCTGCTTGGATTCTAAGATCCAAGTTAGACGATCCTTCAAAGGGAGCCATCCGAAGTTCGGATTGGCTCCCTTTTTTTGTTTCTTGCCACTTACAATCAAATACCGAAATTGAAGGTGACGACCCACGGCACTTCCCGATCGATTACCGCCAACGGATTGTTAGAAATCTGCGGCAGTTAAAACCATGCTAGCAAGATCTTGAGCTTGGACACATCTTGGCAGTTTGTTATCCTTGCCGGCTCAATCGGTTGTTCATCATATCGTCTGAACATCAAGCCTCCTTTATCTTGCTGCCCCTTCCAAAGGATTCATGCATTGTTCCAACTAACACACCTATTGAACCTTCCCCTTGCCTGGAACATCCAAGACGAAGCCTTGAAATCAGAGACACCTCCAGCGACAATTCCTAAAGATGTTTGGTCCCAACTTAGCAACTTTGGCATTACGCCAGAAATTACTTTGGGGTTCGCGCAAAATCTGGTTCTAATTGCCATAGTCCTTTTCGCTGGCTGGATTGCTGCAGGGATTGTCGGCCGAATGGTCCGTGGTGCCCTGGTTAAGGCAAGATTTGATACCACGCTGACCGTGTTTTTTGCGAAGCTGGCCCGCTGGGCAGTCCTTTTGGTGACTGGCATCGCAGTGCTAAATCTGTTCGGCGTGGAAACGACTTCGTTGGCTGCGGTGATCGGTGCTGGAAGTTTGGCAATCGGCTTAGCGCTTCAAGGCACACTTTCAAACTTTGCCTCAGGGATCATGCTCTTGATTTTTCGTCCGTTCAAAGTCGGTGATGTGGTCAGATTGAATGGCACTGTCGGCAAGGTTCACGAATTAGAATTATTCACCACTACGCTAGATACGCCAGACAATCGAAGATTCATCGTACCTAATGGAAGCATCTTTGGGTCGACCATCGAAAACGTAACGCATCATAGGCAGCGCCGCGTCGACGTGGCAGTAGGCGTTAGCTATCAAGCCGACATCGATCACACGAAAGTCGTTTTGACCGAAGCAATCGCCAGCATCGAAGGCATTCTTAGCGAACCAGCCCCGGTGGTTTATCTCGTGGAATTAGGTACCAGCAGCGTCGATTGGTCGGTCCGAACTTGGAGCAAAACCGAAGATTATTGGGCCGTTCGCGAACGAGTGACCCGCGCGGTAAAACTTAGCCTGGATCAAGCGGGTATCTCAATTCCGTTTCCACAAATGGATGTACATATCGATCAACCGCTGCCGTCGTAATCATGCACACGACATAGGTAGGATGCAAAAACTGGAGTGGTGCAAGAACTGGAGTGGTGCAAGAACCGGAGTGGGATGCAAGGAAGCCGCGATTACCGCAACATGGGTCAAGCGTCCCCGTTGTAGGTCTTGCTTCCAAGCCCTCCTTAAACGCTGGGGCGAAGGCGTTTATCCACGATTTGCAAGTCCACCCTTTTGTCGCCTGCTTGCGATAAGTTTACCTGAATCAAGTTTACCCGTATCCGATTTTCAGGTATTAGGTAGACTCAACAACGCACCAAGCTCGGGCGGATGTCACTATGGCGACATTGGGTAAGAACCTTGTTACCGAGTCAGCACCAATCGGCGATCGATTCAGAAGTCACACGCATGTTCATTTTACCCTTGAACTGCATCACGCTCATTCCTCGGATCCTAAGCCATGGCCGACCTAGTCGCGCAATCGGACGACGCCAGCAACCGTTGGCGGCGGCCAATCTTACGAGACCTGCCAGTTGTCCTTGGACGGCAACACTGCCAATGGTCCGTGCCGTGGGACTCGCTAATGTCTCGCAAGCATGCCGAACTTACTTGGAATGGCGAAACGCTTCTAGTAAGCAAATTACCAGACGCCAAGAACCCGATCTTCTTCAAGGGCCAAAAACTTGACAAATTTTCGCTTACCATCGGCGAACATTTTGTCATTGGGCGAACCACCTTTACGCTGACCCAGTCCACCGTGGGCGCCACCCTGCAAATGCCCGACCCTGCCCGTGAACAGCTTTTTAGTCGTCAAGTCTTAAACGAAATTCGCTTTCGCGACGCCGAACGTCGGTTGGCCATTCTGACAGAACTACCCGAACTGATCACAGGCGCGGCAACCGATGATGAACTATTCGTACGACTGTCCAACGTGATCTTTGGTGGCGTTTCGTTGGCCGCCAGTGTCGCCGTTGTGTCATTGGAAGGAAGTGAGGCACCGATCGATAAACCTGGCAACTCAAAGACCAAGACCAACCCGGTCGTCAACGTCTTGCACTGGGATCGTCGGTTTGACCAAGATTCAGCCTTCCAGCCCAGTCAACGCTTGATCCAAGCCGCAATCTCCAAAGGACAATCGGTCTTGCACGTCTGGGACGATCCTCAGACGCATGCCGCCGTTACGATGATCGACCCATCGCACGACTGGGCATTCGTCACACCGCTGCCAGCTGTTGAAAACCGAAAACTGGCAGTATACATCAGCGGAGTATTACAAAAGTCGCGCCAGGTAGACTCGGCCAGTACGATTGCCAGCAGCCTGCAAGAAGACATCAAGTTTACCGAATTGGTCGCCAACATCTTGGGCAGTCTATTAAGCCTAAGACACTTGCAAACCAGACAAGCCGGACTTAGATCTTTCTTCTCGCCTGTGGTATTGGACGCATTACAAACCACCGACCCTGCCCAAGTCTTTCAACCACGCGAATGTGAAGTCGCGGTGATGTTTTGCGATCTGCGGGGATTCTCGGCCGCCAGCGAACGCATGTCGGGTGACTTGTTGCAACTACTCAACCGAGTCAGCCAGGCATTGGGCGTGACCACCGGGCATATTTTGCAACAGCGGGGTGTCGTTGGAGACTTCCACGGCGATGCGTCGATGGGATTTTGGGGGTGGCCAATCGCTCAGCCCGACCGAGTGCTAAGAGCGTGTCAAGCAGCAATTAATATTCACAAAGAATTCGCTGAAATGTCATCTGATCATAACAGTCCACTGCACGGCTTTCAATTGGGATTGGGAATCGCGACAGGCCTTGCCGTCGCAGGCCAAATCGGCACTCAAGACCAAGTCAAAGTCACGGCATTTGGACCGGTAGTCAATTTGGCTTCGCGATTGGAAACGATGAATCGGCAACTAAACACTTCGATCCTGATCGACAAACAGACCCTGGACGAATTGACGACTGAACTGGCACGGTCCGGGAAGACGCAGCACATCGACTTTCGTCTGCGGCCCTTAGGTCAATTCCTACCAGTTGGCCTAACCCAACCCATCGGGATCATTGAAGTGCTGCCCACTCAGTCGCTGTCGGAACTGACTGATCAAAACCTAGCTGCGTTTGCATTAGCCTTGCAATCCTTTCAAAATGGTGATTGGGAACAAGCCTTTCGACAATTGCACGAGGTCCCATCACAGGATCGGGCCAAAGATTTGCTGACTATGTTGATCACACAGCACAACCGCAAAGCGCCCGCAGGCTGGGACGGAGTCATCCGTCTGACCCAAAAGTAGCGAAAAATCGACATTTTTCAAAATAAAACACTTGAATGAAATCGACAAAAGTGACTCCCCAGTCCCTTGAATCGGCAATACCTGTACTAACGGAAAAACGACCCACCACAAGGCGAACAAAATCGGAAGAAACAGTGTCCTTGCCAGGGCAAGCGAATCGATTACAATTTGGTCAAACAAGGCTGGAACACCAACCACTTCCCGCCCACCAAAACACGCCTCCTTAGCTCAGTTGGTTAGAGCAGCTGACTCTTAATCAGCGGGTCCAAGGTTCGAGTCCTTGAGGGGGTATTAGGCTACCGTCTTGCGCGTATCGCAAACCATCAGAACCCTTGTTTTCTAGGGGTTTTCTTGTTTCTGTGATTGGCACCAATGGGCCTTGATTGTTAGCGATGGGGGAACCAGTGGGGG
>JBDNHU010000368.1:0-22471 GCA_041688615.1 Mariniblastus sp. | reverse complement strand
TCGGCCTCTATCAGCGGCTGATCTTGTAGCAAATGATCTCTTCATCGTTTCGAACAATGATGGTGTCTTTGGTAAAGGCGGGGTGAGTCCAGCAAACACCGCCACGTTGCGGCAGTTGAGGGGTGGTTGGCTTGATTAGCAGTTGGCGATCAATTTCGCTAAAACCAGAGGGTGATAGTTCGCCCAAGATCAGTTCACCCCGTTCGTTGAACATCCAAACGCGTTTACTTTGGGCGTCGGGGAATTGAACAAAGTGAATGGTACTCCAGCGCGCCTTGGGTACTGCGGTTTGATCTTCCCAGACTCGTTCGCCTGTCGCGGCTTCCAGGCAACGAAATTCACCGTAACTATCGACACCGTAAATGTGATCACCGATCCAAACCGGGGTGCTAATGATTGAATGCAATGCGTTGGTTCGGCGTTCGTTTTGGCCAATCTTGGCCCACACTTTTTCAACGGTAATGGTGTCTTGATTTAGCCGCAACATCAGCGACCCATCATAAAACGACGTGACATAAAGCATGTTGTTGTGCACGATCGGTGTTGCAATACCAATGGGCATGCTCCGTGGGGTAAACGGGAAACGCCAGTGAACGGTTCCGTCGTTGGGATTCAAACCGGCAACGCTGTCGCCCGTCCAAATCGCAAGTACGTCTTCACCTGCCTGTTTGACCAGGATGGGAGATGAATACTGGGCCCGATCGTTTAGGGCTCGCCACACTTCATCACCAGACTTCTTGTCAAACGCCACCATGCAAGCTCCGTCGGCACCGCTGGCCTGAACGATCACAAGGTTCTTGTAAACGATTGGGCTGGCTGCGATTCCCCAGATAGGCATCCGTTGGGATTCACGGATCTTATATTCTTTGTCCAAATCTTTTTGCCACAAGACGCCGCCGCCGACATCGAAACAAATTAAATTGCCCATGGATCCTAGTGAATAAGCGCGGGACCCATCGATGGCGACACTGGCACGCGGTCCTGCTTCGTAGCCCACCCCAACGTATTGGCAATCGTAGGTGTGTTCCCAAAGTTTTGCTCCGTTTTTGGCGTCAAAGCAGACCACTCGCTCTTGTTGTTTAGGCGTTTTGATTCGGTCCATCACGAAGACTCGATTCTCGGCAACCGTCGGGCCGGTGTAGCCAGGTCCCAGCGGCATTCGCCACAGCATTTCCAACCCTTCTTCGGGAAAGTCTTCGACAAAGTTATCGAAGGCTAGCACTCCGTCGCGATTGGGGCCACGCCACTGAGGCCATTGTGAATCCTGAGCCAACGTTGTTGTGGCAGAAGACAACGCAGAAGTAACGCCTAATAAAGTGGCTAGAAAGATCGATTGGCAGAAGGACCGGAGTCTATGGTTTTGCACAGTAGTGATTCCAAGAGTTGATTGGTGAAACGAAGCTTGCACGGTTGATTGTAACCCGTGGGCTCGATAATTCGAAATGTGGTTGCCGTGGAAGACGACTTCTTGGGCGGTTTGTTCCAATCGGTCGAGATTGGTGGGGTCCTGAAGGAGTTAGGTCGCCTTACCAAGTTGCCAGTGACTTTCTATCTTAAGGTCGTTCCGAAGTCACGAATCCGAAACAGAATTTAATTGTCAACAGAATGAAATTGTTGCAGTGTTTGAAGGGATCTCCAATGTCATTGACGCCAAGCCAACTAGGATTTCGTTTTCCAGCTGAGTGGGCCAAGCACGCTGCGACTTGGGTGACTTGGCCGCATAACCCAGCCACCTGGCCCCATTGTTTCGAAGAAGCAAAGCAGGATTTCGCGGGGTTGGTTGCCGCGATTTCGTTGGACGAGGTTTGCAATGTGATTGCAGGAAAAGAACTTCAGACTGGCATTGAGGAGCATTTGAAAACGCTGGAAACGCGTTTGGATCATGTAAAGTTCTGGGACTGGCCCACGAACGATTCATGGGTGCGCGACTATGGTCCTACCTTTGTGTTAAAGCGTTCTGCTGATTCGGTCGAGGTCGCGGTTGTGGATTTTACTTACAACGGTTGGGGAGCAAAGTATCCTCCGTTCGATTCCGATCAGAAGGTGGCGACTAAGATCGCCCAACTGCTGGGTCTGTCCAGGTTCCAGGTGCCGCTAACCTTTGAAGGTGGGGCTATCGAAACCGACGGAAAAGGGCGATTGCTGACCACCCGCTTTTGTGCGATGAATCCAAATCGAAATCCAGGCAAGAATCAGCAAGAGGTGGAACAAATCCTGAAAGACTACTTGGGGATCAATCAGGTTTGGTGGTTGCCAGGCAATCCCATTGAAGGCGACGATACCGACGGGCACATTGATCAAATCGCTAGGTTTACCCAGTCTGGGGCTATTGTTGTCGCGACGTGTGAAGACTCATCATTGGCAGACTATGAAAAGGCTGAAGAGAATTTAGCGGCGTTAAGGCAGCATGTTGACAATTCCGATGACAAGCCTGCGATCATTACATTACCAATGCCTGCACCCTATGAAATGGGCGGGCAAACGCTTCCAGCCAGCTATACCAATTTCTATATCACGAACCATCACATTTTGGTGCCCCAATTTGGCGATCCCAACGACGCAGTTGCTGTCGATCGCTTGGCCCAATGTTTCCCAAATCACAAGGTAAAGCCGCTGGCGTCTCGCTATTTGTCGGACGGACTAGGGTCCTTTCACTGCTTGACACAGCAACAACCAGCTGCCCAGTAACGGCCAAAAGCCGGCCGGGTAAATGAGCGGTTTGCGTTGAGTTTGCGGGCCAGTGTGGCTTGGTTTGAGAAGCTTTCCTGGTTGTGACGACTTTAAAGGCTAGACACGAGTTCTTCTGATGGACTTGTGATACTTGGCCTTTTCGTCGGACCGGAACCTATGTCGCTAGCTGTTGTCACTGAAGTTGCCAATCGATTCAAGACAGCTGTCGCTAAGTGGCAGGCCAACTCCTCTGATGTGCTTGAAACAAGATTCTTGCTGCACGACGGCATTTACATCGGCCACTTCTTTAAGTGGGGGGCCTATGAAGGGCGTTGGATAAGCCAGCTAAGTGCAATCAAGATCTACCGTGACGGGCAATGGTTGATGACCGTTCCGATTGAAATTGAAATTGAAACCGTGGACGCTCGAACCAAGGCACCTGTGGTTGCGACAACGGCGAACCCAGCACAGCACAATCCAATAGTGTCTAAAGGCGAACCGCGTCGTCAAGCAGCAGCCTAGCGGGAAATTTGTTCCGCTCTTGGTAAGAGCTTTCCAGACGGCCATAGGCAGCTTCGGGTTGTAGTTTTGTGGGTAAGTGCTGGCTTAGTTGGGTAAACCTAGTCCCAATTGCGTGGCTGCGTTTTGAAAGCAAATGCCACGAATCAAGGGTTCTAATAGATCAGGATCATCAGGCAGTTCGCCACTTTCGACATCTTTCCCGACTAAGTCACATAAGACGCGGCGGAAGTATTCGTGCCTTGGAAATGACAAAAAGGACCGCGAATCGGTCAGCATTCCAATAAATTTAGAAAATAGGCCAAGATTGCTAAGTGCATTCATCTGCCACTGCATTGCTTCTTTCTGGTCCAGGAACCACCAACCGCTTCCCAATTGTAACTTGCCTGGCACGGTTCCATCTTGGAAATTGCCGATGGACGTTGCGATCGCATAGTTGTCTGCAGGATTCAAATTATAGACGATGACCTTAGGTAAGTGCCCCAGTTGATCCAAGTCATCAAGGTAATTGGCAAGGCGATCTACTTGTTTCCAATCGCCAATACTGTCGCACCCGATGTCGGCGCCGACACGATTGAACAATCGCGTATTGTTGTTCCTTCGGGCTCCTAGATGCAGTTGCTTCGTCCATTGTTTTTCGAAGTCCCACAGGCCCATTTGACGCATCAAGTAACCACCAAATTGATCTTTTTCGTCTGGTGTAATTAGGTTCGAATCGCCTTGGCAAATTCGTGTCTTTTCAAAAATCGCCTGAGCCTGACTTTGCGTACATTGAACGTCGAAGCAGTAACTTAGTCCGTGGTCAGAAAGTCGACACCCCAGTTGATGAAAATCATCGTGTCTTTGCTTTAGAGCGGTCAACAATTGGGCCAGTGAATTGATTTCTACGTTTGTAATCGCGGCAAGGCGGTCGCACCAAGCGTTCCAATGTTTCCCGTTGTCGATCGCAAATGCATTGTCGGGTCGAAACGTTGGATAGACGCGAAACGGCAAGTCGTTTTGTTTCGCAAGTTGCTGATGGTGTGTCAACGGTTCTGCGGGATCGTCGGTCGTGCACAGTGCTTTGACTTGGAAACGACTCAGGATGGCCTGAGGTCTAAAATCATTGGTTTGCAGCTGTTGATTGCACTGGTCCCAAATTTGTGGTGCCGTCTTTGGGTTCAATAATTGGTCGATACCAAAGTATCGTTTTAATTCCAAGTGAGTCCAGTGATAGAGTGGATTGCGCAGGGTTTGGGGGACCGTTTGGGCGTACGCTAGAAACTTGTCTCTGGCAGACGCGTTGCCCGTGCAAAGTTCTTCGCAGATTCCAGCCGCTCGCATCGCTCGCCATTTGTAATGATCGCCGGCCAGCCAAACGTCAAAAAGCGTAGAGAAATTTTCGTTCCGAGCGATAACGTCGGGCGGCAAGTGGCTGTGATAATCGATGATCGGTTGATTGGCCGCGACGTCGTGGTAAAGTTGCCGAGCGGTAGAGTTGCTAAGTAGAAAGTCGTCGGAAATGAAAGTCATCGGGAATCTCTCTTGATCTTGAATTGCATGGACCGGAGTGATTGTAATCGATGTCTTGGTTGATGTCCGGAGGGTTTAAGCACCTCAACTCACTAGCGATGGGGAACCAAAGATCTGCCATGCAGGAAATTACTTGGGTGATTGAGCGCGGATGGACGCAGTTGAACTGATCCCAGGTGCCAGTCGATGGATAGGAAGTGCGTTCGGTTGGGCAGGCGATCCAGCCGGCGATGAATTTCCTAGTTGCTGTGCTAAGTGGATTTGTTGCAATAGATTAGCGGTGGCTGGGACTTCAACGGATCGTTGCCCTGATGGATGGTTGGGGTCGGGGATCATCACGACAATCGTCTGGCCCGCGGATGGCAATGACGCTGAATTTAAATCCGTTGCGATATTGCGATCAGTTGCAACCGAGGCAACCGAGGCAACCGACGAAGACGCGTCCAACAAGTTCATTGCAGGAGCAAACCGTCGTTTGGCTGGTGTCGAAGCTAAAGAGCTGAAAGCTGGCGACGGTTCCCCAGCCGAATTCAATTGACCTTCATTTCGGCCAAACCCGCCTGAGTCAGCTAGAAAATCGGTCCGCTGTATTAGTGGTGATGCCAAGGGTGCATCTTGTCGTTGAGTTCCAGCTAAACGGTGAGTGGGATCGAATAGGCTGTTTAACTTTGCCTTTTCGAGGATCGCGATTACGTTGTCGATCGACGAATAAACACCTTGGTCGGCTTCAACCACAGCGGCGTTGCAGACCCCGAATAGTTTCCCGTCAGAGGTGAACAGTCCTCCACCGCTGCGCCCGACCACTGGACGCCCTGAGACGTCATACTTTTTGGCTTGAATGTTCGACGGTCGCTGTCCGATCGAATGTGCCTCGCCGCATAAACTGGTCGACAGGTAGTTGCCTCGGCGAACCGTCGCAGGCTTGCCCAGATCGCAACCAACGGAAAACGTGAGCATCTTTTGTGCGGGCTGATATTGGGTTTGAATCAATTCAACGGGCTGAATGTCCAGTGTGGTTGACGCCGCGATGATGGCAACGTCGGGCGCTCCAGCATCAAACAAAAGCAGGTAGGCTGGGACCGTTTGTGTTGAAGCACCACCCGCGAATCCTAGGTCCACTTTGATTTCCGCGTTCCCCTGACTGTCGCGAAAGACATGGCCACACGTCAGGATAAGGATATCGTCCTGGGTTCGATGGATAATCGTTCCCGTTCCGAAGTCGGTGACGATTTGGCCTCGATCCGAGTAACTTGCTTTGATTCGGACAGTGGCCGACAGTGCTTTCGCTTCGGCGGGTGAAAGTTCACGAACGGGAATCGATGCAGTGGGATCGGCAACGAATTGCGGGTCCCCGCTGTCCAGCCTGTTGTGCCGCTTGCCAGGACGCAGTCGGTCCAGGAAATTCATGAGCGGCGAAACCGCTGTTGGCTTGGTTAAGACATTCAGATCGGCCTGATAGCCCGCGTCTAATAACAATAGACTGATTTGGTGTGCGGTTAAGATCTCAGAGCGTCGGTCAATTTCCTGTCCGTTCTTGACGACAACGATTGTCGGCGTTGTGCGAATATTCCACTGTCGGGTCAATTGAGGGTTCGCGGCAGTATTGATCTTTTGAATCGGCCAGCTTTTGCTGATCAAGTGATCGACCACGGGGGCCATTTGGAGGCACGGCGGGCATCCAGCCTGAGTGAAGAACAGAATGCCGGTACCTAACTGTTTTTGCGAATCGTCAGCCCTTGCGCTACTAGATCTTGCGCTACGATATTCTGAGGCGCCGTTTGAATCTACTTGGGCCAGGGTGTTGCCAGGAATGTTTAATAGGGTAAGCAGGAATACAGACGCGGTGGCTAAGCATTTTGTAGGCAAACATTTGGGAATCAGTCGAGATGCAAGCAAGCCGTGTGCAACGAGAATAGCTTGAATGACTGCAGAAACCCAGCAACGTGACGTCAAGCAAATGGTGGCGAAAACGCCAGAGGTTTTCCGTTTGCCCGTTTTCTGTTGGACTGCAACCCGTTGGACTGCAACCCGTATCCAACCCCCTGCCTTTGAAGCAGTGGAACGAGGTCGGCAAACACTTGAGGCTGCCTGACAAATAGTGGAAAAAATTGGCATCAGTTACCCTTCCTTGGGCCTTTTGGATTCGAATCTGCACATTTTCGAATCTGCAAATTAGTGGTTGTGATCGAACTAAGTTCACTCGATCCAACCCACGCAGTCCATCAGTCTTGGTTTCGCTGCCATGGTCAAACGTACGCATGCTCTGTCTGACAAATCCATTTGTCATAATCGCGATGTTTGTTGAATATCAGGCTGCAAATGGCAGACCTGCCTAGCTGCTGACTAATAACGTGTTCCGAATCGATAAAACTGACAAGACCAGTCTTTGAAAATGCCATCAATTTTTGTCCTAAGTTGACCTCGGACTTGCAGGTATTCGGGCGAAACGTGCTCAATTCAAGGCCATTTGTGCTATCATTAGAAAACCATCGTTCTGACGTTATGTCGGCAAGTTCGGTAGCGGTTAGCGTATGCCAGTCGTCGGGCCTGCCTTGAAAAACATGGGCAGATCGTCCGTTTGAAGACGATCACTGGTTCGTTTGATATTGAGATCGATTCGGCCTTCTTTTTCCCGCAAGGTTTCTGATGACCTTTTACCTTAAGACAACTTTTGATGCTCGGAATTGTTTTTTTGGACTGCTGTTGATTGCGTTGCTCTTGCCGCTTGGCCAGTGTTGGGACCATTTGCGAACCACGCAACAACAGTCGGCGAAGTTGTCCAATTACGTCTCCAGTTCCCCAATGCACCACGGGGCTCGGCAACCGGTTGTCGTTTCCCAAACCGACTTGCGACACGTATTGTGGCAGCCTGGACAACCTCAGGATCAGGCTGCACCGGGAGAAGTGGAAAGCGAAGCTAAGGTGGATGCGAACCCAGCGGACGCCCAGGAAGCAGTTAAGGCAGAACAAGCAGTCAAAACGGATAGTAAGGCGACATCCGTTGCCAGAATGCGGTCACTGGAGGATTTGAAAGCGGCTGGCCCCTTCAAGCGTCCTTTTCTGTTGGAAGTTAAAGGCGCGATCGATGGTACCACGTTGAAGTTTGTCCGCTCGGGAGTCTTGCAAGCTCAAGTAGCCAAAGCAGACCTATTGGTTGTCCAGATCGATTCACCTGGCGGTGGCGCCGTCGAAAGCATGGAAATCGCGGACCTGTTGGCTCAGGTGAACTGGGCGAAAACGGTGGCTTTGATTCCACGCGAAGCAACCAGTGGCGGCGCATTAATTGCGTTGGGCTGCGAATACATTGTGCTCCAACCCGGAGCGACCATTGGTGACATTGGCGTCATTCAACTGGATCCTACGATGATGGCGTTTCGCTACGCTCCGGCAAAAATTCGTTCCATCTTGGTCGCCAAAGCCAGGGCACTTTGTGAGTTGCATGGGCGCTCGCCCGACTTGGCTGAAGCGATGATCGACGAGTACGCGGTGATTTATAGACAAAAAGATGCACCCAATCAATTCAAGTTGGTATCGATGGGAACTCCGGATGGTGACCCGCAGGCGGACAAGCCAAGGCGACCTGTTCGACCGCCAGCCAACGCGAATGAGCAGGCTCAGGGGCAGGCGGTTAACGGTGTGGTTGCCAGGGAGGAACTGGAAGGGGGCTGGCAACTGATTGCCGAAACCCGACCGGGAAGATTTTTGGCCGTGCCAGATCGAAGGGCAGCCGAGCTGGGAATTAGTCAAGGGTCCGTTTTAGATAGGAAAGATTTGGAAGAGCAAATTTCGGTGACCGGTGATTGGCAGAAGCGGACATACGGCTTCACCGATTCGGTGGTAGATTTTTTGAATAACTTTTGGATTACGGGCTTGATCCTGGCGGTGGGCATTATTGCCTTGTTTATTGAAATTTCGGCTCCGGGAATTAGTGTGGGCGGCTTGGTCGCGTTGCTTTGCTTTTCGCTGTTCTTCTGGAGTCACTTTGCTGGCGGAACGGCCGGCTGGCTGGAGGTGTTGCTGTTCCTGCTAGGCGTGGTCTTCCTGTTGGCTGAACTGTTCGTGATTCCCGGTTTTGGTGTCGCTGGAATTATGGGAGTCAGCCTGGTTGGCGCGTCGCTGATCATGGCCTGTTTGGATTTTCTTTATCCCACCAATGATAGCCAATGGCAAGATTTAGGGTGGACGGTTTTGACGGTTTCGGCTTCAGGCGTTTTCGGTCTGCTCGGCGTCCTGGCGGTAATCAACTATATCGGCAGCATTCCTGCCTTGAATCGATTAGCGTTGGCACCACCAGAAATGGCTGATCTAAAATCGCAAGACAAAAAAAATGGCGGCCAAAATGGCGAGTCAAACGTTGCTACATTCGGTCGTGCCGCTGGATTGAAAGTGGGTGACGAAGGACGCACCGAAAGCGTGTTGCGACCCGCCGGTCGAGCCAGGATCGAAGGCCGAAGTATTGATGTGGTGGCTGATGGTAAGTTTATAGAAGTCGATTTACCAGTCAAAATTCTGGAAATCCGCGGTAACCGAATTACGGTGGTTCAGATGGGGGCGTCTGACTCCAAGCAAGGCCAAGTAGCACCCGAAGTCGACGTTTAGCCTTCCCTGGTAGTTTGGCTACGATGAATTGAAAAAGATCGGTCGTTGGTCAGATTAGTGGAAGGTTTATCGGTGCGAGTGCTAGTCTTCGAAGCCGTGACTGGGGGTGGTATGTGGTTGTTTGGCGACCAGCAGCCACCGGCAAGTTTGATTGCCGAAGGCTTGGCAATGACCGGTGGTTTGACCGCTGATTTGCTACGTCCTGCCGCTGAGGGTTTGTCTTTTTCGTATGTTCCTCAGGCCGATGGATCATGCAAGTCGCCCAAGCGGGGCAGTGACGCTCCTGACGCTCCTGACGCTCCTGACGCTACTGACGCTACTGACGCTGGCAAGCTGAAATTTGTGAACTTAGCTAGGTCGATTGTCGGGTGCATATCGCGTTCACTTGCCACGGCTTCGTCGATTGAAGTGGTTCTTCTGTGGGATGAACGACTGGGAACCGCCGCAACTTCGGACCCTCGGGGTGCTCTGGCGAGTGACTTTTTGGCGAGTGACCTTTTGGCGGCAATCAAAGCAGGCCAGGAAGAAATGCTTCCGAAAAAGCTTCCGTGCCAGGCACCTGAAATCTCCATTGGCCTTGCTTATGCCAAAGGCTCTGAAGGTTCTGGTTTCGAAGAACTCCGGCAAAATCACTTACGTTTTGCAACGGACAAGGCCTTGTTTCAAGAAGGTTGGAAGCTTGACTCATGGCGACAAAAAATTTCGCGGTTAACGCAGAGTGTCGGGGTCGCAACGTATGAGGTTCCAGGGTCAATTGGCGACTTGAATCATCGCTTGCATGTGATTTCCGTGGATTCACTAGCAGCGACAGAAATCGCTTTGCGTGACCAAGCTGCCCAAGCGGATGCGATTGTATTGATCGCTCCTGAACCCACGCAGCGGCATTGGCAATCCTTGTTGTCGTTTGCGGAGGAGAAAATTGCGGGTAGTTCATTGCAGATGGTTGCACTTTGCGAAGATAAGCTTCTTAGCACCAGCATTCCTTCGCTGCGAATCCAACCGGGGGATTCGGAGTCCAGCAGTAAGGCAGCAGGCACGCAACGACTTGGAGGCGGGAAATGCGCCGACGTTGATACGGACGAATTTGAAAGGCTCATTCGCAGTGTCGATACTTTATGCGTAAAACCGAGTGATAGTTGCGGTTCGACGGACGTTTGGCGATTGCAGCTTTGTCGACCGTTTGAATCGCACGCTCGCTTGACCGAATTCGTACTTGAAATGCGTCGCGAGTTGAAAATTGAAACGCCAATGGAACAGTCCCTGCTGGTTGGCCCGTGGGTCCATGGGATGGCTTTTAGTATTTCGATGATCGTAGAATCTGATCATGTGCGAGTGTTGCCCGCATGTAAGCAAATATTGAAATTCGATCGTTTGGTGGTTCCAGCAAAATTCGCGGATCAATTGAAGGGCTGCCAAAAGGTGTCATACACTGGCGGGATTTTAATCAAGCCAGAACTGGCCCAGCGACTGCAGAGAAAGACGTTCCAGGAACTGCAGAAGTTGTTCACGCCCGAACAATTGGCCTCGCTTTGCGGTTGGGTGGGAATAGACGCGGTCGCCGCTGCGGATGAGCGAGTGTCGATTGTTGAGGTGAATTCTCGTTTGACTAGTTCGTACAATTTGCTTCGCCAGCTAAGGCCGCTTTGCGGCAATGGGGGCTTTTTAGACGAGCGTTAGTAATAGAGATATCGGCACGCAGCGCAAGCAATTGGATATCGAAGTTACTCGCTTAGGTTTCGTGCCAAAATTGCGGCCCATTTTTTCTCCGCCTGTGTTACTAGCTGACTTACGGCTAAGCGTTGCTAAGCGTTGCTAAGCGTTGCTAAGAGTGGATCGCAGTCAAAAGTGGTTATGTTTTGCGTTAGAAACGACGATTTGAGGCGAAGCGAATCGATGAAAGCCCTGCTGCGGAGGCTCTGAAACTGTAAGGCAGGGTTGATCACGACTGGTTGACACGGGCCTGCGCGGCCTTCAAGCTTTCTTTTGGTGGCGATTGCCGTTCAAGTAAGCACACATACTATTTTCGAATGGTTTGGTGGTGTGACTTCGGGGCTACCCCGAGGCTTTAGAGTGGACTGGATTTTCGTCGCGTGAGACGACGTGCGCGCTTACGCACAGCCTCTCACGCAGGACTTGTCAGGTTGAATTGGTAATCGCCACCGTTTTGTCACTTGGGACCTACTTCATTTCAATAGAGACCGCCTTAAGTTTGTCCGCAGGTTGTCGCTGGTCGCGGTTTAGGGTCGTCAAGCGTCTATTGAATCGGTTGGCTATGGAATATTCGACACAAATCGCCGCCCACTTGGCAGACGCGTTTCTGGGGCAAGCTTGGAATAAAATTGAATTAGAAGTTCAGGCCAATGACGTCTTGGGAAAGCACTGGAAGTGGATTCCTAGTTTGGTTGATCGCATGCTGGAAAGTTTAGGGGCCAAGCGTCGTGCAAGACGGTTGCAAGTGGTTCGGTTCTTGCTGAGTGATGAGCAATTTTTACGTCAGTGTTAGAAAAAGTCTGTCAAAATCGTTTCGATTCCAATGTCGCAATCCGCCATGAGTCCTGCGGTAGGGCGTCCGCATCGTTGGCAAGTGCCAGCCATTGTTACGTTGGATCAATTGTGTTTTCGTTTGCAGATCCCCGCTAATCATCTCGATTGGTTCGTAGATCATGCTGGGCGCGAGCGACTGGCCAGTTACGAAAAGCTATGCCACTATCGCTATCGTTGGTTGGCTAAACGGACTGCGGGTCGTAGTCGCCTGATCGAATCTCCGAAACCGCGATTGAAGGCAATTCAACGTCAGATTTTGTTCGAAATTCTGTCAGAGATCCCTGTGCACCCGGCCGCACATGGATTTGTCAACTCAAGATCGATTACGACGTTCGTGACGCCCCATTTGGGAAAACATCACGTCTTGCGAATGGACTTGCAGGATTTTTTCCCTTCCGTCCGAAAGTCACAGGTACGGGCGATCTTCCAGACAGCAGGATATCCTGAACCATTGTGCCGGGCACTAACAGGTTTGTGTACCAATTGGACACCGGCCAGTGTGTGGGAAGATTTTCCAGCCTTCGGGACTCTCGCAGATCGTTGGCTGCATCAAGCATTGTATGAACGCCCGCATCTGCCGCAAGGCAGTCCAACTTCGCCAATGCTTGCCAACCTATGCGGTTTTACTTTGGACTGTCGATTAAGTGGTTTGGCGCGTTCGGCGGGTGTTGGGTACACTCGATATGCCGACGATCTACTGTTTTCGGGTGAGCGTGATTTTCAAAGGTCCATTCTTAGTTTTCAAGACACGGTTTGTCAGATCGTTCAGGAAGAAGGGTTCGAAGTCAACTTTGGGAAGATCAAATCCATGTCAAAATCACAAAGTCAAACCGCTGTGGGACTGGTGCTAAATCAGCACGCGAATATTTCACGTCGTGCCTATGACGAATTGAAGGCGACGCTTCACAATTTTGTGAAATTGGGACCGTCGAGTCAGAATCGCCAATCGCATCAGAATTTCAGAAGCCACTTGCAGGGGCGGGTGGCTCATGTGCCGATGGTTACACCGATTCGCGGTTAGAAATTGCAAGCGATCTTTCAGGAGATCGATTGGAATGTTTAGCAGCGCGTACCCCAGGGGATCCGCCGTGAGACTTCATCAATCGAATTCCGTTTACTTTTGGGAGAACCTAAGTTCTGGCTGGCACCGTCGGTCGTCTTCTCTGGACTGGGCAAATGCCAATGAGTGCCCGTAATTCTTGACAGGAAAGTGTTGGCGTTTGGCGGCAGCGCTTCTTACTTATCGGTAGAGAAGTGGTTTCCAGGGTTTACCCGTAGAATTTCTTATTTGAATAAAGGTAATCAAGCGCGCACTGTGGCAAATTCATTGGGTTGGAAGTGCCGGAGTTTTTACCAACGGTTTGCGTTTGTTGAAGCAAGTGGGCGGGTGATTGCTGGTCGGCCCAAAAGAGTAGTCCACCTTTATCCACGGGAAAACCCAACGCTAAGATCGTGCATAGATCGATGTCCGATGCGGTGTGAACCTGCCGTCGTTCTAAGATTTCGCAGGCTTGCCATACCATAGCTGCGGCAAGTCGTAGGCCAATCTGACTAGAATTCAGAGTCGGACTTTGATTCGTATCCTTGATATAAACCCCGATCAGATTCGCGGTTTGAGGGTCATTTATTCGCGTGCCATCGGCGTCATATCGATAGAATCCCAAGCCATTCTTCAGGCCTTGCCGACCGGCCTTGATCAGCGGCACCAAGAAGGGCGGGGCGTCAACGGAACCGGGTAATGCGGATGAGATTTGCCGACCGGCGTCGAAGGCTGTGGACAAACCGATGACGTCCAGGATTTGAAAGGGCCCCAATCGCCATCCAAATTCAACGGCAGCGGCATCAATTTGCCCTACGGTAAAGCCTTCGGCCAGCAGGTGTTGTGCCTGATTAAGTAACGCCATCAGCAAACGATTGACAACCAAGCCTGGGCCATCACCCACAACAATGGTTAACTTGCGAATTTGTTTGGCGATCAAATGACCGGTCCATTGCGCTTGGGCAGACATGCTTGGGTGAGTCGCAATTTCCGCCAATTTTGTTTCACGAATCGGGTTAAAGAAATGCAAGCCTCCAAAGCGTTCGGGATACTGCAAAGCGGCCGTCATTTTTTCAATCGGAATCACACTCGTATTTGTCAGGAGAATCGTTTCGGGGCCAACCACGGATTCCAGCTGCTGTAAGACTTGTTGTTTGACGGCCAATTGTTCAAACACATTTTCTAAAATGACATCACAATTAGCCAATTCTTCAATGGATTGAGCAACCGTGAGATTAGCTTGCCCAAATGTTTGGGCCATCAACGAACGCTTGGCTGGATCTTGATCAAATAAGATAAGGTTCCATGGCGAACTGGATAGCAATTGGGCTAAACTTTCACCCATCACACCCAGGCCAACAATTCCCAAGGTTTTTATGGGCTTTAAGTCCGCGGGGCGTGGGCAAAGTCCTGGTGACTTCTTGGCTCGATCGTTGAGCAGGAACGAATTGACCATCGCCTGGGCCGTGGGCGACGTATAGACCGTCGCCATGGCCACCGCTTCCATATCCGCAGCTTCTTGTAATGAAACCGAGGCCGAACGACGGATCAAATCGACAACCACCTGAGGCGCGATGGGGTTCAATGTCGGCGAGTTCTCGCGATTTTGTGCAATGATCTTGGTGGCCAGTTGATCTAGTTCCGACGGATCCAACGGTGTTGCACTCGCTACGGTCCTTCGGTCGTCAGTGTCGCCGACTTTCTGGTGGATCTGGCTGATGATTTGACTTTCTAACAGTCGATGCGCCGGGCCTAGCATTTCTTGGCGTCGAGCTGTGTACCAATCGCCTTTTGGCTTAAGGATACTGCTAACACCTTGTTCCAATAGTTGATCTTGAGAAGTGAGTGCGTCGATCAGGCCAATGTCTAGAGCCACGTTTGCCGAGAAATTCTCTCCGCTGCCGATCCGTCGCATTCCTGTTTCGACACTGCACAATCGAGGCACCCGAGCGGTCGCAGCCCAACCAGGAATCAAGCCCAAGTGGACTTCGGGTAGCCCCAGCAACGTCGATGGATCATCAACGGCAATTCGCTTGTCCATTGCCAACGCGAATTCCAAGCCACCGCCGACACAGGCGCCTTGAATTAAAGCGATCGTTGGGAACGGCATGGTGGCGTAGCGTTGGTACAGTTTTTGTCCGACAGCACAAAACGCAAGGACTTGATCATGCGTATAGTGCGCGGTGGAAGCAATGGCTTTGATGTCGGCGCCTGCGATAAAAATTCGCGGCTTGGCGGTCGCCACAAGTAAGCCGCGAACCAAAGCGGTGGCGTTCAGAAGTTGGTCGGCGCGTGCAGCCAGTTCCTGCTGTAAACGGGCGTTCATCACGTTGGCGCTGGAATCCGGATCGTCCAGTGTTAGCAGTGCGATTCCAGAATCCAGCAATTCAAGACCAGTGGCAACGAATTGGATATCTGGCTGCGTTTGTGTCGGAAAACTCATGAATCAACCGCATCAAGGTAATCAAAGGCGTTCTCGGTAAGATCATTTCGTCGAAGCGAAGTGAATCAGCATACGCGAAACCTGCGGAAATGGGTACGCGACGACTGATCAGCTGGGGGCAGATTGGATATACTAGTCTGGCGACGGTGTCCGTCACATATATGGCGGTTGCCGTTCGTGCGGGACAGAAACGGTGTTTTGGCGGGAGTTGGATTCTTGGTAAGGGAGACTTGGATGTTCGGATTGTTGGCGGTACCAAGGCTGTGGTTTAGTTTGCTGTTGCTAACGGTTGTGATTCTGGCGATGGGTTGCCAGGATGTTTCGAATTCAGAGAACGTGCAAACGGAGAAATCGCAAGCCAGTAAACCGCAGGCAACTTCGGATTCGGGGTTGAATCAGCCAAGTACTCAGCAGGACAGTTCTGCCGATAAGGTGGCGAAAACCGTCTCGATCTTGATCAAGACGTCTGAAGAGGTTACCGCTTATCAAGCGGACATAGCCTGGCAACAGTCGATGACGGTCTTTGGTGCGACCCAGGCGATGGGCCCGGGCGTTGGGATCCAATCCACAGGGCAGGGCGAAACATGTTTTGTCAATTCCCTGGCTGGTCAGGAGAACCTGGGCTCTGCGGGGCATAATTGGATATTTCGCGTCAATGGTAAGTTGGGCGACAAGAGTTGTGATGCTTTGGTGGTCCAACCTGGCGATCAGATCTTGTGGACCTTTGGAAAGTACGAGTAGACTTCACGTGCGAGCGAAGCGAACGCTTCAGCGACCGGGTCGTCTTATTGCAGGTGAAACTGGTCCAGGTGAGTCTGAGTTTGGGGACATCAAAGATTTGATGCCACTGGGATTCGGCTCGACTTGATATGACTAAAAACGACAAGTAAGTGCATTTGGCTAAGAGATGAACATGAATACAAAACGAACAGCAGCTTGGTGGCAACCGCAAAGCGTAAGTGAAACGATGTTGACGGCATTGGTGTTGATCGTCGTTTCGATTGCCGGGCGAATCTTGCTGGATCAGCCCAATTTCAAGCCAGGAATGGCAGCGGCATTGTTGGCTGGCGCCCTCATCAAGGACTGGCGTTTGGCCGTGCTTGTTCCTTTGGTGTCGATGTTGGTGACGGACTTCTGGCTTGGCGCGTACGAATGGCCAGTCATGGTCGCAGTCTATGTTGGGATGACTTTGCCTGTTCTTTGGAATGGTCTGGTTGATCGTTGGCAGATTTCCGGGCGGTTTTCCAATTCGATGTTGGCTAAGGTTTTGACTTGGAATATCGGGTGTGTCTTGGCCGCAGGGATGTTCCTGGTTTTGACCAGCATCGCGGTATGGGCTGGGACGGCTTGGTATCCGAAGACTTTATTGGGCCTGGAACAGTGTTTTGTGGCTGCGATTCCATTTATGCGATGGATGATAATTGGCAATGCCGTGTTCTTAAACGGCTTGTCCGCATTGTGGTTCGCTTATCGGATTACGGCAGTGGCTTACCAAGGAAATCATGCTTGGCCTGCCCAATCGGTTCGATCTTAAGGCTGGACCTGCAGGTTTGCGGTTGGCGAAACCCGAACCGTGCGGCGGGAAGCAGGGCGGAACCGGCGGTTTTCTAGCGACGTAAAAAAAGCGACCTACGTCATCCCCAGCAGATGATTTAGGTCGCTCTATTGTTTCGTTCGCCTGCGAAAAGCTCACGAATATTTTCTATTCTGTAAACGTGTCAATGGCTCGTGTGAATGACACGTATTAAGTAGGAGTACTTTGGGTTGGCTCGGCTGTCTTCAGTTCCAATTCGGTTCGGCATCTGAATCGTCATCTTGGGCATGTTCGGCGGACATCGCAAGGGCCTTGGCTTTTTCGTCGGCATCGATTTCGCTACGTCGTCGACGTCTGCGCCGCGGAGCCTTCAAGTTGGCCCATTCTTTGGTCAATACCTCAAAAACTTCTGGAGATTCGTATCTAGCAATCACTCGACCTTCGGGAATTGGACCAATCAAGCCGCGGAAAACCGGTAAGCCTCGAAGAGTAAGGTCGGTGCTGGAGTCGTCAATTCCAATCTGTTCGTGCGATTTGATCAAGTCGTCAAATCCGTCAAGGTCGCGAGTCTTCAACGAGCCATCAACATCACGAGTGACGATTCGAATGGTTTTGGTGGACATGACTTCGATCCGCAATGGCAAACGGTTGGGCTTGGGCAGCGTTGCATTGCTGGCAACGTTGTCGTTTCTGAGGTACAGTTTTGATCGACTTGATGTGCTATCAACACTGAAAGAATCTTGTTCCCGTCCTATCACAGTCGTAATGGGGCGAATCGCTACAAGTGATGACACTGCATCGGTCGACAGAATCGGTCAACCGAATCGTACGTCGTTGTTCTTGGTTGGGTGCTGATGAGTTCAGTAGCCAAACAGTTTTCTATTTCCGGCCTGGAGCGTGCACGCTTTGCAGGATCCAGTCCCAAGCAACGGTCAGTGTGAAGACCATTGCCGAAACGATAAAGCCCAGTCCCATCGCCAGAAGTAGCATCGCGAAAACCAATTGCCAGATCGGGGCCAGCGCTTCGGTCCAGACATCCATGGACATTCCCAGCATGCCGTACAAAATGTTCAGCATTAGCCAAAACGTCAGAAACAACAGGCCGCCTTTTTTCGCGCCTTGATAGTCGCTGCTGCTGGGTGCCATGTGACTGGTGATGCATAGCGTCAAATAGAGAAATAGCCAGAGTCGCGAAGTGCAAAGATTCGACCCACTGAACAATTGGCCAAAAGCGTAGGTTGTGGATTGAATCAACCCCAGCATGCTAAGCGTGGGATTCAATGATTGATTGACCGGCGGCGTCAGCCCAGCGGCTAAGCCTGGGATCGCTTCGGTTGTGCTTCCTGATGCAGGAAGTGGCGAGGCCGTCGTTGCAGGTTGCAATGCAAGTTCGTTAGGCCAATCCGAAGCGTTTGCTTGTCCAAACGTGGTGGACGTATTCAAGAAGTGTTCGACCAGATTGGGGTACAGCATCCATGTCAGCAGCAACAGCATGACCGTGCCGCCGGCCAATGGTGCCAGGCCTATAAAGAAGTTGCCTGTCTCTTGCCACCAATTGCCTCGCTGGTATGTGTGGCGAACATAGCCTAGTCGCCCATCACGGCTGTCGGGTTCGAACAGCGCCAGGGATTCGATCCTATGGTCAAAGACCCAGCACATCAAAGCGTGGCTGGATTCGTGGATCGGAGTGCCAATCCAACCAGTCCAAAGCGCTGCTCGCCAGCCGAATCTTTCGACCAGTCGGCGCTGTACGATTGCCTCAATGCCGTGAAACACAATGGCAAAGATGGCGATCGGAGCCACTACCCAAACCGCTTGCCAAAAGCATGCTTGCAAAACGCCGGTCGCGCGAAGCAGCCACGTCAATGGTTCATCTGAAGGGGCAGAAATCCACATCCACGTGTTCAACAATTCAGGCAGAAGAAGATCATTGTTGAATAAAATGGTAGGACTCCGTTAAGAACACCAAAGGCAATCGATAGGATTCGGGTCCACGCGATCACTCGTGCGGTTGGCTGTCTCTCTTGGCTGCCGGTCTTCATCGGGCAAGACACAAGTTTGGCAAACGCTATTGTTCTGTAAGTTTCATGGGGTGAGGAATTTTTTCAACAGGCGAAAAGTCGGTTCCCATTACGGATTGAATATTTACTTGATTGCGTTCGCTCTGCCAGGTAGCGGTTCCTTTGGGAAGTTGTCGATGCTTCCGGAATTGAATCGCCAACTGGATTAACAAGCCTATAAGGATAAAACCGCCACCGATCAGTGTCCATTGGTTGGGCGGTTGGTAATCGGGCAAGTGCCGCCAGGCAATGTACACCCAAACGGGAACCAGTAGCGGTTCAAGCATTCCCAGTCCGCTGGCTTCTTGGCTTGAAATTTTTCGCAATCCGTATGCAAAAAACATGTACGGCAGTCCCATCTGAAAGATGCCAAAGCCTGCCAAGTAAAGCCATTGATTGCCATGCGGTAGGCAACCTAGAGACACCGTCGACGGCAACAATACCAGTGCCGTCACGGATTGATTGACCAGTACCAAAAGCATGGCGTCCATCGCTCGAAGTCGCCTTAGCATGACAATGACGACCGCGTAAAAGAACCCTGATAAGGAACCGGCCACGATACCCCAGGTCGACGAATTGGCGGAGATCGTCAGGAATTGGAATGTCAAAATGATGGCAACCCCCACAAAGGCAAACCAGAGCATGATTCGGCTAGAGGGTTCGGGCGCTTCGTGAAACAGCAGCCATGACAGGATGACAACCCACGCCGGTGCCAGGTATTGAAGCCAGATCGCCAACGAGGATTCGGTGTAAATCAGCGCCGAAAGAAACGTCCAGGTCATCGCTGCGAAGCAGCCGGCCATCGGCAAAAGACGCCAATCGAATTGCCATTTACGGACAAAGCAGGCCACAACCAAAGAGGCAAAGATTCCGCGCCAAAACGCCAGCATCACCACTCGAGTTTCAGGTGGCACGTCATCAAACACGGGCGATTTTGCGAAAAAGCCGCTTGAACTCCAAAAAACCGCGGCTAACAAAATCAGAAGTCGTCCAGCCATAAAATCCAATCGGAAGTGGCGAAGCTTGTTTTGCTTTACTGTACCAGCGTATCGACTAACTCAATTGACCCGATCCCGACAATCACATAACGGGCCACCCTAGCGCATAGAATAAACCCCGTTACAAACCGCGGCGAGCAGGCTTGACGAGGCTTTCTGAATTCGAACTCTGGGAGGGATTGCCGGATTTCTTTGCCGTCACTGATTGACGGACGAAAATATCTGCAAGCAGCAGCAATCGTTTGTCCGGTTAACCAGTGCCGGGCTGCAAGGAAGCGGAAGCTGGGCTCTATGGATCCATTGTCAGCATCCCTTTGGACCTTGGCGCCCTGGCACCCTTGGACCTTGGCACCTGGCACCCTTGGACCTTGGACCTTGGACCTTGGCACCTGACACCCTGAAAAATAGTTACATCCGAAACGAAGTAACCCATCAGTCAGGCAAGTCATCATCCTCGCAAAACGCCCGCATAAAATCATTCCCGCATAAAATCACTTACACAGGACCGCTAATTATTTTTTGCGGTGGCGGATCTTGGAACGCATGCGGCGTTTTTTTCTACCAAGTTTTCGTCGACCTTTACCAGTTCTTTTCGTTCCCACAGATCAAAATCCTCTTTAAGTATCTCATCATCGCCGCGATGGACCGCGACATTCGAGTCAAAATGGACTGTTTGCTATTTAATCAACGACCACAGCCGAGTCCTTGAACCCTCAGGTCGAACGGCACATTCTATTGAATTGTTGAAAAAACACAAATGCAAATCGAGGATTAAGGCAGCTTGGCAAGCTAGTTTTCCCGATTCAATGGAGATTTTGAGGCAAAACAAACGTCTGAAATCCATTTTTGGGTGACTTCACAGGTTTTTTAGATCGCAAAAGTGAGAGCAAGTCTTTGGTTGCAAGCGTTCGACAGGCTATCGAGCCGTTTATATTTTAGGAGCAGAGCTGGCGGAAGGGCGATACGTTCAGGTCCGATAGGGATGATTTTCAATAAGATCGAACGTTGATTCCTGGGCTAGGTGGAAATATCTAAAAGTGCCGGGGATTGGGGCTCCGAAGCAGCGTCAAAGGGCCTTCTGCCAGGAAATATTTACAGCCCTATCACCTTTGGCACTGTGTTTGCATCACTATTCCTTAGATCCAGTCTTGAATGAATTAAAGTCGGTGTGGGAGGCGGATTTAAGCCACCGCTGAAAGCATCGATCATAATGGGCCGGATCAGAGACGAGGCAACGGTTTGAGCGGACAAACTGAGGTATTTCCTCAGTTTGTCAGTTCAAATCCATCTTCTAGTGAGGTGGTTTCCAGGCTGTTAACTTCGCAAACTTGCTTTTCAATGCGATATCTCGCTAGATTAACAGTTGTTCAAGTCTGTCGTGTTTGATTTTTGAACAGTGTTTAATTATAATACATCCTGCAGCGAGTACTCATTCGTTGTGGAAGTGGCAAAAGCCACAAAGTTCTGAGTTCTTCTGGTGTTGAACAATTGCGAAGGCGATCCATAGGATTGCCCAAAGGTTTGGCATTCGCCGAAGAATCGTGCTGCACTGGGACGGTTTAAGGACTAGAATTTCATTGGCAACGGGGCTTATGTAATCGATTGATCTTGGAGTAGGCAACCTGTGAACGAGCAAACGGTTATCTCTAATTACGGCCCTAATTTTATTGGTTGCCGCACTCGGATCGGTTCCAGTTCAAATTGGCAATCGTCTGACGGCCGCCAACCGAACATTCTGTATGCCAACTCCGGTTTGATGAATTCCACTGGGTTCAAGCCATGTTTCACTTGGGTCAAGCCTCTGGTTTGTATTGCTGTGATGCTAACGATTTTCGGTGTCGGCAATTGCGACGCCACGGCGGGCCATGTTTGGATGATCGGGCATGAGGATGGGAACACCGCTACTTCCCATGAACCTGCATCCGCTAATGCACCCGCTTCCGCTAATGCACCCGCTTCCGCCAATGCGCCCGCTTCCGCGAATGCGGTGGCACCGCAAGTGGAAAAGATCAATCAATTGATTTCGGCCTCATGGGCTGAGTATGAGCTAAGTCCGTCTGCGATTGAAGAAGATGGGAAGTGGGTTCGTCGACTTTTCATCGATTTGCTTGGTCGAATCCCAAGCGTTTCTGAATTGAAGGAATTTCAAAACGATCCATCCAAGGATCCTCGCCAGGCTTTGGTAAATCGTTTGCTTTATGATGACCGTTACACTTTAGACTACGCGCGAAATTGGACCACCATTTGGTCGAATTTGCTAATCGGTCGCACGGGCGGTACGGCGCGTAATTCGCTGATTAATCGCGAAGGAATGCAGAAATATTTGCGTGACAGTTTTGCTCGGAATAAATCTTACGACTTGTTCGTTCGCGAATTGGTAACCGCAACGGGAACCACACAACCGGGCAAGGAGAATTTCAACGGTGCGGCTAACTTTCTGATCGACAAGGTGAACGACGAAAACGCGACTCTTGCAACTTCTTCGGTTTCCAAAATTTTCATGGGGCTGCAGATTCAATGCACTCAGTGCCACAATCACCCCTTCAATGATTG